>CAMFKP010000001.1 GCA_945957385.1 uncultured Aeromonadaceae bacterium
ATCCGTCTGGGGTTTGGGGTGGTTCGTCTTCACACTAATTTGTGCAACAAAGCCGGTGCAATGAACAAACCCCGAGGCACATTAATGCGTGTATTATTTGGCGAAGTGCATTGATCCCACGGGTAGTTGGGTTGTAGAAAAAAATCTTGCTAACACTACAGGCAGCTTTTTTTTCCCTGTTTTGCAGGGTTGTTTAAGTCGCAGAAGTCGGGCGTGATCGCGAGAGTTTTAACCCTTGAATTGAGGGGAGCTGGTGCATTTTGCGATGCACCAGCCAGAGGGCGGTTTATTTAATTTTGACGAGCACGCGCAAGTGTAGGCATTGGATGGTATGCCCGCCTGCGCGGACGGTGTTGATCGTTACGGTTTTCTTGCCGGCCTGGGTGTTTACTACGTAAATCCCATCGAAGCCATCTAAGGTGTGCGTGAAGCTCTCGCTGATGATTTCGGACACGCCAGCTTTTTCGAGTTTTTGAGCGATATTGGCGTTTCGTTTGGTGGTAATGGCTTCGCAATTCCTTGTTACGAAATCAAGGACGTATGCTTGGCCTCGGCCATCGAATACGTTATACCAAGTTTTCCCTCCCGCGATATCGTACAGACGATGGTAATACGCCCATTGGTTCGAGCGTAGCGACTGTGCCTCGGCGCTTTGCTTAAACTGTTGAATTGCAGCCATGCGACCAATCGCCCATTCTTTGCTTGCTGCGAGCACTTCAGCATCCAGTGGCGAAAAAATATCGGCTAGTTTTGTCTGTATGCGGTGTAATGCACTCATTTTCCGGCTCCGGTATTTCCCTGCGATTTGCTGGGCTTCATGTGATATATATTGTTCTTATGTCGTTGGGTTGTCAAGGGCTGTTTATCCCTCGCCATTCTTTGACATGGTGAGGTTAATGCTATATTATTTATCACATGAAGCCCAGTCATTTCGGACGGGGCAATCGTGGAGTCTTTAATGTCTACATCTCAAAATCCGCGCCTTAAAGCCGGTGTTCAATATGCCTTTTTTGATGGGCACAAAAAATGCCGTGTGGCTACATGGCTCCTTGCAAACCAAGACCTACGGGCTAGTGTTATTCACCGCGCATCTACGGGCATTAGCTCGGCCACGCACTGGGCTGAGATTCCAGCGCTGGATGATGCACGCTGGCGGCAGGGTAATCCATGGTCAGCGCCAGAGGCGCAAGACGTGGACGTTTTGATTCAATGCAAGATGGCAAGTAGCAAACAGATTTTGGTGAGTTGCCAGCGCAAGTCGGCACGAGATGTGGCAAATGTGAATCATCCGGTGTTTCATGGCGCTGTCGCTTGGATGCTGGCCAGTGAGCTGACTCAAATAGCTTTATTTGAAGATCGGGCGGCTAGCCAGGACGATTCCATCATGATTAAAGGCCTATTCAAAGCCCATTGGGATCGGTATGGCATTGAAGCTGGCTTAACGGAGGATTTGCAGCTATTGGCAACGCAAAACCCGATTGAATGGGATGAGGCGAAGATTGAATTCCCGAATGAGCTGGCGGAAGTGCAAGCCTTGGGCTTTGAAACTATAGCGGAGGCGGATCAGCACCAGCAATGGATTGACGGAAAGAACACCCGTCACGCTGAGGCTGTAGCATTCCAATCAAGCCCTGAGGCGGAGCATCGAAAAGCGACTGGTGCAGCACAGCATGGCATTGATCCGAAGCAGATTGTGTGGGTTGAGCAATGACATGAAGTAGCTCTGGCCGGTGCTGGTGCTGCTATTGGGCGTGACGCTCTTACGTGCCTTCTTAAAGTGAATGCCGAAACAGCCCTGATTAGTCAGGGCTGTTTTTTTATGTCGCAGGGCGTGATAGACGAGCCTTGGGCTTTGATGGGCTTGTTTTGAATCGGGGCGTGGGGTATGTATGGAATGCAGCTGGAAGCGGGCTATATGGCTGCGAGCCTGAGCCACTTAAGATAAAAGCCCTGACTCGCTGAGTAGGGCTTGGATATGTACCAATTGGGGTTAGCGAATTAAAACAGCCGGTACGCCACCGCGTGATACTTTGCGGCAGGTTTCCCAGTCCTTATCGGCCTCAGTCTTGGCCAGATTTACCATGCATGCTCTTATGTTCAATTGAACCAATGTTGGATTGCCGTTGTTGTCGTTGCTAAGAACGCCAATGAAGCTTTGGCCAGGTACACCGGCATCCTTGAGCGCTTGCAGCTGCTGAATCATGTCGTCTAATGTGGTGCGCATACAGTAGCCTCTTCGGTTAGGTGGGCGTTGTGCTGGCTCTTCATGGCGCTGATTTCTGCCCGTGTGGCTAATCGCTTGCTAAATCCAATGCCGGCTGATACTAAGATGGGCTTTTCGGTTCGCCAGTGCTTGATTTCGTATTCTGCATAACGGCGCGGGGGGTTGCCATTCCATGAGGCGATCACATGCCTTTCATGCACTTCAAGGATGGTAGCAAGATGTACGGCAACGGTTTTGATGCGGGTGTTGCCCATGTATTGCTTTGTGACGGTGTACAAAACATTGCCAGGCGAAAGTTTTTTGATATTGGCCATATTCTGGTGAGCTGATCAGTTATTGAATTGACGCTAGGTGCTTTTGCAGCCCCTCAAGTGCAGCATCCCGTGTGGGGAAGTCATCGCCGGATTTTCCGTCAGCATTCGCGACGAAGAACCATAGGCCATCAATGATGCGCTCATCAACTATGCCACCATTGACCGGATCTGGATTCGTTGCAATGCCGTTTGGGTACGCTTCTGTCCAACCTGTAGGTAGAGGCATTATTTTACTCCAGTGCGCCCCAATGCTGAGCAATGGGGCGTTTTGTTTTGTGGGTTAGGAGAGGGTACGAAGCAGGCGAACAACTTCGGCTGTTTGTGGGGCTTCTACGCTGTAGTTTTGGGCGATCAGATCGGCGAACTCGTTGGCCTTGACCGTCGTGTTGCGTTCAATGAGGTGGCCGAATGATTTGACTGCATGATCAAAGGTGAAAACGTCATCTTGTGACGCTAGTTCTGCTTTGCAGAACAGTTCGCCTGTGGTGTTGCGGCCAATGACGTTGGTGATATGTTGGGCTACTTGCATCGTATTGCTCCGGTGTTGCCCTGCCGGAATTGGCTGGGCTTCATGTGATATATATTGTAGGTTTTGCTTGTGGCTGTCAAGCTAATGTTTTGGTGTGGTGGAGCGGTATAGGAAGGATCGATACGCGAGTGCGTATGTAGGTAAGGGAACGGCTAAATATACGGCAGAGGTTGCTGGTGCTGCGGTTAAACAGCACCAGGATTGCATTACTTGATGTCAGAAGCAGCGGGGACACGGCTCGTTGTGAGGACGTAGGTTTGCCATGTAGCTGCGCTCGGTAGCGCTTGAATGATCGCAGTGAGGTTGGATCGTGATGGGTTTGTGGTTGTTTTGCCGCCGCTAATGATCGCGCCTTGCAGATAGATCAAGTCGGCAAGCGTTTCTGCACCGAGGTTGTTTTCTTGCCCAGCACCAAGGCCGGCGAAGTCGTCGTGAGCTGCGTTCATTTCCTGCATGAATTTAGCGGCAAGTATGGCGCGTTCGGCATGCATTTCGGTTTTGGTTTGGCCGTCAACCAGCTTTACCGCGTTTTCATCATACCAGTGGGCTTTGCCATAGTCTGGTGTGCCATCAGGCAGTAGCGGGTCTACATGGGAAGGTCTGGATGCAACCTTCATCCCATGCTACTGATGAAACTTCGGTACCGAGGCCGAGATCGTACTTACCGGCTTGAATACGTGGATTGTCCAGTAGATCATGAAAATCGAGTCGATTACTAGCGAACTCAATCGCTCCCGCTACAGTGTTAGCGGCAATATTTTTCACGGCAACATTGACGGTTGCCACGGCAATGACGTTAAAACGTGGCAGGGTGGCTGGTGCTGGTGCTGGTGCTTGGGTTTGAGATGACATTTTTTTTCCTGAGGCTTTTAATCGAAGCCCCTCCTTTTTGAGAGGGGTGTGAAGTGGCTAATTAATTGTCGGGGGTGTGCTTAATCGTCACGCCTTCGGGCAAATTGTCTTGGGCTGCAATAGCATCCCCAGCGCGGCCAATGATGATATAGGCGGCGTCATCGGCAATACGATTAACGCTCAATAGACGCTTGGTGTGGCTGCGAACGTGCATTTTTGAATCTTCTTTACGCAGATACATCTGCATCGCAGTGTGTGCATAAAAGCCGCTATCAGTGGCAATAATATGGCTGAGGGGGATTTTTTGTTCGTATGCAAACATCGGTTTTCTCCGGTTTTGCCCTGCAATATGCTGGGCTTCTTGTGATATATAATGGCCTTTAATTGACTTTTTGTCAATACTGGGTCAGGTTTTATGAGAAAATCAATGATAACAATGAACAATAAAGTTTAGATTTTTTTGATCGCGTCAACGTGTTCAGCTACCACAGCGATTAGTTTTGCGGTCTCTTGCTCGCCGATCAATTCATAAGTGAGCAGTTCGGGCGTGGGTTGCCCAGGATCAATGTAATGGTTGCGAAGCAGCGGGATGGCAAGGAACTTGTTGATGAGTTTTGTGTTTCCAATCCGTAGGAAGGAAGAGTAGCCGTCAGCTTCGTCGAATGATTGAGCGACCAGTTTATTGCCGTGTTTTAAATGCACTTCCCACCCATCACCGAACCATCCCTCGAATGAGTGGTAGTGAGTAAATTCAAAGCCTTCAGCTTCAACTGCATTTAACAGGGCGGTGGCGATGGGTCGTTTAATGGGGAACATGGCGTTAATCCAGTTTTGCCCAACGATTTATCGGGCTTCTTGTGATATATATTGCTCGCCTATTGGTTTTTTGTCAATGCTGCGCTTTGAGGTTAATTAGAAACAGGATCGCGCCAGCACCAGTTGTTAGCGCCACAAAGTTGAATTTGTTTTTTGTTTTTGTGCTTCTGAATGAAGCGTTCAGCAGCATTGCCTGGGCTGAGGTATGGTACTTTTTTTGTTGTGATAAAGGCGACCAAATCACTAGAACGAAAACCGTTTGGTTTTTTGTGAGATTTCATCCATTCTTCCACGGCGACTTCTAACTCAACTGGTACTGCTATGCCATATACATTCATTTTTCGCCCCTTTGTGAGCGTCGTGTTATCGACTTGAATATGAAGCGCCAGCAGTCGCTAATTAGCGATAGCTGGCATCTTAATTGTGCGCTTGATTTAGGCCTTAAATGGCTGCTCAAGCACATAATGGGTCATGCTGGTTCTGCCGACAAAATCATCTTTTTCAATGTTGTCTGGATCGTAATCTGGTGGCAGTGAGGGGGCGTCAATTTCAAAACTGCACGCCTGATCGCCGTAAACAAAGAGAACATAGCAGGGTTCGCCGCCGATCAAGATAAAACCTTCGGTTCCATCTGAAAACTTGATGAATTTAATCCAGTCAGGCAAATATTCGTGATAGTAGCCTAGCCAGGCTTCATCCATAAATGGTTTTGCTAGTTCAGCCTTGTCGTCACCCCCAACATCAGTAACTTCGATGATTTCCGCGACTTGGAACGGCAAATCAGCTGTTACCTTGCCACCTGTTTTGTCGTAGAACGGCCCAAATAATTGCTGGCTAAATTTCGTGTCTTTCAGTTCAAAGACGATATCGCCTTGATAGCCAGGCCCATCCGAAATGTACGGTTTGAATACGACGATGTTTTTGCTATCGGCAATTGTTGGCAGCTTGGCAAAGCTGTTTTCTGCGAAACACGCACTGAGCAAGTCTTGCTGCGACTGGAAAATGAAATCGCAGTTGCGTTCATGATCATAATCTGGCTGACCATCTTCAATCCGCATTGGAATTTGCACAATGGTTTGTGGTTGATTGGTTGCATAGCCAATGAAGCAGCCATGTAGGGGGTCTGCGACAAGGATGTGCTTATCTGTATTGATGATTGGGTTTTGCATCGCGGTCTCTCCGGTTTTGCCCTGCATTGCACGGCTTCATGATGTTCGCCGCCAACTTATCAGTTAGCGGCTTACTCGATTGCGGGTTTAGCTGATTCTTACAAGTTTGGCCATCGCTTCTGGATAGAGCAGCCCCTGTACCTTTTCGATTAATGAGTGCTTCATCTTGGCTTGGCGTTCTGGCGGCAATTGAAGGTATTGGTCGCGGTACTTGTGGCCATCAAGTGCCATGGCCAGTTGGGCATCGAGCGGAGCAAAAATAGCGATCCGTGCGTCGAGTTCAAGGTTTTTACGGATATATTCGGCAGCAAACTCGGCTGATGGATCAATGGCGGCATAGAAGCGACCACATACAAAATCACCGTCGAATGTTTTGTGTCCGACCAGTGGGCGTGGTGCATTAAAGACCAGCCAGCTTGCAGGTACGTCAAAGCCGATGGCGTTGAAGTAGGTTTTGGCTTGGGATAGCAAGGTTTCGTGCTGCGTTACAAAAGTCATATTTTGAGTCATCGGTTTTCTCCGGTTTATCCCTGTTCATTTCTGGGATTGATGTGGTATATATTGGCCTTTTATGTTGCTTTTGTCAATGTTTTTTGGGGTTGTAATTTAATTTTGTTTCTTCGGCGTTATCGTTTAATGCTTTGATTTGTATTGCATATACTTCTCTATTTGGACGCATGTCAATTGGCTATTTGCTAAATACAATTAAAGGTGTAGCATGGTGTCTTTATAGGGTTTATTTTAAGAAAGAGGGGCTATGGTTTCTCAGTCTCAATTGGACTATTTGGACGATGTTGCCCAAGATGCTTGGCATGGCAAGTACGAACGGGTAGGGGTGCTTTCCAGTGGGGAGCGTCGTTATGTGGCGCTGGCATCAGGCCGGATGCGTGAGTTGTGCCCTGGTGACTCGATTCCCTATGCAATGAGTTCGCTGGATGCTGAGTGGGTGGCTCACATGGCGGAAAAGTGGAAAAATTGGGGGCAGCCGAAAAGCTAAAAAGCGTGATTTTTGGCGATGCATTTGATGCAAAAAGCTGAATAATCAGTGGTATGTTTGTTTGAGGTTGGTTGACCCCCGCTGGCTAGGGGGGATGCAAAGAGAAGGCCCTAGACACATTGCGGCACCAGTGTTGGTTGACCCCCGCTGGCTAGGGGGGATGCAAAGATGAGCTACGAACTTGGCTGCATTAAGCCTGTTGGTTGACCCCCGCTGGCTAGGGGGGATGCAAAGGATGGCACAGCAACAAACAAGACCGGAATAGTTGGTTGACCCCCGCTGGCTAGGGGGGATGCAAAGTCAACGTATCGCTGACTATCGGAATTACCGGTTGGTTGACCCCCGCTGGCTGGGGGGATGCAAAGGACTGGATCTACAACCATGCAAAAGATATGGTTGGTTGACCCTCGCTGACAAGGGGGATGCAAAGGAGCGAGAAACCGATAGTAGTCAAGAAAGCGTTGGTTGACCCCCGCTGGCTAGGGGGGATGCAAAGTACCTGCAGCGTCGAGTGTGACGAAAAGAAATTGGTTGACCCCCGTAGACTAGGGGGGATGCAAAGTGGGCGCGGGTGTGAGGCATCCGACAGTTTGTTGGTTGACCCCCGCTGTCTAGGGGGGATGCAAAGAGTACAGAGAGTGTGATTTTCATGCTGCCAGTTGGTTGACCCCCGATGGCTAGGGGATGCAAAGGACATTATGTGGGAGGCGGTAGAAGAAAATCGTTGATTGACCCCAGCTAACTGGGGGATGCAAAGGAACTGCTTCTACTTGTGCGCATGCAGCAGGTTGATTAACCCCCGCTTACTAGGGGGCAAAATGCAGATGGCATTTGGAAAAACCGCCAAATTAGGCGGTTTTTTTGTTTCCTCTTTTGCTTGGTACGCCTTGCTTGGTTAATGTGGCCTGGTAGGCAAGGGCTTGCTCACGCAAGGCGATTTTTTCATCGTTAGTAAAGCCGCGAGTGACGGATGCTGTGAGGTAGGTGACGAACCCAATTGGCTGTTGTGTCTTTGTGCGAATGGCGCTGATGGTAATCCGACCATCGTTGTTTTCAGATGGTTCTATGGCGGTGATGCGCTCGAAGCAAAAGACAGTATGAAGATCAAAACGGATCAAATCGCCGACTTTGAGTTCGGAAACCTTTGCTTGTCTAAGCTCATTGAGATATGTCTGCGCAGCTTGGCCGCGCTTGGTGAGCTTGTGGCCTACGCCGCCGCAGCCAAAGCAGCGAGTGCCAGAAATGAGGTTGAATGAGTAGTGGCCTGTGCCGCAACAGCGGGAGCATACTTCACTTTCAAAAAGTGGTTTTGGTTGGATTTCACGGCTCATCTTGGAGTTCCCATATGCCCTGCGGTATGCGGGGCTTCATGTGTTCTATATTATTTCTCTGTGCTGGTGCTGTCAATCTGGCGGACATTAAAAAACCGCCATGGATGGCGGTTTGTTTAGATAGGGCGTTCGGCATGCGTACTGCAGACACGGTGGCAGGAACTTGGCGCATGTCGGGCAAACAAGCCTCTTAGTCTTCTTCCATTTTGGCTTTCATTATCTCAGGTGGAATCGATTTGAGGGTGTGGTTCTCATATTGATTGAATATCTTGGCCATGTGGAGCAAGGCAGATTGCTCACACTGCCCATATTCCATGCCTACATCAAAACGGCAAAAAGCTTGCTCGAAATCAATATCGCCGGATTGCACGATGGGTGCGGTGTAAAGCGCTAGGGTGAGTGGTTGATTGTCAGCGATATCACGGTTAGGCCATAAGAAATGAACGACGCTATCGCAATCTGGCGAGGATGCGACTGTGCCAATAGGGTGCTGATACAAATGTTGCGCCAGTAGGTTCTCTGCTGCGCAATACTGTGACCAGCATTCACCGTATTCTGTTCTTAGGGCTTTTTCATCAAAAACCATGCTGGTGTTCAGCGGGAGGGTGTGTTGCGACATCTGTTTTCTCCAGTGAGCCCCGAGGATGGGAATCAGGGCTTGAAGGTTGGCTATGGATGAGCTTGGCGCGGAATGAATGCTTCGCTGTTACTCGGCAAAGCACTCGTCAGGCACTTCCACTTCGCTGCCAAGAACACTGGCGACGTAGCAGCGCATGGCGGCTACGAGTGGGGTGTCGCCAACGTGAATGATCACCTCATCTTGGTCATGCATGCACGCCTCCCAGTATTCGGGGTTTTTGGGCGCTGTAGAGGCTGCGCCGTAGGGTGTTAGTGCAATGGCTTCGCGTTCAATAATTGCGCCGCCTAGTGCCCAGTTAGTCGGGTATGCGAACTCACCTTTGACGCTAAGGCAAAAGTCGTCAACGTCTTGGCTTATCGCCCCCTCAGCTTTAGCAACTGCCCATTCAAGGGCAGCACCATTTAGGTCGGATGTATTGATTGATTTCATCGGGTTTCTCCGGTTTTGCCCAAACAACGCGCTTGGGCTTCAATATTGATCTTTTTGGTGTTACCAGCCTTTCAATGATGATCCAAGAAAGCCATTGTACGGAGCGCTGGTGCTGAATACGCGGCAGGGGATGTCAAAGTAAACGGCACGGCCTGCGCCTGCAATCCCATGGTGGAAAAACCAGAATTTACCTTCGATCACTTCGGTTGTTGGAGTGATGGTGTTCAGTTCAATCGCAGGGTTTAGACCGCCGCTAAAACTGCCATGACCTGATTCGTTAAGGTAGATAGAGCCGCCAGGCGATGTTTGCAGGGAGTCGTTGTGGAGGTGGCTTACACGTTCAAGTTCGCCAGTTTCAAACCGGATAAAGTCGCCTACGCATGGGGTGGTGATCTTTGCGCGTTCTGCTTGGCGGCGAGCGAGGATTTCTTGGTTTTTGGTGTCCATCGTGAACATATTTGTCTCCGGTTTTCCCTGTCGGTGCGACTGGGTTTCATGTGTTATATATTGGCTCTTTTTGTTCGTCATGTCAAGTCTGGTCGGCGGTTCTAATTCTAGGCGTTGAGCTTGTTTCTTCTACTTTTTGTGGATATTATATATCACATGAAGCCCCGCATTTCGCAGGGCAAAAGAGGTATACCCATGCAAGCAATTACGCAGCTCGACGCTTTAGATGGCATCTCAGGCGATATTCCGTTAGCTCAGCCTATGTACCCTATTGGCACTAAGATTGACCTAAGCAAAATAGTGGGAGAAGACCGTGCCTATTTCCAAAGAAAGATACGTAAGGTACTCATCCAACGCCTGCGCAAAACTCTGAATAGCCTGCAGAAGCAGGGTTATCTGAAAGAGATGCGCGGGAAAAAAATGCTGAGTTACAACAAGGATCAGTTACGCGCAGCTTTCTGCTTGATGGCTGAGGCTGATTCAGTAGAAGTAGCCGGATATGCACCATGCGGCATGCATACGGTCGGATTTATCGCCAACCAATGCTACATTCAGGGTGGCACAGGCTTTAGCGGTACGAGTTACAGCTATTACTTTATGTTCCGCAAAACTGATGAGGAAGGCCGCAAATTAGTCTACATCTATCCAGAGCCATTAATGCGGGAGAGCAGTGTGTCGCGTTACTTGTTAGGGGATTGATCCGTTTATCGGTGTGGTGCTGATGAGTGCTGGTGCTGGTATTTTCGGAATATGATAGACAAAGCCCTGCTCAGTGAGTCAGGGCTTTTTCTATGTGGGTGTGGCTACCGTTGACGAGAGTTATTCGAGAAGGCCACGAAGATTGAATTCATGGTGGAGCTCTTCACCAGTCCAACCATCAGGTGCATTTGTGCCATCGTAGCGATCACAAAGGCTCTTTAATTCTTCATCGCTTAGCGCGACTAAAGCGTTCAACTTGTTGTACGGTGTGGTGGTCTTAAATACACGGCATGGAATGCTGATCTGTGTATGACGGCCACCAGTTGAAATGCCATTATGAAAAATCCAGAACTCGCCATCGATGTAATCATTAGTGGGGAAGACGGAATCAAGTTCTATCGCATTAACATTAAGTTGGCCGCTATAGTAGCCTTCACCTGTATGGTGCAGGTGAATCGATGTGGGATACACCTTGCCGAATGTGCGTAGCGAGCCAGGAGATACTTGGCACACACGCTCTAATTGGCCGGATTCGTATTGAAGGTAGTCACCCACGCAAGGTGTTTTGATCTGGGCGCGTGCTGCCTTGAGGGGGGTGACGAGGATTTCTTGGGTTTGTTCATCCATGATGGTCATCGGGAGGGCTCCGGTTATACCCTGCAAAATGCGGGCTTCATGAAATATATATTAGCTCGCTGCCGGATTTCATTCAACTAATATCAGGTGGAATGATTTGGTGCGTCTGCTAGCAAACACCTACTTTTTAGCTTCTGCCATGATTTTTTTTATCAAGATCGGTATTTCTTCGCTTTTACCTTCTGTGTAGTTGCCCCACGGCACCAAGGGTTGTGAGCTCATGCGTCCCAAAATGATTATCTGATTTTTTGGGCAGCGGTAGGTGGCCACATCGGAGTGG
Source organism: uncultured Aeromonadaceae bacterium (assembly GCA_945957385.1). Taxonomy (GTDB): domain Bacteria; phylum Pseudomonadota; class Gammaproteobacteria; order Enterobacterales; family Aeromonadaceae; genus Pseudaeromonas. The sequence continues at coordinate 11,364 of CAMFKP010000001.1, forward strand.
GCATCTTTGATCGGGATCATTCCATCGCAAGGTATTTGGGTGATCTTCCCTGGATATATCTCTTTGAGCAGGCCGACATTGATCGACCCCGTGTCTTCTTTGTTCGGGTAGTAAAACAGCACACTATCGGCCACCACTAACGCAAAGAACCCTGCGCAGAGTAGTGATATTGTGGGGGGGAAGGTGGCCGATAAGCTGTGATCCCCTTGGTTTTGGAGCATGAGAAGATTTTTGACTGCAAGAATGATCCCAATTAGGCTACCCGCCCCCATCATCCAGTAAATGTAATCGCTACTCATAAACCCTTGGTAGACGTTGATGGGCTCACCGTTGGATAAGGCGGATAGAACGGCCATTTCGATGATCACGGGCGATAACAATAGCAGGTTCGATATTGCTAACGCGACAGAAGTGAGCCGGATGATTTGTGCTTGTGTCGGTTCAAGGGTTGATGGATTACCAAGTCTTCGCATGTTTTTGGCGATGACGTAAAGACTGATGTGTGTGTATGCAAGTAGGCAGAGTAGGTATAGCAATTGACGGCCTTTGGCTGAAAGGGATTGTGCCACTGGCCGTGTCTTGACGCGGCCAGTGGGGGGTTATTTAGGCGGCTGCGGGTAATGGTTTTGGCAAATAACAATCACGCTGCAAATTGGCTGTGACCACGGTTGCCAGTTCATGTTTTTTAGCTTCACGCATGGTTTCAAATAGTGTGCCGTCTGTTGTCTGAAACGGCTTAAGCGTATTACGACCTAAACCTGCTGTCTTGCGCAAGTCCTCGATGTTGCCGAAGCCCATGCCCTCAAATCGCCATTGTTGGCGACCATCATTGAAGCTGATCCAGTCGCCATTTTGGAGTGGGGCACGTTTAGCGGCATCGATGCGATCAAGGCGATCTTGTAATTCGGTGGCATTGATGATGCGATTATGGAATTCTTCTAAGGCCTTCATCGCGTTGATGCCACTGGTGCGATAATTGCCTTCTTCTCCCATTTGTTCTGCTCGCTGGCGAAGGATATCTAGGTTCTGATCCGGCATGGTTTGCTCCTAAGAATGCCCTGTAGAATAACTGGGCTTATGGGGTATATATTAGCCCTTCCTCAGTGGTTTGTCCATTCTAAGCCAGTTCATTTTATCGCTTCGATATTCGATGTTGTTGGAGGGTTGATGTGAGATCTGGCGATGGTAAGTAATGAAGGATTGGCAAGCGTTAAGACATCCAGCAGGAGCTGCTTTTCTTTAAGATAAACTTTCGCGAACTTAGGATCGTGAATGGCAATCGTTGATGTGTTGCTTATTATATCGGCCACCTTGATGTCTTGAATCCACGCTGGGGCAGTTGCAAGACGTTGACGAGAAGCAGCTTTACGCTCTGCGCGTGTACCTTGCTCCAGATCGGAGAGCAAAAGCACGCCAGCTGCAACAGATTCGCCAAACAGGCTTGCTAACTCGTGATATTGCGCAGCCTGATCCTCGATAGAATCGTGAAGCCATGCTGTGGCCAGCGTTACTTGGGCATTGGGATGGTCATTGCTAACAGTGGACACAAGGCCGGCGACCTCGGCTAGATGCTCGAAATAGGGGGCGTCAGTATATTTACGACGCTGTTTGGAATGCACCTTAAAGGCATATTCCTTAGCACGAAGCGCGAGGGTGTGCATGGCTATTCGCTTTGTTATGGTGTGTGCGCATCTTTCAGACTTTCAACCGCGCTCCAGAGTGTGGAGCCCCAGCCAGACATGCCATTCCAGTTGCAATATTCGCTGAATGCTTTTAGTGGCGTCATGGCCTTGATGTCGTCTTGGCTGTGGCCGCGTTGGGTCAGGGCGTGCAAAATATCTTCGGGGATTTGATTGGTATCCAGCATTTCGTTTTTTCCTCTTCAAAAAATCATTAAACCGGTTGATTCAGTTGGGCTTGTGGATCTTCATTCCAGCACCAAGCCCATGCGCCAATTGAATAGGCTTTGATGGCTGTGCCATCAATATCGATAAGGGTATGGCCATACTTATCAGTTTCACCGTCATCGCCGTTGTCGCTGTCGGTATAGATAAATTGATCTGCGGCTTGGTCATAGATCATTTCAGCTGAACCAATGCCCATCTCTTTCATTTTCTTCAGTTGCTCGCAGAGTTTCAAGGCATTGTCGAATGTGAAATAGGGGCAGCACCAGCCATTCCAGCGAATGCTTGGGTTGTGGTGAGCAGGAGCGCCAAGGTCGAAGTTTGCAGACACGTCAATGAATGCAATGGTGGCCACTAGGCCGGTGATTGGATTTGGGGTAGACATCGGTTTTCTCCGGTGTTGCCTTGCCGGATGTGGCTAGGCTTCATGTGATATATATTAGTTGCAGACTGCTGGTGCTGTCAATCTAATATTTTTCTTTAATTCCTTTGAATTACTAGGGATGTGAGTTATTATATATCACATAAGCCCTGCTATTTCGGCGGGGTGTTACCGGAGGTGTTGCCAATGTGTTTTAAGCAATTTGATTTCAAAAATCCTCCTGAAGATGGCCTGTATTGGGTTGTCTGTCGTAGTCTTGAGTGGGATGTGGATGCGGGTGACGACGGCCAGACGGTGGGGGTTCCAACGGGTGAAATGACCCAAAGTACCGTCCTCACATGGATCGCCACTAACACTGATGGGGTCGTCGAATTCGATGCGGTAGAGCCCATGGTTTACGGTCGGGTTGCAGAAGATGACGTAGTGATTTTTTACGCCGCTGTTGAGCCGCCTGAGGCTCCGAAGATTCTGGATGAGCAGAAATGACGGCGAATATCATTATTGGCAGACAAAGGTCGGAAGAAGAGATTCTGAACGAAATGCATAACCTAACCGACGTGGTTATGGCGGCAATTCATGAATCGTTTGACGGGAAAGACCTCTGCATTGCGGCTTTTTCTACCACATTGGTGGCCATCGCAACCAAAGAAGCTGAACGGCTAGGCATCCCTGACCCTAAGGCCTTTATTCATAGCGCGGTTGAGGGGGTTGATCTGAGTGATATTGAGATCATCGAAGAGGGTTTCGATAGGCATTAGCAGCTCGCTACCGGCAAAAAAGCCCGCTCAGCAAATGGCGGGCTTTTTCTATTCTATTGAGGTCAGATCCTCAGGTTTTGGCGTTGGCCGATGATGGTGTTAGCATCGTGATGCAGTAACTTTTTTGGATGAACCTTAGCGTTTTAGGAGGAAGTTATGCATTATTGGTTGGGTTTTCGGCAGGTTTTGCTTAAGAGTGGCTCTGGCGTGATCGATGCGCCAGGTGCTGCGGTAGTCTGTGGGCCTTTCGCCAGCTTCAGTGAAGCAGAGGCCAAGCGGGCAAGGGGGATGTCAGATGAGTGGGATGCAGTCTACAGCGCCCCATTTCAGGCCATAGATGCTCAGGAAGCTAACTCAATCGTAGAGGCCAAAACCCCTACGTCACGGGGCTGAGCAGGGGCGGTTCGCAGCACCAGCACGGCAGCTGGTGCTGCCGGACGGGCATCAGGGAGAATGTTTGCGCATATCCAAGCCAAATGGCTGGGCAAATCTGGGCTTGAGCTCAGGTAATACAAGCGCGGTGTATTTCTCGAAGCGTTGGTCTCTGAGGTATTGGTCATCGCCAGCTTTGATGGACGCAATGACGCTGTTACGAAACTCGGCTATCCGTTGTGCGTGAACGGCATCAATCTTGGGGTTGTACTCCTGCAAGGCCATTAAGTAGCTGACCACGTATGGCCTTCGGCCTGAGTTAGCCATTGCAAGAATGGCATTCAAAGACTCCCAAAGTGTCTTGTAGTTATGGAAGATCGGCTTGCCATATTTGATCGTCAGCATCTTCGGTAAATGGATGAACAGCAGCTCATAGCGAGTGATGACCTCGCAGGCCGTGATGTGGCTTTTGACTTCGAGTCGATGCCAGGCATGGCGCACACATTCTTCATCGGAATGGGTAGCGATATTCTTTTTCCGTTTTCGCCCCCAGCGGCGTATTTGCCTAATCAGATCGATCCGGTACAGCTCAATAATTAAGGCATCGTAGTCGCGAAAATAGGGCCGGTATTCTGGGGTTGGAAACTGCAGCTCATCGATGTGGACGAAGCGGGTATGCCAGCGTTCCTCAATCTTACTTCCGATCAAAACAGGCGTCTGGTAATAGCATTTGAGGGTGAGTCTGCCCCGCTTAATGGTTTCGCGCTCGGCATCCTGATCGAGCACAAAGATATTGCGCCGGTTGTAGAAGAGCTCATCCCTCACTACCTCGCGATGGGGCTCAAATTCCCTAAAAATCCATAGGATGTGAGTTTGTTCGTTGCGATAAAACGTATCGCGCCGTATGACTTCGGAGAGGAAGGTATAGGAGAGCTGGATTTCAAAGACGATTTCCCGCTCTTTGAACTGGGCCCGCACATCGGGACGCTTCCATTCGCCGGTCTCCAGCAGCTTGGCCACACGCACCTTGTCTCGCCAAACCGCTTCACAGCCAGGCTCTTTTTCGATCCAGTCGGCGATGAAGGATTTGAGGCGTTTGTGCTCGGCGCTTTCTTGCTGGCCATGATATTGCATGGCAAACAGCTGATCGGGTGAGAGTCGGTGTTCAGTGCGATACGGGCAGATCGTTTTCTTGCCGTGGTGGGAAAACCAGCGGTTGATTGACCCATTTTTCCACATCGAAATATGGACTGGCCCATCGCATAGTGCGCAGCGCAGACGTGGCTCCGTCTCGTAGTCACCGTTGCGCTTGAGGCCGGTCAGGGAGGCATGCCTAATGGCCCTCAACTGGTCTTCCGGCATGCTAAGCAGCTCTTCCGCTGGTATGAGCTTGCCTGACTGTGTATCCAGGGCAAGTAATACTGATTGTCGGTGGCGGGCGGGCTGGGAGTGCGGCATAAGGGCGGTGACGGAAGCTGGGGGTTATGGCGCAGGGGTCAGTCCTGCGGCTTTAATCCATGCGTCAACAATTGGCTCAATGGCGGCTTTAACTTCTTCGGCTGAGCGGCCTGTAACCCGCTGTTTTGAGGGGTTGATGCTTGGCAACCAAATGGAGCCCAGATATTCAGAGCGATTGGCGATGTTGGCAGTCACACTGGCCACCGCAATCTGCCCCAAATAGGCAAATTCACCGTTTGCTGCGTTTGATTCTGTCTTCTTCCATGCCAAATGGGAGGGCATACTTTTTCTCGCCTTAATGGGCAGATGAAAGTGGGCCCATGGTTGCGGGCCCACTTTGATGATTAGTTGTCGGCAGAAGATGCGCTTTGATCGGCAGGATACATTTTCTGCATGATTCGGTGGTAGATCGAATCAACGTTGATGTTGTCGAGTGACCGCGATTTATCGTTGGCACGTTTGCATGCGTCTAATACTGCTTGGGCCAGTTCTTTAGAAAAAGCTTCAGCGTTTTGCATCGCTTGCGAAAGTGCTTGTTGGGTTGCAATCAAGCTAGATTTTGCCACCAGTTCGCCAGAGCTGCTAGGTTCGATGAGCGACTTGGCCAGCTCAACTTGCTGGTATGAAACGTCAAATCGAGCCCAGACACGCTCATCTGGGTTGTGGTCATTGACCATGCGCACCGTGACCTCGTATTTCTTGGTCGTGGGGTAATGGGTGACGGTTGAATCAGCCTCGATCCATTTACCATCATGCTCTGAAAAGTCGTACTCACTGGGGTTTGGGATGTTCTTGTCATCCGTCCATAGGCCATATTGCTGGTAGCAGTTAATGCCGGTTTGCAGCTCGTGTTCAGCGAAGTGCAACTTTGCAATGTGGCGGGCCCATTGATCCAGATCGGGCACAAAATAGCTGGGCGTGCCGTCGTTGATTGCGCTGTTATGGGTTTGGGCATAGTGCGTCATCGGTTGTCTCCGGTATTGCCCTGCCGGAATTGGCTGGGCTTCATGTGATACATATTGTTCTTTATGTGGCAACTTGTCAATGCTGGTGCTGTTCGATGGTTTCCTGAATGAGTTTACTGATTACTTTAGGTGTCTTGGGAGACGTACGAGCGTGATCGGCAGCACCAGCCTTGAAATATGCCTGTTCAGTGGGCGTCATATCCTACTCAAGCAGCTGGCCAAGCAGCTCATCATCACTGAGGGATGCGGCGGGCGTATCAGCGGTATCCAATCCCAAGAACTTCAATTCACCATCGAGCTCGCGCTGTGTTTGATCGACACGGGTTTGCCAGTAAAGCTTGGTAGACGCGGTTTTGGCTTGGGCAGCTTTGGCCTTTTCTCTGGCAAGACGCTCGTGAATTGCGACTAGATGGGTGGTATCTGGCATCGAATAGGCTTCTGTGGTGGATGAAGAAAGGCCGCAATGCGCGGCCTGAGGGGGCTGCCACCGCCTGGGCGGCGGGGCAGGCTGGCGAGTCAGAATCAGTCGCACGCGCCATGAATGGCTCTTGCTTCGGGGTGCTCGCTGGCAAAGGCAAGCAGTCGATGGTAATGGTCAATCATGCGATCTGCATCGCGTGGGTGCAATGGGCTGTTGGCCAAGTGGCACAGCGCATACAGGCTGGCGACGATGCCCGCCGCATCTGCGGACATCTCACCGCTATAGAAGTTGCTACACACCTCAATTTTGAAGCGTTCCGTTGATGCTGGGGCCATATAGAAGCCGCCATTGCTCAATTCAAAGTAGTTCCAAAGCCCACCGGTGTAGGCTTCGCAGAAGGAGCGGAGATAGTTGTAGACCAAACCTTCGCCACGGATCATCAGGTTGACGCCGAAATAGGTTGGCAGGAAGGCCATGCGTTGCTCATCGTCAACGATGGTGGAAGTGATGGGGGCTACGGCAGCTTGAGACATCGGTTTTCTCCGGTTTGGCCATGCCAGAAATGGCTTGGCTCTATGTGGTATATATTATACCTTATTTGGCCGTTAGTCAATGCTGGTGCTGGACTGTTGGGCTCATTAAACATGAATTACTAAATTTTTGATCTTTCGATGCGATATACTGCTGAATGGTATTTGAAGTGTTGCGATACTGCTGTAAAGTCTAAGAGGGTATATTCAAATTCTGGTTTTTGTTAGGAACAAAAATGTCGATATTTAATAACAACCTTTATGAAGTAATTTTTAATGATGATCTAGAGCATCCAGCATGGGCGTGTCAACGTTTTAACTTAGTCACCAGTGTGTTTGATACTTCCTGTTGGTTTGATGTTGAGCTGGATGCCATTAATCACTGCGCGACTTTAAATCTTAGTGTGATGGAAGAAAGTCAAGATTCGGATCTAACAAAGTGCGATCTCAATGATTTTCAGTTTGACATCTTGCGCAGTGCCGTCACCATTGCCAGAAACGAGCATGTAAAATCACTCGAAAGGCTGAAAGATAAGCTTTCTGTGCTGTGGCCTGATCGTGAAGCCGATATTGATACTGCACTCAAATTCTGGGCTAAAAGACATAGCGTGGTTATGAATCATCGCAATGGCTGAGATGGTTTTCTTTGTCCTATATGTTAGTTCTTTATTTCGTATTTCATGGTTGACAATTCTGGCATGTGTGAATACTATGTATCACATGAGGAACTAGATATTCAAAACATAGTCGGAGCTATGCCATGAACAATGAAGAAATCGCCGCTCTTATTCGGCCCTTGCCTAATCCGGTATCAACCTTTGATTATGAGTGGATTAATCTGGAAAAGGTGTTTGATTTGTTCAGTGGTGTCGATTTGAATCCTGATTTTCAGCGGGGGCATGTTTGGTCTAAGGATCAACAGCGTGCATACATTGAGAATGCCATGCGCCGGAATTTGAGTCCACAAGCCATTACGCTGACTTTTAATGCGCCGGATTGGCATGATGAGCCATCAGGGGATTTGCCGGCGAATGCTGTTTGTCTTGATGGCCTGCAGCGGATAACAGCGGTGCAGCGCTTTATGGCTGGGGATGTGAAGCCGTTTGGTTTGAGTCACGCAGACCTTGCGGGCTCAAAATATGACCCATATCGACCGAATAGGCTTTTTTACACTTTCAAGATCGCTGTGTTTAGCTTCCAGTATCGCGCTGAAGTTCTGGACTATTACCTTGATCTGAATGGTGCGGGAACGCCGCATAGCGCAGAAGAATTGGCCCGTGTTCGTGCATTGCGCCAATCTGCTGATTCAATGCGCTGACAAGAGGAAAGCATGATGACACCAATCTATGCAATCTGGCATGGTTTCACTCAGGAGCAGCCGGAAACGCTCAAGAAGGCATGTACTGAGCTGCTTGAGTTTGAAAGGACTGGCTTAGTGCCCCAAGACGGGCTTTTACAAGCCTTTGCTGCGCGTTTGCGTGATGAAGGCTACCCAGGGTATCAAAGCATTGCCATGGCGTGCGAAACGGTGCGGCATTTTGCTGTTGAGCTTGTGGCAAGTCTTGAGCATGGCGAAGCGGTGAAAACGTAAAACTGGCACTGTAATTGGCAGGAGAGCTAATGAAGGATTTTGATGAAGGGATGCAGCTGATCGCTGCGCAGATGGAGATTGTCAAAGCTGCCCAAGCGGAGATTGATCGGCTGAAGATGGACATCTTGGAGCGCTTCTGCCCAGTGAAAATCGGTGACGTTGTTACGGTAAATTCCGGCGACGCACACAAGGGCAAAAAGATGATGGTAAGGTGGGTTAAGGTTCGTGATGATAGTAACCCAGCCTTGCCCGCTGGCTTTATCGCTACTGGCTTGCTTTTAAGGGGCAGCGGGAGGACAGGCGTGATCCGAGCAGAGCATTACGCAGCGCCATAGGCGTTTCTAGTTGTGGCCATCGGGGCGAGGGAGTCACCCCTTTGGGCTACTCGGCAGGGGTTTTGATCAGAGACTAAAGGAGCAGTGCGAGTGAGTGCGAATAACGAGATCTATCTTGAGAAAAAGGAATTGCTACGTGGCTGGCAAGTGGCCATGATTAGCTTGGGAGTGCTGCTGGTGCTGGCGGGTATGCTATATGGCCTCTATGTGCTGGTTGGCCCAAAGTTCGGCGGCCTAATGGTTCTGAGTACGGTGGGGATGGCTTTGAGCTTTCTTGGGGGGGTTACTCTGCCTCGTTTATATCGAGAGCTGGAAGATGTGAGGTTTTTGTTCGCCGCCTTTGGTTGCCTCCTGGTGGCTGCGGGTTTACTCGCGTGCGGCCTTGTTGTTGCAATGCCTAACATCAGTTTACAGATGTGAGATAAGCCCGACAGCACCAGCAAATAAAAACCCGCCTACAGGCGGGTTTTTTGTGCAATGGCGCGTACGACTTTAATCAGGCTGGGTGATGCTACCCCGTAGCTTGCCCAGCGTAACAGGCGGTGCGTCGGGGTTGTCTAGAGGCACAAACTCTACCAGCTCACCTTGGGCAGTTACTGCCAGCCAGGTTTTCCCAAGAAAGTCGGTATAAAGCGTTCCGCAGCGAATATCCGTATTGGCGATGGCTGGGGCGTTGGCATAGCGCGATTGGGTGTTCGCGTAGTTTTCGAGTTCTTGCTGGTGCTGTTGCCTGCGCTGCTCGCCATCCTTGATTAGCGTATCGGCCTGCAGGGCGATTTCGAGGATTTTCCGGCCAGCAACACCGAAAACACCTTTGGGTGTCGCGGTCACTGCCGCCATAAAACCCTGCAAATCAGCTTCCGTGACGGGTTGCCACACATCGCTGGGCATAGGGTACACGCCAGTCACAGAGAAGGCATCAGGGAGCGTGTAAATGGCATCGTTGGCGCTGATGCCGAAGTCTCGTATCCAGCCACCAGCTGGACTACGAATGGCGCGCATGTGCAGGCGAAAGTCCTCGGCTAGTGCCTCTGCCGCTACACGAGCTGCAATCATCTGATCGAGGTTCATGCTTATGCTGCCTTTGTTAAGGATTCAACGATCAGGCGATGATACTGGCGGGACTCGGCAGCAAAGGCGGTAAGGGTGTCGGGGATATTCCCCAGCCAGGTTACGCCATGCTTCATGCCATCTACAAGGTAGAGATTGATGGTGTCACCGCGCTCCACATGGATTGGTACGGTCAGACGTTTCATCAGCGGTGGGCCGATCAGATCATAGTCGTTGAAGTCAGGATGCCCTTGCACGAGCTCAAATGACACGGGCAATGTGGCGGGCAGTTCAAAGCCTTTGCGCAGCCTGGTGATGTCACCCTTGTAGGCAATCACCAGAATATCCTCAATGCTCTTTTTCATCGCAGGGACGCTGGTGTTCTTGATGCCGCCAGCACCGGCTTGAAACGTCTGGCTGGTTTCTGTGGTATGGACTAGCCAGTGAGGGCGTGGTTTCAACACGCGAATTGCTTGGAAGTGGGTTCCCGCAACTTCAAACTTTGTGTGTGTGGCCATCGGTTTTCTCCGCTAATACCCTGCCGGAATTGGCGGGCTTCATGTGATCTATATTGCGCCATTGTGGGCTTTTTGTCAATGCTGGTGCTGGTTTTCAGGCTGTTGGGCAGCACCAGCGGAAAGCATAAAAAAACCCGCCTTCGTGGCGGGCTTTGGCGTTGTAAACCTTCGACTTAGATGGGGCGGTACTCGTTGAAGGAAGGCGACTCGCGTTTGAGTGCAGCGTCAATCTTGGCCAATAATTCGGGTGTCCATTGGTCATTACCACCTGCCCGATCTGCTTCGTTTTGCACTTCGTTCCAGATCAGTAGTGCTGCATAGTCAATCAGCGTTTGCTGGCTATAGGGTTCTTCGGCTCGGGCGTGCAATTCGGCAAAATATTCGCCTGTTGGAAGTACGATTTTGTAGGCCCAGATCATACTGATTTGGACATTGTGGGCTGCGAGTGCGGCATAGAGGCCTGTGCCCATCTGATTGATGCGGGTCGCAATGGTGATGATTTCGTCGTTAAGCTCAATGATCCCGCCGCAACCAACGTACTTAATCAGCTCGGCATACTGACTGGTGTTGCAGAATAAACCATGCTGAAATGTGGCGGTATCGATTGCAATGTCTCTGCTGTTTTGGACTTGTTTGCGTAACTCGCGCAGCATGGCCGCGCCCCGAGTCATTGCATTCTGGGTAGATTCAATCAGTGCTTCATTAGATTCATCTTTGTGATAAGCCGCATCGTAGAAAATATCGGCTGAAGCACCGGTTTCCAGCTGTTCTGCGATTAATTCAATCGCGTCAATCGGGTCTTGGGTTGTTTGAGTGGCCATCAGATATGCTCCAGTTTGACCCTGCCAAAAGGGCTGGGTTTATGAGGTATATATTAGTCCTGCTGGCGATTTCTGTCAATGCTGGTGCTGCTTTGCCGCCGTCGCACGGCACCAGCGCTGACCATGAAAAAACCCGCCTTGCAGCGGGTCTTAGTGGGGATGGATGATCAGGTTTCCTTAATCCAGAAGCGCGGGTTTTCGTGTGGGCCCGTGCCTTTAGCATGTGGGTCGGCTTCCAGCTTGATGAAGTCACCCAGCTCCAGCACCAGCTCACGACCGCATTGGTGCATCACGATCATCGGCTCATCATGATCAAGGGCAATGCGCACGGATGGAGCGCATTCGGTGCCCTGTGGCGGGGAATCAATCTGGATGCAAACCGAAAGGCTTGGGGCGTCGGCGTCGGCCAGAGTGGCGACATCGCAAACGAGAAAGCCGTCACTCTGCCGCAGATCAGCAAGGGCCATTTCGTGCGTTAAGCGATAATCAGCTTTATCAGGGTTGTGGCTATCGCTGGCATACCAGTGTGCGACTTTAACCACGTCTTTGGGTCGTGATGTGCTGCTCATCTGATCCAGCAAGTGTTTAAGCTGGCGAATGGCGGTATTAATCCGGCGTGCGGCTTCTTCTTCGGTGTTGCAGTCCTCGGCTGGAGCCAGTTCGACTAGCAAAAACCGCAGAAGGCCATCACCACAATCTGCTAAGGCCTGATCGAACTCAGCTTGTGACCCCGACTCTGCAAGATGTTTAAATTCGCCATTGTCATAATGCGTCAGGACTTGGATTTGTTGGGGGGAGAGGGAAAGGTCAGTCATCGGAAATATCTCCGGTAATGCCCAGGTGGGCTTGGTTGGGAAATGGCTGCGCTTAGGGCTGGCGGTGCCAGTAGGGTTTGATAGGCAAATAGCCACCGATATAGGGATAGGCAAACGTCATTGGCCGCTTGTTGCGCTCGGCTTCGTAGAGCGCAAGGGTCATGCAGGTGGGGCGGATCGGCCCAGCAATGACGGTTTTAGATGGATTTTTTGGCATCGGTTGTCTCCGGTATCGCCCTGCCTGAATTGGCTGGGTTCATGTGATCTATTTTGGCTTTTCATGGCCTGTTTGTCAACGCTGGTGCTGCTTTTCAGGCTGTTGCCCAGCACCAGTAGAAGGCATAAAAAAACCCGCCTTTGAGGCGGGTTCACTTGGCGATGCTTGCTATGCAGTGACAGAGGGAGGCGCAGATGCTGCGCCGATGATTGCGCCCATGACTTCGGCTGGCGCTTCTGCCCACTCGTCTGCGATCCAGTAAGCCACTTCCAGCCCGTTGAGGACAATCCGCACATAGTCGCACTCACTCGGGTACGCAGGGCAATGAATTGCGCGATGACTGCCGTTGATGACGAGCACCTTTTCATCGCCGTATTCATTGTCAAGGCTGGCCAGCGCGTGAGCCACTTCAACGTCACTCAGACGCCATTGCTTTTGGAGTTGATGCTTTGCATTTTGTGGGTCGGTGATCAGGATGTAGCCGCCAGTGTCGTGCAGATGGGCTTCTCGATAGCGCAGTTGCCAGTCTGCCTGCTCAGCTGTGCTCAGCGTGCTGTAGTTGACCTTGTAGTGCAGGCCGACCCATTCAGCAACAGCGGATTGATCGAGATCGGGCAGCTCAACCAGCGTGCCTGAAAACTCGATCAGGGCAGTGCCGTCGAGTGTGCCAATGTGGGCGTAGTTAAATTCTTGCCACGATGCCAGATCGCCAGACACAGCCAGCCGAGCCGCGTAGTGCTCATCAGGTTCATCGGTGCCGTGCAGCTGGATGGTGCCACTGACAAGAAGGTTTGCATCGACCAGAAAGATTTGGCCATTGGCGAATTGAACGAATTGTTTTGACATCGGAGTGCTCCGGTAATGCCCGCCATGTGGCGGGCTTGAGGTGATGCCCCGCATTGCGGGGCGTGGATGGGTTATTGCGGCTTTTTGGGCTTGCTAACGATGATGCAGACAGCGAACACCACAAAAGCGGGGATTGCAATGCGCAGCAGATTGGCAAGGCTCTCGTGTGGGGTTTCGGTGAAAGCACCGGCACGATGAAGTGCATCGGCGACTAGATCTGGGGCGAAGATCAGCCCGAAGAAAATGACGATGATTTTGAGTGGCATGTCTGCGCCCCTGATTAAAATACAGGTTCAAACAGATGCAAGAACATGGTGGTCATGATCCGCTTACGGTAGCCGATAGCGGCTTTTGCGGCATCCTCGGGGATACCGCATTCAGTCACCCAGAACTCAACCATTTCTTCGTTGGAGCTGCACTGGTCGTTGAGCAGGCTGTCATTGAGTTGCTGCTTGCTGTGCTCAGGCAGGTTTTGCAGGACGGCGGGTAGCTCCGCCAGCGGAATCGTTTGGATGGATGGCACTTTCATCGTATTGCTCCGGTAATGCCCTGCCGGAATCGGCTGGGTTCATGTGATCTATTATGGTCGTTTTTGGGTTCTCTGTCAATTGATATATCAGGTCAATTAAGGGCTTCCAATATTTCAGCCATGGAGAGGCCTGATTGCTCAATAGTGGCCCGAATCTGCTCTGCCGCTTCCCGCTTCTTTCTCAGGGCGAGGATGCGTTCTTGGGGGGTGAGCTCTCGATTCTGTTGGGGTGCAGAGGGGTGAACAGGGCTTGCCCTTTCTTCTGGCTTGTAGAACAGGGTTTCTGGGTGAGGGAGAGGCTGATTCTTGTTCAACTGTTTGCCTTGCAGTGTGGATTGGTCTTGGGCGGCAAAGCGCTGGTGAGCACTGTGCCGCTGGTATCGTTTATCTAGCGAGCTCGCTGCGCGGCATTGACAAGCAACTGCGCCGCCGCATTGCGGGTTTTTGTTGTGCCAAGGTGTTGGTTTGATCGTTCTGCGACATAGGTGCCGCAGCCGCCAAACACTTCGCCTACACGCAGGCCATTAAGGCGGCAAATCCAACGCCCTTCACCGATTTTCTCAAGAGTCATTATTTTCCTCCGATTTGGCCCTGCGAAATGCTGGGCTTCGTGTGGTATATATTGGCTCTTTGCTGGGGCGCTGTCAATGGGCGCTGGTGCTGTGCTACAGAAGCGGGGAGGTGTAGACCTGAGCAGATCTACACCGTTATTTTGTGCTTAAATCCGGCGCTGGGTGTTTGGTGTTTTGGCTTTCTTGACCATGGCCGTTGCGTCTTTTACTGAAAACCCGCGCATACGCAGGTTGTCGATTTCCGCTTGCTCACCAAGACCGCCGTAGGTCGCGGTGGTGTAGTTTGAACCCCTGCCGCTGTCGTCAGAATCTTGATTGTATTCGTCATTGCCAACCAGTTCGCCGCCCGTCGTCCGTGTCCATTTGACTGTACCTAGCAAGCGGAAAAACTCGGTTCCCATGATGCTACTACGGGCATCGCGGCGTGCATGGTTGTTCTCTGGGACATCCCAATGAACCGTCGCCGTTTTTGTATCATAGGAGATTGTGCCTTCGCCGCCAGCATCGAACGAAACCGTTTTGCTGGTGGCCCATTTGTCAGTGATTTTAGGCGTCACTGAGGCAATGAGTTTGATCTTTGGCGCAGCACCAGCAGCGGTGGTTTTTCGCACAAGAAGATCAATCAGGTCATCTTCAAACTGGAAGTGGCGGGGGTTTGTAAGAACTTCCCATTTGGCAGATGTGTAGTTGGGTTTGGCCAGTTCTGCCCGAACAGCTTCACGCCAGTTCACATTGCGCTTGCCTTTGTTGAATGAGGCCACTGCTGCGTGAGCTTTGGAGAGTAGCGCGATTTCTGCGCTGAGCTGTTGATTAAACTTGTCGCGCAACGCTTTCATGAAGCGGCCTGCCTCGGCCTTCGGTAGTTTGATGCTGCCACTTTCCCATTCTGACTTGCTCATAGCCATGCTCCTGTTTTGCCCTGCGAAATGCTGGGCTTCATGAGGTATATATTAGCCTCTTTGGGCGTTTTTGGCAAGTGCAAAGCAAAAGGCCAGCCAAGAGGCTGGCCCTTGGAAGGCCTTAGATCCTTAGATAACGATTAGCCCCTGCTTTTTGATGGATTGAGGGTCTGCTCTTAGCATCTTAAAGTCCAGCAGAATCACTTGGTCATTTGTCAGCTGTGGATTGTTCTTGCGATGTATGTCGGCCAGCTGATGCCTGAAATTCGTGATGTCGTTTTCTGATAAACCTTCACGGCAGGCCGTAACCGTGGCTTGGCTGTAGCCTGCAATGCCAGTTGGGCTTGCATTGATCGCAAACACGAGTGAGTAGCGTGCTGGGGTGCAGTCATCGGCTTGGGCGAGTGAGGTGATCAGGGCAATCAGGCAGGCAAAGGCGGTGAGGGGTTTGGTCATGGGTTTTCCAATTGCGAAGGTTAGGCGATCTGGTGAGCCATTTTTAGCATCTTTCCCAGATCTGGCGAGCTTGAGTACAGTTGGCAGGAGGACAGGGCGGCAATCAGCTTGGTGATTGCATGTTGTCTGGCCTGCTCGAAGCTGGTGTAAGTGGGGTGAAGAAAAACAGGGCCAGATGTGGCACCAGTGCTGTATTCATAGCCATACCCACTGTGCCAGCCAGCTACGGTCCTGCCAATGCCGATAGTGATGCTCAGCCCATCAGATTCAACCTTCTCCCAATGGCAGTTTTCAGGGCTGATTGCGCGAGGATTGACCGTGGAAGGCTTGGAGATAGGGATGGTGGTGGGCACCATGTTGTTAAACAGGTCGGGCTGGAGGCGCACTGGTATATCCCCCTCTGGGTTAGGAGCCTGCGAGCATTCGCATGAAATAGAAGGATGCCATGGTGTTGTTGCCCTCGGCATTAACGGCGATGCAATGCGCCAGCGCAGCATCCAGGGTGTCGTGCGAGGTGATGGTGCGTTTGCCATGGACGTACGATGAGAACATTGTTTCTGTCTCGCGGGGTGGCTCACTGGCGGCGCGTTCACGCTTAGGGCGGTATTCCACAACGGCGTAGGGGCCGATTTCGTGGATTTGGACGATGTGACCGAAAGGGTGCTGGTGGTTTTCTTTGAGGTATTCGAGTTCAGTGGCCATCGTTTTTCTCCGGTTTTGCCCTGCCTGAATTGGTGGGCTTCATGTGGTATATATTATTGCATGTGTCCGGTTTTGTCAATGCTGGTGCTGCGTTTCCATTGCTATCACAGCACCAGCGATGCGCATAAAAAACCCGCCATTGAGGCGGGGATTTATAGCCACGCAGGGTAGGTTGTGGTTCATTAGTTGATGCGGCTATCAATCAGGACAATTGGTTCACCGGCCATCACGCAAGCTGCGTCATAGAAGGTTTGAGGGGTTACATTGAACTTTGCCAATTCGGAGAGCTGAAAAGCGTTTCCTTTCATGTAGCGCTTCTCCACCGTATTAAATGTGATTGCGTCTGGGTGCGCCTCACGGTAAGCGGCGATGAGCCGTGTTGCCGCTGCGGGTGCAATCCCAAATGCACGTTGTAAATGAACCCGCAGTAGTGCGCCATAGATTTCAAGAATGGCTTCCATTAGGGCGTATCGTGAATTTCGCATCATTGTCTCCATTACGGTTTAGTCAATGTTTGTAGGCAATCCATTGCCTAGGTTCATGAGCTATATATTAAACTATTGACTTGATTTTTACAATAAGTATCACCTTATTTATAACTCTAATTCATCTGTATTTTATATTGACTTCGTTGACTGTATTTATTGACTTTAATTTATTTCTGATAGTTCGTTTTAATTCAAAAAAGATTGATATACTTGTTTTTTCAACTGCAAAAGGAGTATGTCATGCGTGGTTTATTTGGTAAGGCGTTGGTGGTGTTGTGTTTTGGTGCTGTCGAGTTGTATCTATTGTTGATAGCGTTCTTGCGATCTGGTTCAAATTACGGGTTGCGATTATTCTCTTTGCTTATTCGTATTCCTGTTTACGCGCTGGGGGTTTTGTGTTGGAAATGGTCAAGCTGATTTTGAATTGGCAGCACCAGCTTTAATCGGCTGGTGTTTTTTCAGGCGAGGCGGTGATATTGGCGTAGCTGAGTAAAGGGCTCGGGCTGGCCGTATGGCAGGGGAGAGCCGCCTGCGCTTGTTGCTACAGGCGGCATATATGCGCTAACGAGTCAGATTCACCATGCAGTCAACGGGCATGTTGGCTGTCCTGAGTAGGCCTGTTGCTTGTGATTGAAGGTCAAAAATCGCGCCTTCTGGGGAGAGATTGAGAAGGAGGTCGGCCATCCCATCATCATCTTCAAGTGCATCATGAAAAAGGATGCGGCAATTATGTGTTGAGTGCCATGTCAGGGCATTGTCCATGCTCACCATGAGGCCGGTCATTCCAGCTGGTTCGAGTGCTGGGGTAGTGTGGTTAAACGTGGGCTTAGGGGAGTGGATATTGATGTTGGTAGCCAAGGTAGCAACATCAATATCGCCTTCGTTGAGTGACAAAAGGCGTGCCGCTTCTTCGAGGCCTTTGTCAATCAAATACTGAAGCACTTTGGCCAAGCGTTGTGGGTTGATTGAGGGGTCGTGTTGAACTTGGATTAAGAGGTTCGAGGTCTTATAGTCCATCGGGATTTGCTCCGTTTATGCCCTGCCGGATGGCTGGGCTTATGTGGTCTATATTAGCCTTTGTGGGCGTTGGCGTCAATGCTGGTGCTGTCGGGTACACATGAAAAAACCGCCAATGCTTGATGCGTTTGGCGGTCATTTGGTGGGGTATCGCTGTTAGATTGTTTGGCTGTGGCCAGGCGATGGGAAGTGATGCGCCAGCTCAGGAAACTTGTCGGCAAGCTGGGGGTACTCTCCCAGCACTTTAGCTGGTGGTAGCGGCACGATGGCGGGAAGCTGGTCAGGGGTGTTGTGGTATAAGGCGTTGTTGACTTCACGCTGGTGCGCTTGCCGCAGGCCTTCTTGGCCATGGTGATCTACAAAGCCGAGCGATTGCTGGTTGTAAAACACTTCGGCAGCCCGTCCGTGGTTGTGGAGTGGGGTAAGGGTGGCATGGCGGCAAAACTCGCTGAATAACACTTGATGTGGTAGCGGCAGGGTCATCTTCAATTTCCTTCGGCCTTTGGCCAGATTTGCCCAGCGTGATTACGCGGGCTTCTTGTGATATATCTTGGTCTATTCAGGCTGGGCAGTCAAGTATGCATCCAAAAACGGTAACGGCTTTCGCTATCCCCTAGTCGGCATTCCGCCGTTTACGGTTTTGTTGGAGTAGTACCCAGATGATCAAGCAGCCCATGGCATCTGCTATGAGCTGGTCTAGCTGTAACGGGATATGGCGCTGCGTGTAGACACGATAGCCAACTTCAGTGGCTTGCCGGACTTCATGGATTAGTGAGCCTGCCAGATAGCAAAACACTGCATAGGTGAGTGCTTCTTGGTGGTTAGATGGCAGGAATCTTTGATGGGCGCAGTACAGTAAGGGAATGAAACCAATCGCGCTGAGAGCGTGCTCAATCAAGTCACGATGGGGAATGGCGGGCTGCCAGATGTAGCGCAGGGTAATGGCCAAAGCAATGATGAGCAGGGCGAAGAGGGCAAGGCGGCGATTTGAGAGCATAAGTTATTCCGTGTGATTGGTGAGAGTATGCGTCCTGGTGCTGGTCTTCGCCAGCACCACAGCACCAGCCCATGTTGGGCTGGCGGGGCAATCAGACGTGGCACAACGGGCAGGGGATGTAGCGTTCGTCTAGCACATCATCCAGATTTTCTGCCTCACTGGCGTCATAGCGGCCTTGGAAAACCACTTCGCCAAGCTGACCGCTGCGCTCGATCTTGGCCAGCGCTTCTTGGACATAAGGAATTTGCTCGGCTGCAAAGCTGGTGCGTTTGCTTTGCAGGTCGCGCAGCTCGCTGCGCAGGCCTTCGGCACCCAGTGTGCGCTCAATCCACGACATGATGTGGCGTACTTGTGCATAGGCCTCGCCACTGCGCCATGTGTACGATTCGCCCACGGTCGGACGGCTGGTGCTGATCAGGTCGCTTGGAATGGTCAGGTAGAACATGCCGTAGCGGATTTCGGCGCGTGCGCTGTCTTGATCGTCGAATTCGATCTCGGCGGTGGCCAGACGGTGCTGGTAGTGCAGATCAAGCTGGCTCAGCAGTTTGTCACGGCGCAGTGAGTAAGTGATGATGCGCTGCCCCCAGACACCGGTATCGCTTAGCATCGGATGCACGAGGTATTCGACCCCAACCCAGATGCCGACCATTTCGCCAAACAGGCTCAGTGTGTCGCTGCGTTTGACTTTGCCGACCGGTTTGGTAGCTACTGGGGTCAGGTGGGCGGTGCGCAGGTCAATTTCGGCAGGGATTGGCAGACCAACATGGTTGCGAGCCAGCTTGGTTTCTTGCCAGATCGGCACGGCGTTGAGGCCATAACGGGTCGCGTCTTCAGCGCTCAGGCGTTCGTATTGCTCGCCCAGCTTGAATGCGGTGGGGTCGTTGGTCAGCATGGCGATGACTTCGGCACGACGCATGAACGGGCACACCGTGCAGCCTGAACGGGTGCGGCTGCGGTAGGTGCTTGGTACACCAATGGTCATGGCCAGCAGACGGAAAACGTGCGCCCGCTGAATGCCCATCTCAATGAATGGCGTACTGGTGGTCAGGCCTTCTACTTGGAAGGCAATGCGGCTGGTTTCATCGGCGCGAATGCCAACGTGGGCAACCATGTTCATCCCAGTGTTGTTGGCCAATACCCGTTGTTCGTCCATCCATGCTTTGAATGGTTCTAGTTTGAGCATGCGGGTACACCAGCGATCTCTGGCCGATGGCAGGAAACCGTTTGAGTGATCGATTTGCTCCCACAGGTTGCGCTTGCTCTGAATCAGGTTGATCGGGTTGTTCAGCACTTGGCTGAGCTTGGTCAGATTTTCGTAGACGGACGCGGGTTCCGCGCCGGTGTCGCTGAAAATGAGCACGAATTTGATATGTGGGAACAGCAGATGCAGCAGGATGCACAGGGCGGTTGAGTCGGCACCACCTGAAACGGGGATGATGTGCAGTGCTTTTGGATCAAGCCACAGTTGATTGAGGTTGACGCCTGGCTGTACAGCCAGCCAATTCAGGGCTTGAGTGCGCCATTGGTCGAGGATGTTGGTAATGGGGTGGATGGTGATCGTTTTCATCGGAAATCTCCGGTATTTGCGCCGCCTGAATGGCTTGCTTATGTGATATATAGTAGTCCTTTGTGGTGGGTTTGTCAACCGAAAGCATACGCAGCACCAGCGCTGAAAGCCTTGCTGGTGCTGTCTGTAGGTCGTGCTTGGTCAGGTTTCGCTCAGGCACATGGCATCGGCATGCATCCATTTGAGTAGCGAATGACCGCCAAGGTTTTTACCGAAATTGCAGCGCAGGAAGACGTTGCCATAGCGATCCTTGCGGTGCCGGACGACGGTGGCCGTAGAGCCAGGCACCGAGTCAGCGTAGAACACCCGAGTTTTTACGACCGTGCCCCGTTTGAGCTGCACGGCCTGTTCGTTGGTGATCGCGGGTAGGTCTAAGGACGGATAGAGATCATTACTCATGACGGCGAAATCCTGTGATCGCTTCCCCAACAAGGAAGTTTGGGTTTTGTGCCTCAAGCCAGTGCCAAATATCTTGAACGCACGTTCCGGCAGGGAAATGTAGGAATGGCTGTACAGTTGCTTGGCCGTCCTCAGTGACGGGCGTATCGCCGAGTTGATTCCAGAGGGCGTACAGCTCGGTAAGTGATTTTTTCATGCGGCAGCCTTTGCCCAGTGTGAGCCACTGGGCGTCGATTGTTGTTAGAAGGGGTTACGTGCCTTGGTGAAAGAGCACGAAGGATGCGCCAGCTTTTTCGGCGTCCAAAATCAGTTTCGATAGCAGTGCTGGTGCTGCTTGGGTTGTGATGATTGAGGTTGCGATGCCGTTCACTTCACCAATCGTACTGAGGTTCAATAGGTGGTCCCAGATGCCAGACTTGCCGTTGTCTTTGTGGGTCATTGAGGCGTGCTTCTCAATCCACTCCCATTCTGGGCAATCGCCAGGCACTTCGTAGCTGAAGTGTGCCGTCATGTCGATATCGGCAATGGAGGCCATTGGGCGCTCTGCGCTGGCCTGAATGATTTGCTTGAGGTCGTCAGGGGTGGTATCGGGATCGCCAGTTTCCAACACGTTTTCAAGGTCGGGTGAGTCAAGGAATAGGAGTTTTTGGCTTGGGGTCATGATTTGCCATGCTACCGCGAGCAGGGATTCCAGATCGCCGTAGGCAAATTCCCAGCTTCCTACATCTTTGGCATGTTCTTCGGTTGCATTAATGATCTTTTTGAAAGCAGGGCAGTCATGGTTGAGTTGGGTTTGTGACATCGGTTTTCTCCGGTATTGCCCTGCCGGAATTGGCTGGGCTTCATGTGATATATATTAGGTTTTATGTGGCTGTTTGTCAATGCTGGCGCTGCTTTGGCCACTGTGCGCCAGCACCAGCGCTGGCCATGAAAAAACCCGCCTTGCAGCGGGTCTTTTGGGTGCGTTCTTGCGAGGGTCATGCCGGTGTTGATGGCACCCCATGACGGGGTGCGCTGGGCAGGTGGATCGGGGGTTTAAGCGGCTAGCAGCTCGGTGTGTTGCTGAACCTGTTCTTGCTTGGTGTGCTCGATCAGCATCAGCAACGCAGCAATCATCTCTGATGGCGTTTGGTAGATGCGCTGGCTGGTGCTGCATGTTTTGTGCGCGACCTCGTAATTGAGGTTAATCACGCCGGCGCAGCACTGTGCTGACTTGGCAAAATTGCTGAAATACTGCGCGTACTGCTCGTGCGGCTCTGTGGCCTGCATGCCAGGTGTCCAGCCTTTGTTGATGTGCTTTGTGACGCGCTTGAGTGTCTTACTCATTAACGCTAAATGCTCATCGTATAGGTGTTCCATCACCTGTTGGTTGTCATAGTAAGGCATGGTCATGGTGACATGGCCGTGCTCGATGTCGATGAGGATGGTCAATCCTGCCAGTGAGAGAAGGGGGTGGCCTTTCTGGTCGTATTGGGTATGCCAGGCGCTAGAGAAGTGTGGTGGCTTAGATTGGAGGTCTACTTCACGGAATGCGAGGCGGATTTTGCAGATTTCGCCAACCTTGTTGTTCAGGGTGGCTGCTAGCGCGATAGGGGTGCTCATCGGTTTTCTCCGGTGTTGCCCTGCTGAATTAGCTGGACTTCATGTGATCTATGTTAGTTTTTCTGCCGCATTCTGTCAATGATGGTGCTGCTTTGGCCACTGTGCGCCAGCACCAGCGCTGGCCATGAAAAAACCCGCCTTGCAGCGGGTCTTTTGGGTGCGTTCTTGGGAGGGTTATGCCGGCACGGCGTGCGTTTCTACCCATCGCTCTACCAGCTGCACGCTGCGACTGGTGGCCTCGGCGGGATCGTCTGGGTGGAAGACCTTGAGCAAGCCGTAACGGTCATTGTCCAGCGCTTTCAGGTGATCGATGACCAGCCCCAGATCGACGCCACTGTGCTCGCTCCGGCCTCCGGCACCAATGATGCCTTCAATCAGGCTTTCGCGGCTGGCCGGTGCGATGGCTTGCAGGAAGCCCAAAGCACGCTGGTCATATTCTTGGTAGTCAGCCCAGCTCATGTCTTCCTCGTGGTCGCTGTCCAGACCAATTTGAGCTTCAAATGCCAGTGCGCATCCGGTGGCAGTGGCGGCGCTTTCCAGTAGCTTTTGGACATATTCGGCTTTGACTTGCTGTGATGCTTCGGCCAGCGCTGGCGGGAGCGTGAGCAGGGTTTGAATGCTGATGGCGTGCCGCTGGCCAAGTGATTGCAGGGTGCTGTTCTGGAATGAGCTTAGCTGTTCGCTTTCGGGTGCCCATGTGTGAATGATCACGTCTGGCGCTGAATGGCGTGCTGTGTCATTCGCGGGGCGGTGAGGATAGAGTAGTGCGGCTGCAATGAGCATGTTCAGCACATTCTCTGTTAATTGGAGTGCATCAAATTGAACCGTGCTCAGGCCTGCTAAGCGAAGAGGGTTAAACTGGGCAGATTGATCATTTTGTGCGCTATGCAGCAGATGGGCGGCAGCCAACAGGTTGAGCATCTCGCATTCCAGATCGATATTTGCTTTGACCCATGTGCGCAGCTCATCAACGCTACTGAAACGCAAGGTCTGGATTGGCGTAACGATACCTGTGTGAAAGAGGCTGATTTCGGCAAAGTCGGTGCTCTCTGCCAGACGCTTGAAGATGACATGCAGGTGTTCGCATTCACGATGCGTGAATTTAACTTCATGCTCAGCGGGGAAGGTAAATGCTGTGCCTTTGACGAACTCGGGTGTAACGCGGGTTTGTGGTGCGGTCATGATGATTCCTCGGGCTGGGGTGGCTTATATGCCCCGCAGGCAAGACCCACGGGGCAACTGATTAGGCTGCGACTTGGTATTCGGTGCCGTAGGTGTAGTGGGCGAGCCGGAACCGATTGGCGATGAGGTTTTCAGTAATGCGATCCATCATTTCATCGTCACGGTCTGTCATGCCCGCGCCATACTCGCGGCGGGTCACAGTCTCGAAAGCAACGGCTTGCGCTTCTTTGAAGGCATTCAGGTGGCCATTTGAATCATCATGGTCACTGTTGACCTGCTCGGGATGTTGGCTGAGCCAGTTAGCTGCATCGATCCCGATGGTGATCAAGATTAACGCAGCTATGCGGTTTTCGCGTTGGGTAAGCGTAGTGATTTGTGGCATCGTATTTTCTCAGGGTTGCCCTGCCGGAATTGGCTGGGCTTCATGTGTTATATATTAGCCTCTCTGGTTGTGTTTGTCAATGCTGGTGCTGCTTTGCCGGTTGGTTGTACCCACCGCTGATGGCAATGAAAAAACCCGCTTTGCGGCGGGTTTGAATAGGGTTCTAATGGGTTTGTTTAAGCTCGGATCTCTGACGGGATAAAGCCATGGCGAGCCTTGATCCTGTCGGCGATGTCATTGGCTTGCTTGACAAGTGCCGGATGGTGGCGGATCGAGTCGGCCAGCAAAACGGCTTCGCGCTCGATGTTCATGGCCTCCATAGGTCTGATCACCTCACCAGCGAGCTGCTGCTGGGCTACTTCGATGAAGCGCACTTTTCTGCCCATTTGCTCTGATGCGAGCAGGATGATTGCATTGCCATCGCCATAGGTGATTTTGCGGGGCGATACGATTTGATGTTCATCGATTGCTGGCTGTCCGATCTCCGCCAGTTCAAGCAGGCCACTAGAGAGTGAGACTTGCCATTCCTGTTCCATCATGGCGATGTACTGCTGGTGGGTCTGTGTTTGCCAGCTCTGTGGATTGATAAAGTTCAGGCCGATCAAATTGCGAAACACAATATTGATTGAGCATTGATCCCCTTTGACAATTTGCTGGCCATTCAGGCGGATTTCATGGGTTATGGCAGGGGATGTTTCGCCATTGGCTGGGTGCGCTTGTTTCTGATCATGCATCATTGGTCTCTCCAGATTTGCCCTGACGAATTTGGCTGGGCTTCGTGTGTTCTATCTTGGTCTATATGGCTGTTTCTGTCAATGCTGGTGCTGTTAGGCGGATAAAGATGTATGATACCACTGTGGTACTTTTAGGAGCATGCTGTGGAGCAAGGACTTTTTCAAAGCTGGCTAGAGATCGAAAAGGCTAGCGGTAAGACAATGACGCAGATTCTTAGCGATATTAATGGGGCGTGCGGGACTGCATATCGGCATAATTGGCCATCTAAAATGGCAGATAACGGCTATTCTCTGGAGCGTGTGTCTGTGGCCGTGCGTCGATACATGCTACGCAAGGTGCTGCCGGCAAAGCTGTCTGCGCGAGGTGTGACCTTTCCAGCGGAGGTAATTGAAAAGTTGATTATTAGTTTGACGTGATACTGTAGGGGTACTATACTGTAGTTATTGAATTTGTGATGGGGTTGAGAGTCATGGGAAAGCCACCGGAAGAATGGGTTAAGCGGTTTTCAGATGCATTTCATGTGTCCGCTGACCTTGATTGTGGTGTTGATCCTGCTGCCGGCTGGCAGTATGCCCTTGAGTTTTGGTCGTACCTCACCGACGAACAGCGGGCTGAGCGAGTCGCGAATCCAGAAATGGGCGATAAGGACGGCGAGGATGATGCAGAAATGCTCAATGCAGCTTAACCATAGGTAAAGGAGAGTTCAGCATGAAAAATTCCAACCCTTTGTGGATTGAATTATGTGCTGCGCAGGACGCGATTCGTCTAGGTGATGAATCGCCTGAAGCCCTTGCACGGTGTGAGGCGGCGGAGGCCGCATTCAAAGCAGCCAAGGATGCGGAGCCTAAGGCTGAATACGCAGCAGGCTGGTGGAATTTGCCCGTAGCAGGCGCATGCTTTGAAGCCGATGCACGAGACATTGAGCGCTAAAGGGGTAAGGTCATGATCTCTCCATTTCAGATCTCGACTCTAATCGAAGCACTGAAGTCCAAAAAATTGCATTACCGTGATTCGCAAGGTAATGGCAACCTTGTTCGTGTTGTGGGGTACAAGCCCGAATGGGGGGAGTTTGGAGGGGCGGCGGGCGAGCCTGCTGTGCTGCTTTCCAATGGCGTGCATGTGGCCTTGAGTAATGCCCAGCCGGCTGATTTTAAGCTGGTCAGCATTACCGATGTTTTTGCGTCTGGCTCATAGGAAAACCATGATCTCTTCTGGCGTTTACGTTTGTTTTGTAAATCGGGCGAGCGGCGAGCGCTCCGATGTACTGGGGCCATTTGCTTCAGTAGAGCTGGGTATGTTTTCGTCTGTTGAAGTCGTGCATGCTAATGGTTCAATGGAAACCATTGCTTTCCGTGAAGAGGGCAGGTGGGTTTTTCAAGCCAGAGAGTTCGAGCATGTGCTGTTCGTCCCAGCACCAGACTGCGATGCGATCAATGAGATCGCTTCAGAAAACGGATTGTGAGGTGATCCAGGCTGGTGCTGCTTTGCCAGTGGTGTGAGGATGTACCTGCGATGGCAATGAATAACCCGCCCTGAGGCGGGTTGTTTTTTGGCATCCGTTTGTTAGACGGCCATCGCCTCTGGATCTGGAATTATTTTGCGTTCAGGGTGGCAAGAACATCATCGACCGTCAGGCCAGCAGCGGCAATCGCTTCCTTCATCCGAGCGGAGGCCTCACGCTTTTTCCTTAGCGCAGCTATACGCTCTTGTGGCGTGGGGTCGCGTGTCACTTCGTTGGGTGTGACCTTGCTTGGTTGTGGTTTGAACAGGCTTTCTGGGTGGGGAAGGGGTTGTGTGATCTTGCTTGGCATATTGTGATTGGCTATCTGTGCTGTCCAGTGATGAGGGGGCAGGGGCAGAAGGTAATTCTAGGCCTTGCCACCCATAATTTGATTGATTTTTCGCTGACTCAAGTCCTTTAGTGCTGCATCAGAGAGGGAACTGGTCACGCTATGGCGCTTGGCAAGGGCAGATTGAATGAAGGCTTTTGCAATAGACTCATTCAGAGCGGTGGTTTTCTTTATGCCCTTGTCGGCGCTCATTAGCGATGCATTTCGTGTTGGATCGATAATCGGGAGCATGGTTCGATTGATTGTTTTCTCAAGACGTTCTCGATCTGCTTGAGTGATGGGGCTGAATGTCGTCTTTCCTATGTTCAGCTGGGGGTCAATGAAATCGACGGCTGCGCTGTCAATCCTGCCCCAGCGATCCTTATGGACGTAGAGTAGATAGGCAGGCGCATAGTCGGATTCTGAAGGGGCTTGGCGCTGGTGCTGTGGCTTGTTACGCTCGATGAAGGCTGCGGTAGTCATGGCTTGTACGATTATTGGTTCGCCAGGAATGATGTCGCAAATGTCCTCGATGGCGATGTAATCGCAATACCCTGTAGGGGTTCGTACTTCCAGCATTCCATCCTGACGGATACGTTGAAAAAACCAAAATGGCTGCTCGGCTGCAGTCTCACCCATGCGTTTGCTGAACTGGCAGTTGCTGATGGCGGTCTTGTCGTTGATTTGCAGGCGATCTAGCGGGGTGAGACCCATGACGAAAGAAAGTGTACGCGCCATGGTGGCCGTGTTAGAGGGCATAGACATCGGAAATCTCCAGTTTGCCCCTGTCGGTTTGGACTGGGGTTCTTGTGATATATTTTGGTTCTTTCTCCCGTTGTTGTCAATGGCTTTTGTGTTTGGCCTGGCGTGCAAACCCATCTCTTTGTCAAACTCCTGATGTGTTGTTTGAGGGGTGTTTTTGTTGCGAAATTGGCAGAGTTAATTCCCGTTGGTAATAGAGTGTGTGCAATTAGTTCGCACTTAATGGGGTGTTAGATGCGCTTGACTTCTTTTCTTATTGGTATGGTTGTTTTGGCTAATACCGCTGGTGCTGCTGATGATGTAATCGTGATTCCAGATAATCCGAAGCTGACCCAGGGGCTGATTGATAAGGCGGTTTCAGCTGCCCGAAAAGGTGGGCATGGCAATAAGCGTTTGTTTGTTTCTACGGTCGCATATGCAGACACCAAAGCAATCTTCAATCGTTCCATGCTCTCTAAGGTCGAGGGGAATGGTGTTGGTAAGGGGGTTCCACCCATGTACTTTATTCGGGTAGAACCATCAAGCGAGGGTGGATGCCTGATTTCTGTACGGCCTGATAATTCGGATATCGGGGCGGTTCGATGTGCTGATCGGACTTGGGACTATGGGCGTATTCTTCATACCGCATATGGTTATTACTAATCGCCGGTAATGTATTTGCATCAGCATCTTTGGGACTTATCAGAGTGTTAAGGTGCTGTGCTCATGGTCTATGAATAAACCCGCCTTGGTGCGGGTTTATTTTTTGGTCATTGTAGTGCCGGCTAGAGGATGGTTTGCCGGTGGCATGGTTCTTCATCACCGCGTGCTGCCGTGCGCTGGGTATTGGCAGACTTTAATGCTGGTGCTGCTGGTTGGTTAAGAGCGGTATAGGCTGAATGCCAGCAGAAGCACGCTGGATACAATGAGCAGTGTTGTGGCGTATCGGGCTGCATAGATGTCTATCATCCAGAGAAAAGGCGACTTTCTGGCTTTTTCTAGGTCGGTGCGAAGATAGTCATTGGCAACCTTTTGTGTCTTCAGGTCATTCACCAGTATGGCCATGTCAGTTCTAGATTTGCGCAGGTGATCCAATGGGTCGGTCTCTGTAATATTCGCTGTCCATGTGCGAACGACTTGAAGCTGGGATGCGGTTAGGGGGCGTGACTTACCTGTTCTCCTTTCTGGAGTGTCGTAATCGAATTCAAATCCATAGCGCTCATAGAAGTGGTTGCGTCTTTCCCTGTTTGCATCATCCGCCTGGCCTTCCATTAAGGTGATCGGATGTACGGAGGCTTCTGGCCACTGCTTTGCCCACAGCACGATTTGACTGAATAGGTACGTGCCTATCCGCTGTCCTTTGTACCCAGGCAGATCTAAAAATAATGCCCCTGAGGTGAGATTAGAGCTGGTCATGAAGATGTAGCCGTTTTGGTTTGCATGCTTGGCAGCATATGACGCTTCAAAGGTGCCGGATGTTTGGCAATGCTGCTGGTTGTGCAGTGGCAGGACTATCTCATATGTCAGTCTGATGGATGCCTTGTGTATTTGCTGGTGGTCGATGTGATCGTAGGTTTCTTCCCTCTCCACGATAACGTACGCAATTGTTTCCCCGTTGGGTGTCTTTTTGTCTCTGACATCAAGGATTAGGATTCTGGGGGTCGCGAGTCCATGCTTGTTTTGGCTGATGGTTCTTTTGTTGCGGAATGATGGGATTGTCATTTGCTGTCCACCCGTGCAAATGTTGTTATAGGTCTCTAATGGCATCTTCCTCGGCTTGCTGGATGATTGGCAATTTGTGTTTGGGGAAGCTGGCGCAGTGTTCCCGTTATGCTACGCAGCGGCTTGGTGTTGGTCGGCGTAGAGGTTTGACGCCACCCATTCATGGAGGGCAATCATGGTGTCTGGGTGGGGGGCGTTAGGAAGATTTTGGGTTGTGCTGCATAGCCGAAACTCACTAACCCAATTTTGCTTGCTTGGGATTATGTGGCCGGTTGAGGATGGCATTGGATCGGTAATGGGATACCAGCGCTGTTGCGGTTGTTCTACGACATAGCCTGCCTGGCATACGATGTTGATGCCATGGGTCGGGTGTTTGGTGGCGATAAGTTGTACAGCAGGCTTCAGCGGTTGCTTGGCGTTGGCCGTGCCATATGCGATATAGCCATCTTCGGTTGCTGAGAGGATGAGTTTAGTCAGCTGAAGTTCATTGAGCCAGGACTGTAAGTAGGAATGCATGTCTTGTAGATCGTGACTTGTGATCGCGGTCATGGCTTACCTGCATCTTGGTTTATATTACATGCCGTGTATTGTCATGGTGCATTGATGCTTTCGCAGGTTTTTCGTTATCTGCTTGTGTGGCGTTTGCGGCTTTATCGCAACATTGTGTTTTGATGGTGTTTTTTCTTGCACTTGCGTCGGTGTTGGGATAGGATTTGATCTATCAAGTTGCTCCGTACAGTCATTATGGTTGCAATCTGATCCACCCTCTGTATTCCCAGTATCACCTGATTAATGTCCCGCTTCGGGACATTTTTTTTTGCTTCTCTGTTCCGGCTCGGGACATTCTCCACCTTCCGCCTTCCTGCGGCCTTCGTTTCTACGAATAGGGCTATGGTTTTTTGCTGTCTATGGCTTTCATGATTTGGTGATAGCCAAGCAGGGCGAGCATTGATATTGCAAAGATTGGAAGGGCTCGGTGGTATACATAAATCGCAAGAAAGCAGAGTGATCCCCTC
The DNA here is from genome assembly GCA_945957385.1 of uncultured Aeromonadaceae bacterium. Taxonomy (GTDB): domain Bacteria; phylum Pseudomonadota; class Gammaproteobacteria; order Enterobacterales; family Aeromonadaceae; genus Pseudaeromonas. Next base: position 41,182 of record CAMFKP010000001.1, read on the forward strand.
AGTGACATAAAAATGGTGGATAGCCATTCCTGCTTTTCATTGGATGTGTCTGATCTATTCATCCTTGAATAAACATCTTTGGCGATATATGCGGCTGTAATTGCTGCGCCCAGAGAGTTTACAAGCCAAAGGCTATTGAATTCCGTTCCCATTGAATTGTCCTTGTTCCGGCTGTGTGATTGTTGCTTCTGTCTGGTTGGCGTTTGGTGTGGGCTGAGGGGTAGGGCTGGTGCTGCTCCCTTGGTTTTGTACGCCTCTAATACTTTCTTCTGTAGGTACAACTTTCACTGATCCGGCATTGCCATGTGCGGCGGTGCCATAGTGTTTCTTGTGTGTAAATACAGAGGCATGACCACCGGTTGCGGCTGCCTGTACTGGCGTCATAAGGCCTGCACGTATTGCTGACTTTGCGTTGGCAAACATTTGGTGTCTGAATGTGTACAGTGATGATCTCTGTAATTGTTCAATTAGCCTTTTAATAGTCCTTGCGGATGGATTTATTTGGTATTGGCTTTTCATTTTTTCCCACCCATCCTTTTGAGTGTGGGTTCCTGTTTCATTACGTTGTAGCCAGTTTATGATGTGGGTATTCATCCATCTTTTGAATTTGAGGGCTAGTTTCTTAGATGTTTTTATCCTGGCATCTTCGTATTCCATGCCGGTTTTCATTAATTCATTGAGTATGTTCTTTGCAAGTCCTATTGCTTTTTCTATATCGTCCACATCTTTTTCATCGCTGTTGACAATCAGCATCTCTCTTGAATGACCATTTGATCGCCCATTTGTTGACTTGGCGTTTATAATTTTGACGATCCGGTTTTGCCCATAATCATCTTTTCTGATGGTTGCCGTGGCTATTTCTACTGGGCGCATTCCCGTTATGTGTATGGTGTTTATCAGTGATATTACTTCGCTACATGCCTTGCCTTTATGGTTTCTTAGTTCTGATATCCGATATTGGATAATTGCTAGTTGATTCTTTGAAAATCCCTTTAATTTGGAGGATGAAGTTCGGCTTTCCTGTTCGCTATCACTTTGCCTTTGGCCATGACTTCTCCGGTTAGATTCTTCGTTAAGCATTGCCATCACCTCGGCTTCGGACTCGCCAGTTCTTGTGATGTGCTCAATTATTGCCGCTCGGTACTTGCGCCAAGTTGCGGTTCTTCTGTCTTTGGTGAGTTCGATGACATGTTTGGTAACAAGGATGGCGGGGATGTTTTTTTGGTCGATGGCATACCTTGAGGCCAGTTCCTTCTGCCATTGTGCGTACCGCCACCGGTACTCACTTTCGGTGCTTGGTTTTCGCGTTGTTTCGTCGTCTGACCACATGGTTAGTAACTCATCAAATTTTGCCGTCATCTTACCATCCCTGTTCCCGTTACTTCACCCTAAATTTTAGGGTGTAGTAACGCATAGAATTTTGTCAAAGCTGGGCGATTTTTAGGGGTGAAAGGGGCTGTTTTGGGGGGGGGATGATGGAATGTGCTGGATTTTGTCGATATGCGTACGTTTTGCGTCCGGTTTGCGTGTCGATTTGCGTGTCGATATGCGTCCGCATATCGTTCGATTTGCGTCTGCGTATCGCGTTCGCTTTGCGTGTGTATGTCGTTGATATATATGGTTATTGTATTTTGGTGATTTGGCGTATGTATTTTTATGTTGTTGTTGTTGAGATTTTGCTTTAATGTGGTTGTGTTCTCCGCTATATTTGCGCTGTGTTTTTGGATGGCAAGACTGCGAAACTTGGAGAGCGAATGGCGGTGTGGTGTTGTGTTAATGCTTACGCAGCTAGCCGTTTGGGCGATATTTCTTATGCGCGAAGAAGTAAGGGTGTGCCCAAGTGTATGATTTGTACGCTTTTAACAAACGGAGTTTTGCAGCAATGAAAGAGCCGGCTTTGCAAAAGAAATTGATCGCAAGCGCGATTGCGCTAGCGGTCTTAGTGGTGTCGGGATGTGCTTCTAATGCGCCAGTCGAGGGAAAGCAGTTGACCTTGGATGAACAGGCGAAAATTGAAGCAAGTAACGCATTGGCCCAAATTAGCCAATCAACAGTTTCAGCGATTAATGCCCAATCTGAGTTGGCGTTAAGCGCTGATGCTAAATTGCGTCGCGAGTCGAATTACCGGAAGCGCTTTCTGACGCAAAAAGTTGATTATGACTTCTACGGTGACGTGGAACAAATACTTCAGGATGTGGCGAATAATTACAATTACACCTTCAAGAAGGTCGGGAACCGGCCTGTTGGTGGTGTTCTGGTTAATGTGTTCAGCAAAAACATTTCTGGGGTAGATTTACTCAAGTCGGTTGCTCACTCAGATCCAGGTCAACGGATCGATGTTCGGCTGACTGATGCAGAAATCATCCTGTATTACAAAGAAGCAGCAAATACTTCTCTTAAACGTCTTTCTCAGCAGGAATAAGGGGGTTTAGCATGGATGCAATTGTTGATCCCTTTATCGGGGCTGATGCGCTTGCGGCGCAATATGGTGAAGCTGGTTATTATCAAACCCCAGCGAATAAATTCGACGCCAATATTAATGGGTTGATTGGCCTCAATGAAAATACGTATTACGTACGTGCTGGGCTTCCTAAGCCTACTCGGAATGGCGAGAAGGTCAGCGAAGAAGAAGGGCTGCACATCAAGTCTGTTCGTGAAGCTGGGTTTGCTACCGGCGTGCGTGCAGGCTTAGTGTGGAAGACTGATGTTACGAACAAGCAGCTCGATCTGACAGCACGTAATCTTGACTCGATTTACAACTTCAGTTCTTTGGTGATCGATTCTCGTGTGATTCCGCCTGTTCTGGTTGAGGTTCGCGATGTTGCGAACACTGAGAACGACCGAATCATTCGGACGAATTCAGTGGCTTACGAGATCAAAGCTGATGCGAAGTTCTCATCGCGAGCCCCGCACTGGCGTTCATATCTGTACCGTACTTACGACAAGAACAGCATTTTGCCAGATCCTATGATGTTGCCACGGAATGCGCTTGAGCAGCAGGCATGGGATGCAGGTGTTCGTGACGGCTGGCCAAAAGGGGTGATGCAGGGGCGTGAGATTCTAAAGCAAGATCTCGACCTGCTAGACCGTGATTACAAGGGGATGGTCCTCTATCACCGGCTTGCTGACCAAAATATGCTCTCGATCCCTATCGTGACCGAGGCGAAGATCCCTCTAAATGCGACGGGCAGTCGGATGGAGGTTGATGGCAGCGTACTTCAATTGGTGGCCATTCCTCAGTTTGTTGATAATCGGGAGAACTGGCGGCCTCTGATTTTGGAGCGCACTGTCAATCAGCAGCCAAGCAATTCGGCAATCAATACGGTGACGGCGGAAAATCCTGTTGTGGTTTTCGATAGCCGTAAGAGCCTGACCATCGAAGAAAACAAAAAGATTCCTGACCGTGACGCAATGAAGGCGCGTGAAGCAGCTACCAAACCAACGAAGATCGAGGCATCTAAACCGGCTCCAGCGAGCGTGGTTATGGTTGAGACAATGCCTGCGGCGAAGGTGGATGAGGCTGCTGCGGGAAATATCTCAGGATCTGATCAACGAAATGGCAACGAAGGTGGCAGTGAAAAAGAAGTCGTAGTGACGCCATTGAAAGAAAGTCAACAGCAGTCGGCAGCTCCGAGTGAACCGAAGGGTCCGACAGTTGGTGCATTGAATCCTGACGATAGCTATGCAGTTAATCCTGGTCTGAACAAGCTGATTAAGAAAGAGCTGGATGCCATGATGGCTTCGCCGAACTATCAGCGTGAGCTGAAGAAGTTCAATGTGAGCCTAGAGGCATACCCTGGGGTATCAGTATCTGCGAGCATGCCAGTAGCTGGGAGTGAGTGAGCTTGAGTATGTCTCTTAATACTGCAGATAAGCCGTTGTTAAAGCATGATGCAGTTATTCCTCCAATTTACGTTGACAAAAAAGAGCTCAATAGCTTGCTTTTGGAGTGCGTAAAGGCTGGGGTTAGTGATATTTATATCAACTCCGGTCGGCCTGTTCTTGCTGAGGTGTGGGGGAAGATGCACCGTATTACGAAGCGGCCAATAGGGCAACAGGAAGCAATGGTGCTGGTAGACATGCTTCTAGAGCCGGCGCTAAGGAATAAGGTTATCTCAGGTCATCCTCAGCCATCTGCATATACCTTTGTTGATCCGTATAAGGTGAATGATGATGGGTCGGAGCTAAAGCATCGTTTCCGTATCAATGTTTCTCGGACGAGGTATAAAAGTGAGTACGGGATTCAGGGTGTAATTCGTGTTCTTCAGTCTGATCCCCCAGACGTTGAATGGGAAGATGAACTCGATGACTTTAGGTATGTTCCAGGCAAGCTGGCTGTGCCTCGAAGGCTGTACGAGGGTATGTTGGCGACGGATGGCCTGACATTGATCAGCGGGTCAACGGGGTCAGGCAAGACAACCTTGTTTGCAGCATTGCTTAAATATACGGCGCTTTGGGAAGACTCTCCAATCAAGGGGAATATTCTGACTGGTGAGCATCCGGTGGAGTTTGTTTTTGATCGAGTTCTTTCGCCCCACTCTGAAATCTTGCAGCATGCAATTGGTGAAGATGTACCAAGCTTTGCTGAGTATGTGCGGGATCTGATGCGTCGGCACCCTGCATTGGGTGTTATTGGTGAGATTCGGGATCGGGAAACCATTGGGGCCGCGCTGGAGCTTTCATTGACAGGGCATCCAGCTTGGGGGACTGTTCATGCGAATGACACACCCGCAATGTTGCCGCGTCTTTTGAGCTTGTTCCCGCATGCAGACAGGCCATCAGTGCAAGCGAACTTGATTGAATCGACTCGTATGCTGATTAATCAGTCGCTAGCAAGGACCGTCGATGGTAAGCGGACAGCTATTCGCAGCTATCTGCAAATCACACCCAAAATTAGGTCAGTGCTTGAGAAGTGCAAAGGCCAAGAGGAACTTGGGATGGCCATCCGAGAGGCATTGTTCAAATATGGGGTGACGAAAACAGCAGCTGCTAAAGAAGCGTATTCGCGTGGGCTTATTGATGAACGTGAAGTTAGCCGTATAACGGCTGGTGAGGAACAGTATGTCTAAAAATGTTGTTGATGATCATTGGAGGAATACTGGCAATGAGGTCGATGCCGCTGGTATGAGCGCCTGGGGGTTGTTGCCCTTGCCATTGCTGATCATTTGGAAGTCATGGTGGGTGGTTGCTCTGATTGTAGTTTTTTTGGAGGTCTTTATTTTTCTTGCAAACAAAGGATACAAAACATACGTGGCGATTCGACGCCTGCGGGTTTGGTTCTCTGGTAGTCGCAAGATGGTAAGGAAATATTGGTAGGTTGAATTCTTCTGGAGGGAAGATGGTATGGCAAATAATGGTTCGGATAAGGTTGTATCGGTGGGGCATGATGATGGGCACTATTGCCATAAACTGGCTATCGAGCCAGGTGCAATTAAAGTATGTCCGGTGACAAATGAGCCGCTGCCGAAAGATCAAGTTTTTCAGTTCGACATGCCATCACGAGTGGCAGTCGGTTGCATTATCGGTAATGCCGAAATTGAAACTGATGACACCAATATCTACGAAGTAGAGTACATGGTGGGCAATGAAAGGATTACACAGCGGTTTACGGTGATTGGGAATGAGCAGTCTAGTTTGCCGATTGAAGATACGCGGAGCAATGATTTCCCTGTATCGGGTGCAATTCTGGCATTGGTTCACCATGCGCTGTATAGCGCCGGATTGGGCGGGCGAAAAGTGCATATTGCGACCGGCCTGCCGTACAACCGTTTCTATATGCCAGGTGGCGTGCGAAACGAAGCGCTGATCAAGGCCAAAACAGATCATTTGTTGAATGCAAAAGTGCGAAATCTGAATCCGAATGTGAAACTAGCGGAAATTGTTGAGCATACAGTGGTTCCTGAGGGGTTGGCAGCCCACTTTGATATGCTTTTTGATGATCAAGGCGGGGTTAATGAAGAATATGCCGAGAACATTAATGAAGCGCCTTATGGCTTTATCGATATCGGTGGGAATACGACCGATGTTGTTGTGATCCAGAAAGGTGGCGAGAGTTTCGATCCTGTACGGTCATTTACGTTGGATGCGGGTGGTTTGCATGCGGAAGGTGACATTGAAAACGCTTTGCGAATTGAGTTCAACCTTGAAGGCGGTTATGTGTTGCCACGGCTGACCATGGAAAAACTGGCGCGTAGCGGCATTATCCGGCTTCGGGGTAAAAACCACGACATGCGCGAGAAAATTGTAGAGCCGGCGTTGCGTAGTCAAGCCTTTCGGATCGTGAACGAGATCAAAGCAAAAATGAAGGGTGCTGATGACCTCGATGGGGTTATGTTGATTGGGGGCGGATCAATTTTGCTGAGCAAGCATCTCAAAACGCTGCTCGGTGATCGTCTGCATGTCGTTGAAGTTGAGCACGGGCACTTTGCTAACGCTCGCGGTATGTTGAAACGTATCAAATACATCAATGGCTAGTTCGGGGGCGTTATGGTTGATCCTCGCGAAACCCCAAAAGTAATCCGTCCTGTCAGCCTCCCGAGGGATGTAGGGATTCTCGTTCCTCAAATGGGTGAATTGCTGGAATTTTGCGATAGCAACCCTGCCTTGGCGGGGTTGATGGGCAATCTAATCGTTGAGGTGATCAAGGAGGGCTTTAAAACTAGCCCTGTATTGAAGCTGATTCAGGCAGGCGATGTGGCTACGGTTCAGCGGATTGCATTAGATAGCCGCATTGAGTGGAATAGGATTAGGACGGAGTTTCTTGTGAATACGGGTTTTACTTCTCACAGCATTGCGCAGGGGAATGTAACGCCAAGAAAAAGCAAGAGAAGGCCTATCCAATCAGCGCAGTTGCCGAAGCCTTCGTCAGAAGAGTCGGTTGCTAGTGAAAGTGGCGTGGGTGCTAACGCACTAGGGGCTTCTGAGGCAATGGGCATGGGTGTGGTCGGTTCACCTGTTGCGGGTGCGGTGTTGGACGCAACGGAGAGTTCAGATTCATCAGGTCCAATTATCGATGGGCAAACGACATCGAGCATGAGTTTGGCTGAAGTTGCTGGGGGAAGTAATGCGAAGGCTGTCGATGAAATGACAGTGAGCAATGCGAGAAATCCTGAGAATGCTCAGCTGGGAGTGGCCAATAAGGCTGAGGTCGTTACAGGAACTGATCGCGTGGCAGAGCCCGTGAGTAAAGAAGGCGTAGTACGCTCAGTGAATGTCGCTGGGGGTGGTGATGAAAATGCGTCTGGCAAGAAAGAACCAGCAGTGGTCAAAAGGAATTTCACATTCTAATAGGTAGGGGCAAGGTATGGAGTTTAAGTTTCGCTGTTTAGCGGTCTTGATGTCGGTATGCGTGGTTTACGCGCATGCGGGTTTTGTGGACAACACGACAGACCAGGTGAGTACAACACCATCTGAGCCAGAACGGGCAGTAACATCAGCCCGTGGTGGCGACGTGACAGGTGCTTGCATCGACCATTTGCGTGAACGGGGTTTTGTTTTCTATGACCAGAAAACCCTGGATGAATACAACAGCTCGAAGGTAAAGGCCGAAGTGGAGTCAACTCCGCCGCGAGTTAAAACAGAATTTGTGGTGGTAGAGAAATGTCCATTGCCTCCAAAAACTAAAAAGGCAGTGAAGAGCCGCAAAAAAGCAAGCAAAGCGAAGGTGGAAACTACGTGCGCAAAATAGTCGTGTTGTTTGCGATGGCGCTTGGGTCTGCAACAGCAGGTGCGAATTACGAGCCGGCAAGGGCTCGTAATTTCCAAAGCGTAGTTGGATGGGCAAATCCAGCTAATGCGGCGAAAATTGCTTCTGTGGTTGCGGGCTTATCGAAGCGGCCCGCGGATTCCTTTGTCGCATCGCCATCGCCGGTGAAATATCTTTGGGTGGTGCGAGATAAAAAAGATGGTTCGGTTCTGGTGATCAACGACGCAGGTAATTTGGTACTTCAGCCAAATGGCAGCGTAATTGATTTGGTGAGCCGTCAAGTTGTTGTAGGCAATGATACGATCTCGAAAATTCGGGCAGAGGTGTTAAAAGGCATTTCGCCTGAGATGACCCTAAATTACAAGATGGGCAACGGCGAAGGCCGAAATGTGGTGCTGTGGACTGCTGTAGATTGCCCCAGTTGCGTGATTCTGGAGCGCGGATTAGATAGCTTCACCAATGGAATGAATGGGGTTATCAGGATAGTGCCCACTATGCTTGCACCAATGCATGAAACTACATTGTCGCAAATATGGTGCAGCGATGATCCGGCAGTTGCTTGGGAAAAATGGATGAAGGAATCCAAGTTGGTGGGCCCGAGCAAGAAAGGCGGGAGCGTTGGATGTGAAAAGGCAGCTAAAATGGGTGATGACCTTGGTGTGGTGCTGAGGTCGGCTGGTTTTCCTGTGTACGGTACGCCATCCTTTATTTATGAAAATGGGCTTGTTAATGCGCATATTTTGAAAAATGCTGGATTGCGTGGTGATAGTCTTTACGGTTTGCCGAGCTCAGATATATTGCGATTAGGCCTGGTTTCTAAATCTGAAAATCAATCTGGGTGGGTTTCGTATAACCGTTTAAAACTTGGTAAGTGATAATTGGGATGCGGGACGCTAACGATAAGTTTACGAGCGACCTTCTAGGAGGCCATAAGCCGCGTGGCAGGAAAAGAAGCGGAATGGCAATTAGTGCTACAGAGCGCTCGCGAAGGTTTAGGAAAAACAACCAAGCCATAACGCTTAATAAGGCAGGTTTCTTGGATGGATATAGGGCAGGCATTGGTGGTGAAGATGGCACAAATCCCGATGTCGATGATATCTTTTCATGGCGGATGGGGTGGCTAGTGGCCAATAAAATGCTTCCCAGAACGGTAAAGATAGATGAATTGCTGCGCGATATAGAAAACGACCTTTAAGGTCGTTTTTTTTTTTGCCGGCAGATCTGTGATCGAGTTCATTAATTACCGTTGCAAAACGCCTTTTCTGCGTGTACCTTAATATCAGATGATATTAAGGAAGGAGGTCGTATGAATTTTGGCGAATTGATGCGGCATGAGCGTGAGAAAAGACGGATTTCCATCGAATGTGTGTCGCATGCGACCAAGAAATCAGTGGCCTATTGGTCAATGATCGAACGTGGGATCAAGCCGGCACCGAGTGATGAGTTGATTTCTGAAGCCGCGAAAGTTATTGGGTTTGATGTAGACGCGGCATTCGTCGCAGCTGGGCGGCTCCCGCCAGACATGAAGGCTAAAATTGGTGATGTTGTAGCGCTATTTCGGAGCCAAATGGGTGCTCAGGCTGCTCAGGCGATGTGCGGGTGATTTTTGATATATGATTTTCAGCTTGTAATGCGTTGTTTTTGTTACTAAAGGGTTGAAATTTCTGTTTGCATGGTTGCGGTAAGTGTAAGTGCAGTGCAGACTGAAAAGGTGCGATTTGTAGGGGGTTGAAATGAATTGGTTCGGTAAAGCGGCGCAGTCGCTAGAAAAGGCGGCTACACAAGAGTCGATTGAAGTAAGTCGAGGCATTGCTAGATCGGCTAATTCGTTAGCAGGGGATGCAACATTTGCCGCAATGGCGCTTGGACAGCAGCGTAATGAGTTGCAGGCCCAGGTTGAAGGGTTGCAGGAAAACCTGAAAGATTGGCAAAACCGCAGCCAGTCACAGGAAGACACGATTGCTTTCCTGACGGCTCAGCTGAATGCAATGCATAGCGCACTAACCAAAGCAACGGGTGATGTGGCCCAATTAACGGGGCTCGATCCGAATGTGGTTGGTGGCCGGTATAAATTGGCAGCGATTGACACAATGCGTGACGAATTTGCAAACGGGGATTTGGCCGGTACGGGGGTGTATCTAGAAGACCGTCCAGGGGTATGGAGTGAGCGAATTGAAACCCGTTTGACCAAAGCGAAGCGGATGTTAAGCCAGTGGAATCAAATTAAAGAGAATGAGCGGGTGGGCATGTCGAAAGACGAAGCGTGGCATGCTGTAAATACACCAGGACCAAATAATCCAGGGCATGTGTGGGGTAAAAATAGCGCAGCTTATTGGCTGGATTACAACCCAGACCTGCTGGATGTGGCCGATGATGCCGCGAGTACGGCGCTGGCAAATTATCAGGCGGTGGATGATGTGTTGGTGCGTGCGATCAATGCGCAAAGTGGTTTGGTGCCCGTTGGCGCAAATCTGAAACCAGTGTGGGGACAGCGTGCGGATAGTGCATACGGGGCGCTTGTGGCGACAGGGGACTATGCCACACACAGTGTTCATCCAAGCATGCAAGAAAAGCTATCGAACTGGACTGCTGCAACAAGAGGAATTGGGTTGAAGCCAGAGTTTTATGGCACGGCAGCAAGGAGTCTGGCGGGATACATGCAGAATAAATTAGGGTACGACATCATGGGCGAAGATGCGGTGAAGCGTGTTCGTCAGTTGCCTGTCAATAATGCAGCGATATCGCATTCAAACGGTAAAGGGGTGGCGAGTGTTGGTTCTGCGGGTATGCATTTGAATTGAGTTTGAGATAGGAAAAAAAAGCCCGTTGTTTAACGGGCTTTTTTGTTTGATGGTTTAGTCGGCGCGATTTTTTGGCCGATTGGTTTGGCTTGGGGGCGCTGACGGACGATCTCCGGTGGAGCCAATAGGAGAGTCGCCCTTGCCGACGCCGCCAGGAGAGCTATGGTTCCCGCGCAGGGTGTCAAGCATTTCTGCTCGATGTTTTGACTCGGATTCTTGCTGTTGTTTCTGGTCTTGAGCATTTCTGCGAGATTGACGGGCAGCCGATACGCTGGCGGGAACGCCGGATGCGGCACTTGAGCCAACATTAGAGATGATGTTGCCTGCTGTTTGTGCAGCGTTGGTTTCACCAAAGTCTTTCACAAAGCCACCAACCCATGTCATTACTTCGCTAGGTAGCGTTTGTGGTAGCCCGAGGCAGAGTTTGATGGCGTTAAACATGACAATGATATAAATGTAAGTCATTGCGATAAAGCCAGCTAGACCAGTTACGAAGGACTGGCCTTGAACTGAAGAAACGGCGATTGAGAAGAATTGACCGACAAACCATGAAACTGGATAGAGAAGCACGAGGCCTATGCATAGGCCGATAATAATCAGAACTGGGCGCATGAATACGCTCATGATTAAAAGATAGCCTTTCTCCTGACTGCCCATGAATGTATCTCCACCAGGCGAAAAGTGCATCACAGCCCAGAGCACCACAGAGACGATGGCTTCGACTACGGCTACCAGCCAGCCAACGACAGACAGTGCAATAACAATGAATGGCATCATGGGCAGGAAGTAGGCCATGATAAAGCCGGCAGCAAGGATGGCGTACATCAGTGGTGCCAGCATGGTGAGTAGGTCAATAAAGCCAGAAAGTATGGCTCTCGCAGTCGCAATGATGTTGCCGGCAATACCAGCGGTAGTGACTTCCGCAACGGCTTCGGTGGCCTTTGCTGCCCAACCTTCTTTTCGAGTGTCGATCCATTGGGCGGCAGCAACCAGTAAAGGGCGAGACATCATCAGAATTTCGGCTGCTGTAACAATGCAATCGCCAGCAGCTTTAATTTGTAGAAGTGGGTCAGCGCCATTAGCGCCGAGTTGGCGGGCGATGCTGTTGGCGAAGTTGGCACCAAAGTGCATGTAGACAGAATCGAGATAATTAGAAGAGTCTTTGCCGATGGTATTCACAAGGGTGTCGTTACTGGTGCCTTTTAGTGGGTTCGTGACACCACACATCATGCTGACTGTCTCTGGCGCACCAACAGAAACTGACATATTGGTAACGCCTTGGCGGTATTCTTTTTCAAGGCTTTCTGGTGTTTTTGATTTTGCTTCATGCAGAACAGCTGCCTGAATTGCAATATTGTGGTACGGCTCGATAGCGCGTTTTAATTCAACGTAGGTGTCGCCATCCTTGGGTTCCATTAGGGGGAAGTCCCAAGAGGGTTTTGCGATTGAATAGTTTTGGGTGATGGTGGTGGCGTCACGTATGGTGTCACGGACGCGGCCAAGTCGGGAATGCGCGGCACCGGCACCCATCCAGCCGTACTTGGTCATGTTCTCGGTGATGGCTAGGTAGAGGGCGCTGTTAGTGCCATTGCCAGATGATGAGTCTGTTAGCGTTTTCTTAATGATGAGGCCAAAGGATTTCATCATCAGGTTATTCAGTTGTAGCCCCATGGCGTGGAGTTTGCTGACACCTGGAACTAGAGCGTCGCCGCTGGCTGCAGTGATCGCTGTTTCAAGGTTGATTGCGGTCTCGGGGTTTGCAGCTAAGGCAGAGCTATCTGCAACGAGTTGGTCCATTGATGCTTTGAGCTCGGCTAACGTGGTGGAAGCGAGAGCCTGAACTTCAGAGTTTTCAATGACGCAGCCGCCTACAACATCGTTTGCTAGTGTTTGTGATGCAAGTAGCATCAGGCAGCCGGTGTCCTTCTTGATGGCTGTAGCAGCTGCTTCAATGGGATCTTTGCCGCTAACGGAGCTGTAGGTTCCGAAAATGCCTTCTTGTTTATTGCTGGCTGGTGTTGAGATGCGTTTTTTTAGATTCCACGAGTAAGACACGTTGACCGAGCCGCACATGCCCAGGCTGCCAGTTTTGTTGCTAGTGTCGAAGGTGGTCATGCCGTAAGCCATGGTGGAATAGCCCACACCGGCATCGCTGGCAGGCGTTGTTTTGATCGCGGCGGCCATGGTTGGCTCAAGCGTTGCGATGTTTAGCGGAAAGCCGAGTTTGGTGTTTGCACTGGTATAGCCAAGGTTGCACATCCGCATTTGGTATGCGTTTTCGACCAGTGGCGTGAAGGCGGGAGAGGCGTTTACGGCGGAGGTGATCATCATTTCAACTTGGCGAGTCACTGCGCTTGAAACAAATGATTCCCAAACCTTGCTTGCAAGGCCGCACGAAAGAATTGCAACGGTCAGCACAAACATTTGGATTGCGTTATAACCAAAAGATCCAGGTATAAGCATCGTGAATGCCGAGAGGGTGCGGAGTGTGGTTGTTTTTTTGTTCCACTTTCGCCCCAAAGCTTCGCCATCGCTGGCTGTGTTCCAAATGCCAAAAATTGTGACAAAGAAGAGGAATAGGGCACCAAGGAATAAGCCGCCTGAGTTGTAGGCGGCAATGAGGCCGTCAGATCCACCGATGCTATAGGGTAGAGGTGTTGAGTCGTTGGCAATCATGCCAAGCTGAGCAGCGGCTTTGATAAGCGTATCACTGCCTGTGATTGCCCCCATTCCTTGAAGTAGGAATGTGATGACATCCCCAAAGGTGGCATAAAGCATGAGCATCGATAGGTCTGCCGTGGTGGCAAACGAGCCATCGAATATTGGGGTGAATGGGTGGGCCATCTATGTTTTGAACCTTCTACTATTTTCAGCGATTGCCATTATTGTGCATGCTTTTCAATAGGCTTTCGGCTTAATTTCTCCGCGCATTTTCGTATTTATGGCATTTAGCATTTGAGGCACCCATTTTTGGGGTGTTTGATGTGTATTTATGGAGAATGAAGCTCTGTTTTTGATGCATTCGGTTAATCTGTTGTGTGTCTTTGGGGGTACATGATGATGGTTGGTGCTGAGAGAGGTAGGTTGGTTCATGATGTGGTGCAGGTGGTCGGCAAGAAGTTATTTGGCCGAGAAGCACCGAGCCAACAGGGGAGCTGGCCAAGTAATGACGCGCTAATGGCGAATCTTGAGCGTATCTTGCTAGTCGATGTCGCTCACATTGATGCACTTGGTGAAGTCAGTCCAAACAAAAGGCCTGTAATTCTTTGCGGAATTGTAGATGGTTTTGATCTTATCCTGCTGGAAAGTGGCGATTTGGCAGGGGCGTGTGAAGAATTTGAAATTGTTCGTGATGAATATTCATTGGCCAAGGAATTAACGGCCTCTGTCCGTCGTGATGTCGGCGGGTATCTGAGCGATTTACGAGCAAAGTTTGTCGCTGGCGGTGGTGATGATTGGTGCTTCGAGTGGAATTCAGATGATGGCTCGCGGTATGTGGTAATTCCTTCGGACAAAAGAACAGCGATTCTTGAATGCTTTGGCGTCGGGAAAGGTGATATGAGCCAACTGACAAATTATGCGCAATCGGCTGCAGGGGCATGTCACGATGAATAACGATGGGGTTCAACCACTAGGCGGTATTCATGGCGTGAGAGCTAGATCATTTGGTGATCTAGCACAGCTGGTGTCTGGGCTGCATGGGGAATTGTCCAAAAACCCGAAAGACCCAATTGCGGTCGATGCCCAGTATGTCCATGCCTATCAAAATGATCGTACGGCTAGAGTTCAAGTCAGTGAGGCTGCTATTTCGGCAGCTAAGCTATTTGATTCAGCGGTTAATGAGATTAGAAAATCGCCAGCGGGTGCGTTAATTAAACTAGAGGCCATCGGGGTTGTTGCGGATGGTTCGCTAGTAAAGCATGAAGATGTGCTGAGTGTGGCTGCAGTATGGAAAGATGAGTACCCACAAGAGGTTATCGATGTTGGTAGGGCAATAGCTGGGAATGGAAGTCTGAGTGATATTGCCCAAGAAAGACTGATGAATCTCGCTCCGTACTGTAATGATAAGCAGACGATGGAGAGTCTGGCCAAAAATCCGACACTCAATGCTGAGGCAGTAGAGACGCTATTGGTTCGATTCGCTGAAGATCGGTACTTTGTGGCTAAGCTGGCAGATCATGCTGGGAAAATGGGGGCGTTGTCTATCGACGCCGCGAATCCGCATGTTGAAAACCGATGGTCGGAATTGTCATTGAGAATCTACCATGCAGATTTTAATCGCGAGTGCTCGGTGAACGCACTGGTGGGGGTTCGTGATCAAAGTGTTTTGATGGGGGCCGCTTTAGATGTGGCGAGTAACGTGGGTGCGCTCATGAAAGGTGATAAGTTGCGGGCAGTGGTGAGAAACCCCGCAACCCCAATCGAAGCGATTGAGGTAATCAGCAAAAATGTGCATTCATTTATGCTTGACCGGCATGTAAGGGATCAACTTGCGGAGGCAGTTAAGCAGAATGGTAAAACAGAGCAGAGCCTAGATGGCTCAATTGATCTGAATATGGGTTGAACTAATGCGAATCCAACTTAAAGAAAACAGGATGGCCGATGTTGCTGCAGCCTTAATGCAGCAGGGGGGCTACAAGGGATTATCTGGGGCAACAACTAAGGATGTAGAAGAGGCCAAAGGGGCGATGCGATGGTTGTCTGCTGCGACAGGGACGCAGGTAGCAATCATCAAAACAGAGTCCGGCGCTCAGGATGTTGTCAATCAAGCGATGGCAGGCGGGCAAAAGTCAGCCCAGTTGCTTGTTGATACCGGCTATAGGAAGGCAAAAGAAATCGGGATTAATGCGCCTGGCTCGCATGGGTTGGTGGTGATTGATGCCGATGGTGTAATGATGACCGAGGCGGAGTATCGGGATTTTCATGTGTTGCATGCTGTTGCTGAAGAGCAATTGGCGAATCCAGAAGAGCCTGAAGGCGCGATCAAAATTGCATCTAAAGAACTTGAGCGTGTATTGACGGCGCTTAATACTGGCATTCTTGAAGACCAGGTGAGCGAGCGCGAGGGTGGTGCTACGTATGAAAAAATGAGCACGAGTATTCGCCACATCATTGCACATGAACATGGGCAGGCATTGGATAATGAATTGAAGCAAATGATGCAGAGTGTCCAAGCAAATGCGGCTGAAATGGCGCTTCAAAGGGTGCAGCAAATGTTCCGAGGCCAGTCGAGAACGGTTAGCCGGCCAGAGAACTCTGGAGCTGAACGAGCCTCTCTTGAGTTGTAAAATCAGCGGATAAAAAATGACGGTATCCATTTTTATAAAGTGGGTGCCGTTTTTTTTTGCTGATTGTTGTTTTTGACTTTGTATTGGTCGTTGAAAAGTATGAAGTCTAGGATCTTGATTCAATATCTAAGTTGGTATTTAGCTAGGTAATTTCCATGTCGATCAGTTACATTTTTAATGCTTTGCAGTGGTTTTCCCGTGGAAACAATGGGATTGGTCCTGTTTTCAAGAATGGGGTGTTGACGCTTGAGGCCATTAGAAAATGTGAAATGGATGAGATGCCAACTTTGAACCAATTGCTGTCACGAGAAGGGTCAAATTTATATGATTTTGTAGTGCGTGACGGTGATGGCCAGTATTTGGGGTCATTGACGTGCGAAATGAGCGAAAAAGGAACTGCCATTGCATTGCATGATCTTGTTTTGAATGATGAATGGCGTGGGAAAGGGTATGGCCGGCAGGTAGTTCAAAGCTTGATCGCGAATATTGATGGTGGGGATTTAGAAATAGTGGACGCTGGCCGTGAAAGTGATTCTTTCTGGGCGGCTTTAGGGGTTGCTGAGGGAGGTGGGGATGGCGTTAAAAAATGGCGAATCAACAAGGAAGGCGTCAAAAACCCACACGGCGCAGTTGGAAAAGTTAAGGAAGGAGAGGGGCGAGATCGCCAAATCTTTCATCGAGATGGATTTGATGAGAAAAATTCTGGATCAGTGCAAGAAAAAGAATTAGCAGAGTGGCGCGAAGGCCTAAATCTGAGCCTGGGGAGAATGAGTATCGAGTTCGTCGATGCTGGCAAGGATGGAGAGATGCTTGGCCCTGTATTCGCTACTGGGGCACAAGGTGTTATCGAAGGTAGAACCCTATACCTTCATAAAGAGCGATTTGCGAGCTTGTTGGAAATTGAAAGTGTAGTTGCGAAAGCGCACATCGCAATTAACGGCTTGGACGATGGAATTGGATTTGGTGCTGCGGCGGCTGCATTCTTCGCAAAAAATGTTCAATTGGATGCAGATGATAAAGAGGCGTCTGGCATTAAAAGAACATTTGGTGAGCGCTTGGCCTGTTACACGGCAGTTGAGTTGAGTAATTGCTTGGGTTGGAGTGAAGTCGTAAGGGCTATTGCGGGCGATTTAGAAGGTCTAGGGCTGAAGAACCTATCGAGGAAGATCAAAAAAGAGCTTGTCGATAAGCCAAGTGTGCAACTTGAAGTGGCGAAGGAAGTAGCAGACCTGAGTAGGGTGGTCGGGCAGTGGCTATCGGATGGTGCGCCAGCACCAGCATGGGCGTGCAAAGGCGTGTCCTGCGTTTTCTTTGATGGTCAGATGGAGCACCTGAATGTACGTCATGAGCTCGTGAAAGAGGGTGTAGTTGATGGGGTGGAGACGCTGCAGCATATCGATGAATTGGAAGCGGAGCTGTACCAGGCGATTTATGGTGACAAGTCACTTTTTTCCGATGTCGGTAAAATCGGTAAGGAATTAGCTGAGCAAGGTCTAATTGAATATTTTGAAGCAATGCCCAGGGCGAAATGTGCCGTTACGCGGAAGTTCGGGGTGGGCGGGGTAATTGAACTTTCTGAGAGCAAGGTATTGCTGCGTGGCCCAGTCGATGACGTTGAAGGGGCTCGGTACTTTGCTAAGCGGAGCGATGCAATCGCTGAGTTTTGGAGTCTAGCAACACCAAGATCGTCTTTTGGTGGAATGGACAGAGAAAATCGATTTGGGAAAGTTGTAACTGGCGAAGTGGGTGATCTTGATCTGCGGGATATCGGCTTGATGAATGCCAAGCTGATTGAGGCAGACGATGCAAAAGCGCTATTAGGAGATGTGCAATTAAAAAATTGCATGCACGTTGATTTGACCTTGCCATCCGATTGGATTTGCAGGAGCGAAGATGGAATCGAGGCTGGTTTGACGCAGGAAAAAGCGTCGAGTAGCCATTTGTACGCTGTATTTGGGGCTGCTGAGCAAGCGGCTGGGCGTCGAGGGGCTGTATTGAGCTTGGGCGGCGTGCAGGTTAATACAGGTGAGGTTGGGAGCGACGGATCTGTTAGATGTGTCATGCCCCTTCCCGATATGTTGCGCCTGACGAAAGTGCGTGCGCTGGTGGACTTAACGCAGCAAATGCGAGGCGACAAGAATAGCTTCGATAAGATTATTCACCCTACAAAAGAGGGGGTTGCGCAGTTTTATAGGTGGTTTGAAGGCAGCTCAGTGGTTGATTCTTTAGGCAGGCCGCTGGTGTTGTTTCATGGCACAAACAGCGACATGAACACATTTGACTTCGAGCGATCAAGAGAAAACCGAAAGGTGTTCATGTCGCCAAATAGCAAAATGGCGAGTGAATTTGCGCTTTATAGAAGTACCTGGTCTGGTGCAAACGTGTTGCCAGTGTTTGCGAAAGCGAATGTGCTTGTTGTCGATGGTGATGGTAAAGGAATTCGCGAGGTTGAGCGTGAGTTTAAGGCTGAAGATAGCCTGCCAAATGAAGGCGTGTATGAGTATGCAAAACGTCATGGGCTGACAGGGGTTTGCTTCAAATCTGTTGTTGATGAGGTGGGCCCAAACTACGTTGGGGCTCAAGATGTATATGCGTTCTTTGACGGGGCTGAATTTAAGTCAGCGCTGGGGAATGCGGGTGGTTTCGATAAAGATAGTAAGGATGTGCGTTTTAGCTTTGCCGGCGAGAATGCAAAGACTATCGACATCGAAAAGTTGGCACTTGCAGGTGAGATGGAGCGTGAAGGTGCTGACGCTAAAGAAATTTGGCAAAAGACAGGTTTTTTCCGTGCGCCATGGGATAAGAAATGGCGATGGGAGATCGACGATAGTGTGGCGTCAGCTGAGATGAAGTCGGGAAGTGCGCCGGATGTATTGGCACATAAAGGGCTATTCGAGGCATATCCCCCGCTAAATAGCTTGCGGGTGGATTTGAAAAAGCTATTGGGCGGGAAGTCTGGTGGGTACAACGAAAATCAGGGCTCTATCAGTATCGACCCAAGCCAGGCACCAGAAATTATCAAACCGCTTTTGCATGAGATGCAGCATGCAATACAGACGCAAGAAGGTTTTGAAAAAGGGGGTACGCTCGATTTAGACCAAACCAATGCGGATGCAGATATTGCTAAAGCGATGCGTGACTTGCTGAGTGTGGATTACTTGGCCAAGCAGTTCTCGGTGAAGCCAGAGGTGGCTGCAAAGTTAGGTGGTTTTAACGAGGTAACGATTTCCACTGTGAAGAGGTGGGATGACGGCGGGCTATGGGAATCGAACGTGCAAGCGTTGAAGTATGAAACTTTGCCCGCGATGACGAGATACTGGAATAGCGCAGGGGAAGTAGAGGCGCGTCTGGTTGAGTACCGCAAGTCATTGAGCGAGGCAGAGCGCAGGGCTGCTTTTCCGCTGGATCAAATCGATGTTCCTTTGAGTGAAATACTTGTTGGGGGTAAATGGCTGGGGCAGGCTGATGATGCTGGCTTTGATGCCGAATTTGAGGCCAGAGCAAGCATTGCAGAGCAATTGGCCGCGCAAAATTTGGGCGTTCCGGTTCGGATGGTGATGGAAGTCGCACGTCTTTCGGAGTCAGAACTGAAAGATCGCGATGCGCAAAGAACGAACCTTGTTGGGGAGTTTGATGAGCCCAAAACATTCAAGCGCTATCCGCTGGGTTCAGCAATGGTCGATGAGTATGGCGGTGATTTCGCTGGCCGCTACGTGTCTTATTTGCGGGAGTTCGAGCCTTTAACATTGGCGACGAGTGAGGCCGAGGACAGGATCAAATCACACCCGTCATACGCAATGTATGTGAAGTGGTCAGGTGATGGCATTGACCCGCCATACGTGGCAGTCAATGAAGGTGAAAACGGGAAACTTATCTGCACCAATCGCAGGAGAACGCTAGCTGCGCAAGAGACAGGCCGGATCATTCAAGGGTGGTTCAGCCCTCTGAATAAAGTGACCGGATTACCGCTGAAAGTGGCCGATGTGCATGCCGCGATTGCAGCTGCACAGGAAGCGATCAAGGCACAGCCAGAAAAGGCGGCAAATGGGATTATTGCGTGCGTTGATTACGCAGCCACTGAAGAAAACCGCGAAACGGCCAATCTTTTAAAGGGGGGTAGCAGTAAATCGGCTGAGGCAGTGGCGCGTGCCGCAAAAGCAATGGCCGAGAAGATTGGGCCTGATGCCATTCTGGTGCCTATCCCTGGGCGCACTGGGAGCGCTACTTCAACGCTGGTGCTGGCGCAGGCAATTGGTGATATTGCGGGATGCACAGTAGCAGATATTTTGTCAGGTGTTAGTCGGGAGTCAACGCGATCTTTGCGGTACGAAGGGATACCAGCTACCGCAAAACAAATGGGCTTCGCGCTGAAGGCACAAAAACCGGAAGGCCGTATTGTATTGGTTGATAACGTGCTCGCTACAGGTACATCGGTCTACGCGGCTCGGAAGGCGCTGGGCGAGGATGCCGATGTATTGGTTTATGCCGCAGATAGTCGAGTGGCGTATGCGCCTGTAGATCCTGATGGTGAGATGGATGCAGTACGTGAA
The DNA here is from genome assembly GCA_945957385.1 of uncultured Aeromonadaceae bacterium. Taxonomy (GTDB): domain Bacteria; phylum Pseudomonadota; class Gammaproteobacteria; order Enterobacterales; family Aeromonadaceae; genus Pseudaeromonas. The sequence goes on from CAMFKP010000001.1 coordinate 61,526, forward strand.
AAGTACGCAGGTACGGATATGTGGCTGAAAGCACCTAATGGTGACAAGTCACGTTTATCTGAGCGTCAATGGCTGATGGTGAGAACGCCATCATTCAAATCATGGTTTGGTGATTGGGAAAATGACCCTGAAAACGCATCGAAAGCAATGGGCGCGAATGGGGAGCCGAAGGTCTACTACCACGGGAGCGATAAATCAGGTTTTCATGAGTTCGAGACAGAGCCGGACAACCCAAAAACACGGGGAACGGGCAGTTTCTTTACTGATGATTACTACATCGCGGCGAGCTATATACGGCGGTCTAACAATATCGCGGTACATCTTCCAGAAGAGATACTTGAATCCCCTGACCTAATCGATGCAGTGATAGAAAAGGGCATCTTGGTGGATGTCGAGATGTCGAGTGGTCGGATTGAGCGTTGTTTTTATCAGGACATCGATGCTGCGCTGGCTGATTTGACGCTTGAAGAAGGTGAAGATCTGGAATGGGTTGAAGGATATCAGGTGCTTCATGACGAAGAATTCATTGGCACCAGAGGTGAAGTGCTTGAGCATTTGCGAGGGATTGAATCGAGCTACAGCGGCATATACGAGTGCTTTTTAAATATACGTGAGTGCATGACTTACGACTGGAAAGGCAATAGCTGGGATGATACGCCTGACTTTGAACCTGAGTGGTGCATCTACGATCCAGAGGGTTTTCCGGTTGATTACCTCTATAGCGAGGATGAAGTTGAGCAATTTAAGCTCGAAAACCCTGAACTGACTATTGAGAAGGTGGTACGTGATCGCAGCACGGATGATGTCGCCAGAGAAGCGAGAATGTCTGGTGATGATGGCGTCTTGCTTAACGATGTGGACGACAGCGGGCCGTACGGTAATCCGGCAAGCGGGCAAGTAGCCGTTGTGTTTGAAGCAAAAAACATCAAGTCGGCTCATAACTTGGGCACATTTGCTTCAACGACGAACGATATACGGTTTAGCTTTGCGGGTGAGAATGCCAGTACGGTCGATTTGGCGATGCTTGCCAAAGCGGGCGAAATGGAGCGGGCCGGTGCGGATGTAAAAGAGATCTGGAAGGAAACTGGTTTTTTCCGTGCGCCTTGGGATAACAAATGGCGTTGGGAAATTGACGACTCAGAAGGCGTATGGGCGCAGACGGGCGAAAAAATCGACGAGTATGGCACATGGCCGATTTACCAAAATACCGGAGCTGTGATTGATCGTGAAGCGGCGATTGCCGTAGCTAATAATGAGCGTGTTTCGGTAGATGGCGTGCTTTTTCATGAGAAGCTGTATGCAGCGTATCCGAAAGGCGGGCGGGGCTTGACTAGCCTCGGCAAGACTCAAGTACGACAGCAGACGGAAAAAGGCGCGTCTTATGGTGGCAGATACATCACAGTAAACAAAGGTACGCTGCTCGATCATGGGACGTACAAAGATATTTCTGAGGGGCGATTGCTGCCTGAGATGTTGCTGCATGAGTTGCAGCATTCAATTCAAGATCGAGAAGGCTTTGCAAAAGGCGGGAACCCGCAGCAATTCGACAGCAAAAAAGCGATTTGGTATCGGGATTGTTTATGGTGGCGTGATCAGGTAGAAGCCAGAGCATTAGAGCAAGGCTTTGGGATTGATAGCTATCAAGGGTTATTGAAAGCCAATGACCTGGTGTATTCGGAGTATGTGGCTGCCGGATTAGAAGACTTGGCGCTAGACAGCAAAACCCGTGAGGATGCATTGCAGTTTGGATTCTCTCAAGGGGGGGCTTTACGGGAAGTTGGTGAGCGCAATGTCGTAATGTATGGGCTCGACAAGAGCATTTCGCCAACGTCAGAACTCGCTCTGTACCGGCGTTTGGCGGGTGAGGCGGAAGCTCGATTGACGATGAAACGCTCGCAGTTAAGCGCGGCTGAGCGTCGTGAACGCTTCCCATTAGATGACCTTGATGTTCCGGTTGATCAGCTTGTCGTCGTGGGTGTCGAAAACATTCAGAATGAGCAAGTTGTCACGGCAGACACCATCGATATCAATGGGGTTCAACGCCCTTCACGCAACAGTGAAGGGAAATTAATTCACGCGACAACCGAACAGCTCAAATCTGAGATGGGCAACGATGGTAGCTTCAATGACGATGAGAAGTCGGTTAGCAGTTACGTAGAGCCGGAACGTGAATTTATCGAAGTGGACGGTGTTCTTCGTCGAATCAAGAATAGCGAAGGTAAGCTAATTCACGCAGACGACGAAAGCGTGCGCAATTTCTGGCGTTGGTTCGGGGACTCGAAAGCGGTAGATGATCTTGGTCGGCCATTGGTGGTGTATCACGGTACGAATCAAGACTTTGATGAGTTCATGCTGGGGGCTGAGTCTCAAGGTCATACAACAGGTGCTGGGCCCGCAAAGGGGTTCTTCTTCTCTGAAAATCCAGCTAATGCATCAGGTTGGGCTTCCGCTGTTGCAGGGCGGCGTGATGATGAAACACGCGCTGCGCTCGCAGATGCGTACGCAACTAAGGGAAATAAGGCCGCATCAAAAGAAGAAAAAGACGTAGCGTCAGCGTTCATCAAGGGATACCAAGAGTTTATTGATGGAAAAGTCGTTTATCCGGCATACGTTCGTTTAGAGAGCCCAGTTGAATTTGATGCTAAAGGGCGGGCGCAACGCGATATACCACTGTCAAAGACGCCTGATGCGCTGCTTGAGTCGGCGAAGAAGAAAAAGAAAGATGGCGTGATCATCAAAAACCTTTTTGATGCACCAGTGCCAGGCTGGGGTGGCCCATGGACGGCCACGCAGTTTGCAGTGCTTGAACCATACCAAGTCAAATCGGCGTTAAGCAATAGCGGGTTATTCAGCACTCAAGACGCCAATATCATGCGTTACGTTGAGTCTGAACGGTCGGCTAAAGAGCGTTTTGTTTACGCTGAACTTCAGCGCTTATCTACACCTGAATACAAAGGTCGAGAGAAAGTCATCGAAATGAAAATTGATGATTTCCTTGGCTTGGCGTCAGATGGGATGCAGGCTTTCAAGATGGAGAATGCGCAATCTATTCTCGATCAGGGTGGCGTTTTCAGCACAATCCCATACCTGTATGCGAAGGAAGATGGGGATGTCATTGGGCATGAAGGGCGGCATCGTGCGATGGCGCTTAAAGCGGCAGGATATGACACGATGCCAGTGGAGCTGCGAATGTCGCATCTGCGCTGGAGCCAGCAAAATGACCCTGATGACTTCGACTACGTAGCTGAATGGCCTAAGTCTTTGCGTGCGCAAAAAGATGCGCGAGACCCTGAATTTGAAATTCCCTTCCCCGTTTCGCGTGAGCAGGCCAATGAGTCATATTTTGATGCAGCACCAGCGGCAAACGGTGAGCTGCCTGATACCGTCATTATCAATGGCGTAGAACGGGCAACAAGGAACAATGAAGGGGCTCTCATCCACCCTACCGCTGATGGCATATACAACTTTTGGGAGTGGTATGGCAGCAACGGGATCGTGGACGATCAAGGGCGGCCTAAAGTGTTCTATCACGGATCGGCGACGCCGGATGATTTGCGCTCTTTTGTACCTGGCGGGGTGTATGGCGATGCTCAGAAAGGTGATATGTATGGCATTGCAAGCTACTTCACAGACGATAGAAATCAGGCATCCGCCTATGCAGAAGTCTCTGATGGGGAGGGTGCTGGTGCTGTTTTCCCTGTATACCTACGTGGCGAGCTGTTAAATCAAGATAAGTTGCTGGATGGTGCAGATGCAGAGCGAATTGGTGGCATTGCTGCCAAGTGGGCAACTGGGGCTGACCGTGCGCGTCTAGCGCAAACTAGAAAGCAAGCGATTTTTGCTGAAAACGACAAGGATGCTGCTGAGCAATTCTTCCGAGAAAAGCGTGAGGAATGGCTTGCGCGGGGCGAAGGGATGGAGCGCTCGCGCCCAGTCGTAGAAGATGGCAAGGGCGATTGGGTGATTTCCTATACGGATTTCGACATGCCACTGACGTTTGAAACTGGCAAGGATGTACTGTCTTGGCTAAATGGCATTGGTTATGAAAATAGCGTTGCCTTGGGTTTTGACGGGCTTGTATTGAATAAAGAATCTGGTGCTCAGTGGGTTGTTCATCACCGCCCTGCGTTTAATGTTAAATCGGCAATTGGGAATAACGGGAATTTCAGATCGAATCGTCGGGAAATCGCCCTGTCGTTTGCAGGGGATAAAGCGTACACCGCAGATATTGCCTCTCTGAGCGAAGCAAAATCTATGGTGGGTCGTGGTCAAGATCCTGAATTTGTACGGAGAAAAACAGGATGGCACCAAGGGATCGATGAGAAATGGCGCTTCGAGATTAGCGATCATGAAGCATCGATTAAAAAAGTACCAAAGGTGTTCGAGTCATGCGGCGTTGATGAGATTTTGAATCATGAAAAGCTCTTTGCGGCGTATCCGATTTTGCGTGAATACACGATTCGAGTTGGGTTGAATGATAAAGATGATGGCCCGAATGGGGCTCACTATGCGAACGCGAAATTAATTACGCTAACGGAGCGGGTCGCGGAATCTGATGAGCTACTTTCTGTTCTGCTCCACGAGATACAGCACGCCATTCAATCTGTAGAAGGTTTTGCCCGTGGGGGGAATACAGATCGTGAATTCACAAGTTCAGTGCAGCATGCAATTAGTGAGCTAAATGATGAGGCAAAAAAACGCATTGAGAGTTGGAAGTGGTACAACTCGGAAAAACTAGATGATGCACAAATTGCAGCCAAAAAGGCTCGCTATGCACTGATGTACGAATCGGCTAATCGTTTGGTGGAGTATGCGAATCGTGATAAGCCATCAGGGGTGATGAGGCTAATTCGTAACGAGATTCAATGGATTTATGATCCAGAATTCAGGACAAATGATTTAGCTCGTGAATTGCAGTACCGAATTTATGACATTCCCAAAAGAAGTAAAATGCGAGAGCGCAATCAGTTCCTTGCTCAGTTTGCATTAGATGCTGCCAATTTGCTGCGAAGTGAGATACCTGGTGGCTTATTACATGATTTCCGCAGTGATGAGCGCACCGTTAAAGGTATGCTAAATGCTCTGCAGCGGCAAAGCAGTAAAGCTAGTCAGGCATTGGCACCTTTGCGTGAATTAGAGAAGGATGCAAAAGCAATAGAGGCAATGGCCGAAGCGCATCGGTTTTCAACGTCATATTCAATCTACAAGTCATTGGCGGGTGAGGTGGAGTCTCGAAATACTGAGAGACGAATGGCCATGGACGATGAGCAGCGCAAGGCTAGGTCGCCAGAGTCAACTGAAGATGTGCCGCGCAGAGAGCAGATTGTGATGTCGCAGGATCTGCAAATGTTAGGCGGTAGGAGAATGGGTTATTCGTATTCATTGTCTGAGCCTTATCCAAGCTTGCCTGTATCAATGCTGACGCAAGATCAAATGATTGCGAGAGGTGCTGACGGGCATTTGGCTAAAGCTTGGGAGCGATACATTGAAATCGATAAGATTGATGGTTTGGAGCCAACCCCCGCAGCGTCAGATGATGAAGGCTACCGTAAAGGGCGCATTATCAAGCAGCCAATTGAAGTTGTTTATGAGGCAGCAGAAGATAAATACTACCTGTACGGCGGCAATCACCGGATTACCCAAGCCAAACTTAACGGCGATAAGTTTATCCGTGCATTTGTTCAGCCGGATAAAGGCAGAATTGGCAAAGATGCGACCACAAGCGCTGAAAAAGCTGGATTAAACAAAGCAGGGAATGATGCTAGCTTTTTGGCTGAAAGCGATATGCCTTCGGTGGATCAGGCCGATTGGGTACTCGGGGCGAGCCCAAACACGATCAACGTAGATGGGGTAGAAAGATCGCGCCACAACTCAAAAGGCTTGCCAATTCACCCTACTGACGAGGGATTGAAAAACTTCTGGCGCTGGTTTGGTGATAGCAAGACGGTTGATGCAGAAGGTCGCCCTATTGTCTTCTATCACGGGACAAGCAAGGACAAAGAATTCAAGTCATTCAAGGCCAGCGAGCGGGGGTTGTGGTTCACATCCAACCCTGATGATGCATCGATGTACGCCAGAGAAAACGACAGCATGAACATGAAGTATGAGGATGGTCGCTTCATTGAAGTTAATACCGCTGCGCGTGTTCTGCCTGTCTACCTGAAAGTGTCAAACGCCCATGAAATAACACCAGAGGATTATGCTCGCTGCAATGTTGCTGGGTACGCTAGAGCGCAAGCCCAGCTAAATCGCGAGCTGAAGATGAAAGGGGTTGATGGCACGAACTGGGGAGGGGGTACATGGGTAGCATTCGATCCGTCTCAAGTGAAGTCTGCGATTGGCAATGTCGGGAGTTATGACCCCAAGAAGAAAGATATCGCGTTTTCTTTTGCCGGTATCAAAGCTCGCACTGTCGATCTCGATAAATTGCGAGCAGCTGGTGAGATGGAAAAAGCGGGCGCTGATGCGCGTGATATCTGGGAAAAAACTGGGTTTTTCCGTGCGCCGTGGGATAAGCAATGGCGGTGGGAGATTTCCGATCATGAAGCTGATCTGACGCTTGAACCATTGAAGCAAATACGCTTCGGTGGAGATGTGAGCGTGAATTGGCGGATGAGCGATGGCATGCGGCACGAAAGGCTGCTGGCGGCCTATCCCGAGCTGGGAAGCCTTAAATTCAAGATGGACAAGTTGTCTGAGGCAGAGTTAGCGGGAGCTAATGGTGACTTTGATGAGCGTGGCTTTGAGATTCGCTTGCGCGAGTTTTATGGCAAGGCGAAAGATGTCTCTGCTGATGAATTGGATGTGGCTGTATTAAATGCTGAACGTGCAATCAATGTTTTCAGGTCTAGGCCCGACTTCAAGCACTGGAGTGCAAGGTTGAGTGCCGCGAATCAGGCTGTTATTGATTTGCATAATGATGGAGCCGGCGAGGTCGCGATGGACTTGGCCCAGGCCCAAGTCAATATTCTGAATGCAGAGTATCGGGATAATTTTGCGAAGGAAGAGGCGCAATTAGTGCTGGCGCTTGAGGCTGCGCAGGCGAGTCGGCGAGCGGGACGTGTAGTGACTCTGGATCACGCTGACGCACTACGAGTAAGCCTGCATGAAGTGCAGCATGCAATTCAGAGTGTCGAAAACTTTGGCCGTGGCGCAGCACCAGCGATGTTTTCACCAGATGTGAGCAGAGAGTTTGCCGAGCATATGGGTGAAGTGAATGCGCTTTTCCGGTTGAACGGCGGCGTTGATGGGGCAGAGGTTTCGGCGCGGGCGAAACAACGGTTTATAACCCTGTTTGGGAAAGAGCCGTCAGAGGAAGTCACAGCAGCGGCGGCAACATTAACAAGAGGCCAGATCGATAGCGCACTACTACGCATAAATAGTGGCAAGTCGGCGTATGAGAAGTACCTGAACTCTGGCGGAGAGGTTGAAGCGCGTCTCACCGAGAAGCGTCATGCCTTAACAGAGGAAGAACGTAGAAAACGATTCCCTCTGGATGATTTGGATGTGCCAGTAGCTTCCATCCATAACATAACAGGCAATGAGGTGAAGAACGGCAAAACGATGTGTTTTGCCGGCATTTATGCGGCGACGTTTGATCCGGCCAAAATGCTTGCGGCTGTCGAGATGGAAAATGCTGGTGCTGATGCTCGGGATATCTGGGCTGAAACTGGTTTTTTCCGTGCGCCGTGGGATAAGCAATGGCGGTTTGAGATTGATGACAGTCAGGCAGCAATCAAGGCAGGGTTCGCGGGGGGAAGGACTATGCCAGTCTCGGATGCGTTAGATCACGATGAATTGCTAAAAAACTACCCTGCTATTGGCCATATGGCGGTGACTGCAGGCGTTGGAGTTGGAGGTTCTAGTTGGTTCAACAAATCAAGTAATACAGCTTCAATTCATTTGACTGGCCCTGATGATGAGGATGTACGGGTATTTATTCATGAGATGCAGCACGCGATCCAGGCTGCTGAGCAATTTGCGTCAGGTGGTAGTTATGCGACCAAGGATGAGTTGCTTGGGGTGATTGCGGATGAGAAGCGTCGTCTTAGCTTTCATGATCAGTTGGGTAGCCTGTATGGCGAAGGCAATGACTTGAAGCGTTTGGCTCGCGTCTATGACTGGTTAAACCTGTCTGGCCGAGAGGGCTTGATTACGGTGGGTGAGGTGAAACGCACGCAAGAGTGGCAAGAGCACGAATCTTCAATCGTTAATAAGATCGGAGAGATGCCTGAAGCTGGGGAGAAGCGGCAGTTGTGGCTACGAGAAGCATCGTGGCACGTATATCTTGCGGAGCGAGAAGAGCTTGTTCGTGATATTGGCGGTGTAATGCGTAAAGGTGGCTATAAGGCCGATACGGTATTGAAGGTATGCGAGTTGATAAAAGAAGCGATGCCGAGCAGCGAGAGGGCCAAAGTTTATCAACGCTTGGATGTGCAAGAGCAAAAACTGTCTGATCTTTCTGCAGCTGAAGTTTATCGGAGGTTGGCGGGCGAGGCAGAAGCAAGATTGGCTGAATATAGAGTAGGGATGAGCAAGGAGCAGCGGCGTTCAATTTTTCCGCTGGATCAACTCGATGTTTCAGTCAACGATATGATCGTACGAACAGGCGGCGCGGGCTTCAGTATGTCAGCAGACATGCGGGGGTTGTACAGAATTGAGAGCTTGATGCGGGGTGTTATCGGAGAGCAATTAGAGCTCAGTCTGGTCGCTCGTAGAAACGATAATGATGCAATTATCGGGGCGATTGATTTTAGTGAGTACCGTGGCGAAGTTTCGGTGCAGATGGTTAGCGTGGTCGAAGGTAAAAGGCGTAATGGGGTAGCGACTAATCTGGCTGCAGCGTTGCAGAACGCATACCCAGGGTCAGAAATTAACTTTGGGTATGCATCGGAAGAGGGTGCTAGTTGGTTGAAGTCACTGCCATTTAAAGTGATTGATAGCCCTTATGCGGATGACTTTAAAAGGCTCAGTGATCTCAAAGAGGCTGAGGCGGATCTGAATAAGCGGATCGATGAGTTGAATAGGCAAAGAGATGGAGCGGTGGCTGCCGAAGAGTGGAAGGCAGCGCTCTATTCAAGCTATGACCAACTGAATTCGATTGCGGATGACATTTATGCTTTGGAAGAAAGCACCCGTTGGGTTAAGGCGAAGATGAAACTGATCGATGTTGATGCAATTACAGGCCGGCAGCAGCTTGGCTATGCGGATGCGGTTAGAACGTTAATTAGCGCGACTTCAGGTTACAAAGCCGTGCTGGATAAGGCTGAGCAGGGTTTGGATGTTTCGCTGGATGAATATGAAGGTGCGCGTGAGCAGTTGCTGAAGGCAGAGAATGCCACCAGGATTGCCATGGCTGAAGAGGTAATGGAGCACGGCTGCGTGTCGGGTCGGAATGGTGAAATTGAATTTCTATTGCATGGTTCGGCTAAGGGTGATGATCGGTGGCAATTGACTCGGATGAAAAATGGGGTGCCAATCGGTGATTCAAGTTTTTCGTCGTTGGACGAGGGTTGCCGAGAAATGCTGGTGCTGTCAGACGCTGAGGGGCTGGGGAACGTGACTGAGGTTGCCGCAGTGGTTGATGCTGAGAATGCTCCCGATGGTTTGGTAAAACGTTCGGATGTTGTGGCGGCGGTAAGAGAGGCATTTGGTGTAGATGTGGATGCCGATAAGTCACGAATTAAGGTTGTTCAGTCTATAGGCGATCTACCAGAAGATCTGAAAAAGGGTATTCGGGATCGGCTGGTGGCAATGTCTTCGGTGGAGGCAGGAAAAGGTGGTAATTCACCGAGGGGTGTTGTATGTGAAGGGATGGATAAGGCGTACCTGATTGCTGACGGGTTCAAGGCGGAATCATTTGATACTGATGTAGTACGACGTGTTGTTCTTCACGAAGGTTTTCATTGGCTGGTAGGCGATGGATCTGATTTGTTGCCTTCTGGCGAGAAGATCATGATGAAGGTCGGCGAGTTGTTTGATGATGGTATGCAGAAGATCGGTGATGGCAAGGCTGATGAGATACAGAAATGGGTCGTTTCAGCTTTGAGCAGAGTTCCTGCCGGTACACCAGCAAAATTGGTAGTGGAAGAGTTTGCCGCTCATGCGGTTGAGGAAGCAGATGATCTTGAGAATGGGATGTTCCAATCGTGGAAAGATCAGTTTGCAGCTGCCGCATTAAGGGTTGGGTTTTTGCCTAGTCACTTGGATGACAAAGCACTGGCTTGCCTGGCAAGGTTCGCGGTTCGTGAGCTGTCGGGTAAAACAGGCATCGTGGATGATGTCGCAAGCAAGGCTATTCAAGTCCAGCGTGAATTGGCTGTGCAATTTGGTAAGGCCGCAACTTGGGTTAAGTCGATTTTTGGCGGGGCGAAGCTTAAGAATGAGCCGCTGAGGACAAGTGAGGGAGATGTCAAGGAGGGTGGTTTGAATGCGGGGAGGGCTGAGAATCGTAATGATCCAGCACCAGCGCATGGACAGTTGCCGGAACCATCTGATGGTCATGTGGAATGGGTGCATCAAGAAAACGGGATTATTTTGCCCCCATGGGTAAGAAGGGCGTATGTGGCCGAGGGCGATTGCAATGGTGTGATGGCACCGGAGGTAATCAGTAACGGGTATCTGGCGGGTGTTGCAACACGCTATTTGAGCGAGTTGGCTCAAGAGAACATTGTTGCGCTGGTGCTGGATGAGAAAGACAGGCCAATTACAATACTTAGGCATAGCATCGGGGGTGTTGATTCTGCGGACATCCATGCGGGGATCTTGCTGGGGGCGATTAAGTCGGTAGAGGGTGCTAAGTCATTCTGGATTGCACATAACCACCCAGGTGGCACGATGAAGTTGTCGGCAGGCGACATTTTGACCATGAATAAGTTGGGTGAGATGTCGCTGGGTAGCGGTGTAAGAGCTAACGGCATGCTGGCCGTTACTGATGGCGGGGTTAGCTTCGCGGAATATGGCGCGGAGAAGAGCAGCTATTCTATGGCATGGGTGGAGGACGCTGTTTTCAATGAAACATTGATCCATGTGTCTGAGCGAGTTTTTGGTGAGCGCAGCGCCGGTGAAGGGCTGAAGATCGATGATGAGAACGATGTTCTCAATGTCTTGCGCGGGACAGGTCTTCGTGAGGGTGCCTTCCTGTTGATGAATAGCAGTAATGTGTTGTTGTCAGTAGTTCCGATGCCTAGCCAGACAATGCTGCCCATGAGGAATGGGGGCAATAAATGGGGTTTGATCTTGGACGAAATGTCCAGATCGAATGCATCAAGGGCTGTCGTAATTCTGGATGACGAAGCAACTAATGTTCGTTGGGAAAATGCATTTACAGCATTGAATTGCGTTGGTCTTGATGTGGCGAGCGTATATCGGCTGCGTCGGCGTGAGAATGGTTGGGGTCTGGGGCGTGACGAGGCTGCGGAAGCAGTGCAAGGCAACGGTGGGGGGATTTTCTTCTCGGTAGAAGATGGTGCGCTCCGTCACCAGCATGCCGTTGGAGGCCAGCACGACATGGTGACGGCTGGGGTGCGCAATACGGTTATATCTGAGGCAAATATGAATGTCAAAGCGAGGTTCGCTTCGCTCGCACGTTTTGATAAAAGTAGTGAAGAAGCAAAGGCAAACTTGCTTAAACAGCTGGATGAGTTGCCTGATTTACGTGAGGTTAAAGTTGTTTCTGCTGTTATGTTGCAGATGAACAATTACGATGTGTCTGAACCGGTTGCTTCACGTTCTGTGCAATTGCTAGGGGACTTGCGACTGTTTCATGCATTAGAGGCAATTGAGGCCCAGTGCGTGAATTTGAACAAGGCAGTGCAAGATTGGAGCGACAAAGCCAAATCATCGCTAAACGACTTGTACGGAAGGAAGGATGATCTGGGGGGCTGGTATAAGGATGGCAAATCAGACGTTCTATCTATCTTGGGTGCAAGCCCAGTTGCGGTGAGTAGTAATGATGTGATGGCGCTCAATCCTAAGGCTGAGAAGCACGAGTGGATGAGGGCTTTGGAATCTTGTGGTGCAATTGGTTTGACGGGGGATGAGACATACGCTGATCGGTGTGACATGTATTCTCTAAGTGAAAATCCCACGTTCACTGGGGTTTCGAGCTTGTCGTATCTTGACTCAGAAGCAAGGGAGCAGATCGAGTTTGAGCTTGCTCCTATGGCTGTTGTGGCTCCTAAGAAGGCGGCGATGGCCGTAAAATCAGTCGCTGAAAGGTTTGGTGCTAGAGCCTGGTCGGTATTGAGTGCGATGGGGCGAGGCGCATTCGATAAGGTGTCGTCTGTCTGTGATATGAGAGATGTGCTTGGGGTTGAAGGTAAGCGGGAGAGCTCGAAGCGTAGTGAGGTCTCGGTGGGGTTAGACAGGGTTTGATAGGAAAATAAAAAAGGGGCTTTGGCCCCTTTTTTATTGGGTCGAAAGGGTTAGTCGATACGTTGCCATTTTTGATACTCGTATTGGGCTCTATCGGTACGAACTTGTCGCTCGGCGAGAGCTTTAGGGTTTTGATGAAGGATGTCCAAATACAGTGATGCGAAAGCGGATAGGTCATTCATTACATCTTGCTCGAATTCATTGGGCGGGACCGTGCCCAGCAAAGTGCGGCGGCAAACCAAGCTCATTTGAAGGGCTGTTGGGTAGATGGGGTTGTAGTTTTTCTCCCAAAGAAGGAGGTCTTGTTTCAACTCACTTTTCGGGCCGCTTATGCCGGACTTCCCACCGATGAATGTACGAAGGTGCAACTCGCCGCCCATGTCATTGGGGACTTGAATGATGTCGCCGAGAAGTGCGCCATTCGTTGTGGGAATCATTATGGGCAGGGACCGAATATCGCGTTCTTTCAATGCTGCAAACAGCTGAATGCAAATGCTGCATGCCAAGAGGATTGGATTGCAGAGCTCATCGAGCACGCGCTTATTGTCCGTAGTGTCCAGGCGCGTGAATGCACGTTCGATGAGATGCATTGACAGGCCAACGGGGAAAAAAAACTCGTGATACCTTTGTGTCGGCGACTGCAGGTCGAACATAACGGCATCGATGGTTAGCTGATCTTCAAGCCAGCTATCCATTTGTATGTTTTGCCGCAGCATCCAACGCATCCATAAGACATAGGGCATATAGTGCGACTTCTGGCCGTCTGGACTGAATGTGCAAATGGCGTCCCGATCCATGTACTTTCCGAGCTCTGCACGCATCTTTCGCACGCCTTTGGCGGTTGTGGGCATGGACTGTTTGCGTTTGAAAACCTGGTCGGTCGCGTTGTCAATATTGCGTCTTGATGATGCTATGGTTCTGATGACGTAGGAGCGGAGGCCTCTTGCTAGTGAGAGATCAACAGACAATCTGACTGCCCCTTTGAATTAATTGCTTGGGCCTGAATAAGACTGCCCATGCTTTGGTTTGATGTGGGAAAGATGGCCATCAGCATAGAGTTGAACAAGGTGGCGAAGGATGTTCGTTTTAATGTTGATGGGCTTTTTTTTTTTGTTGAGTACAGCTGAAAACTGTTGGTTGAGCCAGTTCTCGTCATTGATGCAGAGGATGGCAGGAAGTGTAGCAGCATCCCCTGCCTTGCCGAAGGATGGTCGGTTAAAGATGCCAGGGATGTTGTGTACGTCAAGCTGAATGTCGCCGGCCCTTAGCGCCTCAATCAGCGTCCTGAAGGTGACAGATGTGCCGTGTCCGTTGGAGGCGCAACGTTTTTCAAAGTCATTTAGCAGCTTTGGGCTCATTTTAAGGCCGATGGGCTTTGTGAGCTCATGCGTGCCATCAGGGTTGTTCTGGAGAGGTGGTTTGCCGGCTGTTTTTCGCGCAGGCAGGGTGCGAGATGAGTGATCGTGCATTGCAAGCTCCCATGATTCATTAAAACAATTGGTATGTAGATCGTTCGTTCTATTTAACACGATGGGAGTGGGGAGTTCAAGCTTTCGGGTGTTTTTGCATATATGAATTTTTGCATTTGAGATACGGTCTTCATTCACTTTGAATGAAATTAGGGGTGTAGGGAATTTTCGTGCTTAGAATCTCAGCGTCCAAAGGATCGTAGCGAAGCATGATATGAAACATATAGCGGATTTACGCAGGTTGTCTGACGACGAATTGAAACGGTTGATTCATGTGACCTCTGTACGGGGCGGAGCCCGAACATACACCTTTTCTAGTGCCGAAGATCTGTTGCTGCCAGCCAGGTGGATGCTAGAGTGGATGTTCTTTCTGGATGGGAAGAAGAAGGGTACGCCGTTGCGTGCTTCATATCAGTTCGTGAAAGAGAAACTGAAGGAGAAGTTTAATCACGAATTAAGCGCTGGCGACTACTGGTTCTTGATTGAAGTTCTCGATGTGCGGATTGGACTGCGTAGCACTGATGGCCTTTATATCATCGTGACGGACGAAATGCTGATCGACGGCGGTGTTAGTGATGGGGCTCAAAAGAATATCCATCATGAGATGTTCGATAAAGTATCTCATCACATCCTTGGGCAATTATCTTGTGATGTTGAAGTAAATAGCAAGCAAGAGGATCGGGTGCGAATTGCGATGAATTCTCTTGAACATCATTACCGGAACCTTGAATATGCTGCGCTACTTAAAGCGTATAGCGGGGCTTCGATTACGCAAACAGCGATATCTGATTTTTTGAGAAAAGAAGGTGCGGCTATTGGGGCCGTGCATGACATTAAGAAATTGGCTGCTGAACGTGGCTGGTATCCAAGCAGATCACGAGCAGTAAAAAAAGCGAGATATGAACTTTCTAAGGAAAATGAAGATTTTCTGCGAGTTTATCAGTCAAGGTCTGGGCTCAGCGATTTGAATCAGGCGCTTAATAATCTCGTTGTGTCGTTCAGGGCTATTAATGGGCAGCCGCTTGTCGTTAGATAAGCGGTTTTTATTTAGTTTAATTTAGGAAATATTTAATGCGTTTTGCTCATAACGCAATGTGGCATATTGATACCAGCAACGCGCTTGATGATGCTGACGCCATCGCTTTGACCTGCTACCCAGACGTTCCTGTGCCTCAAAATATGACTATAAGGAGCAGGTTTTTTCTCGTTGATCTCGTTATGGCCCACGGTCGATTTGAAAATGGTGATCCAATTGCGGAAACGTGCGTAAACTTTGTAACTGATTCGTTGGACCAAGCACTTGGCCTAATAGCGGCAGACTTGGTACAAAAACATAGGCTTTGGATATTTCGTTTTCCTAATTCAGAGCCTGAGAGTTGTTTTGCGTATGTGCCTGTGCCAGATCTGGTGGAGTCTATTTATTTGTCGAGATGGTACGACGAGGATAAGGGCAAAGAATACGTCGTACGGACATACAAACTGTGCAGTGGTGATTCGGTTTTCTTTAGCATGAAGCGCCAAAGTGGCAGCGTTAAATATTGGGATCGGGTTGTTGAAGAAAGTCAAAAAGAGAATATCGAAAAGAATGCTGTGATGATATATGGGGTAAGCGAATGAGTTTCTCAAACGTGATAGTCGTTGAATCTCCCAACAAGGCGAAGAAGATTAGCGCAATTTTGGGTAGGGATTGGAAGGTTATCGCGTCATTTGGGCATGTTCGTGATCTGCCAGAGAAACGAATGGGCGTTGAGCCCCCTAATTATTTGGTTGAGTATGTTCTTTCTGAAACCGGACTAAGGCAAATAGAGGCAATTAGCGAAGCGGTTAAGGGTGGGGCATTTCTTTGGCTGGCAACTGACCCTGATCGAGAAGGTGAAGCTATTGCTGCCCACGTATTGGATGAGGTTGAAAAAAAATTAAAGCGGTCGGTGTCTCATAAACGGGTCAAGTTTGGTGAAATCACCGAATCGGCGGTTTTGGCGGCAGTTAGGAATTACGGGGTAATTGATACGAATCTTGTTTCTGCGCAGGAGGCTCGACGGGTTATTGATCGCAGAGTCGGGTTCTTGGCATCTCCGGTATTGACTAATGCAGTTGGGCGTAGGCTTACCGCAGGGCGGGTACAGTCTGTGGCGGTAATGCTGGTCGTGGATAGAGCGAGGGAAATCGCTAATCACTCAGCAAGAGAGCATTTTAAGGTCGTTCATTATTTTCAAGGGGAGAATGGTGAATGGCATTGCGAGTGGGATTTTTCGCCGTTAATGCAGAATGATGGCGACCTTTGGATGGATCGTGAGCAGGCGAAAATTATTGCCGGCATCAAGGAGTTCAGAGTTGTTGGGGTGATGAATAAAAACTTGTTCTCACCACCTCCAGGGGTGTTTACTTCATCGACGTTGCAACAAGCTGCATCGGTAAAACTTGGGTTCGATCCGGCAAAAACGATGGACTTGGCGCAGGCTCTGTTTGAGGGGGGGGCCGGTGATAAAGAAGGCTATATCTCATATCACCGTACAGATAGCCAGAACATGTCAGATGAGGCATTCAATTCTCTGCTTGGTCTGGCTGGCCAGCATGGCATCCCTACACTTGGTTTGTTGGTTGGGTCGAAGCGGACTTTCTCAGAGCGGGCGGGCGCTCAGCTTGGCCATGAAGGCATAAGGCCAACTCAATTCGCTAGAACATCTGTGGATCTCGATAAGGACGCAAACGATCTTTATACACTGATCAGAACAAGAGCCATCTGCTCGCAGCTGAAAGATGCGGTTTACAAGAACATCACAGCAAATTTGACGGCTCGGCATCCAATTACCGGCATTGAACTGAAGTTTGTTGGGAAAGGTAGTTTGCTACTCAGCCCAGGTTGGCGTTCATTTGTTGAAGGTGATGAAGCAAACGAGGGAGGCGACGAGGCGTTTAACGCAGAGTTGGCCAACCCTGTTCCTAGTGAGCTCGGGGCTGGATCGTCCTTGACCGCTATCAATGGTGACGTTGTAGCGCATAAGACAAGGGTAAGGAAGCGTTTCACATGGGCGAGTTTGGTGGAAGAAATTGAACGCAAAGGCATCGGTCGCCCTTCGACATACGCATCACTGACGCAAGTTATTCAGAGGCGTGGTTACGTGTATGAGGAAAAGCGGTTCCTCTATCCGTCCGATGATGCTGAGATCTTAGTGGATGCGTTGCGGAACGCTCAAGTTGATTTCATCGATGTGGATTTTACAGCTGCCACGGAAGAGCGGCTTGATTTGATTGCAGCTGGGAAATTGAAGTATCTGGATCTTGTAAGAGATGTTGATACTCGACTGCAGGCACGTCTTGCTAACTTCAATGTTGGAGACTTGAAGATCGAGATTCATTCCTGCAGTAGATGTGCCATAGCTGGAAAAAAGAATAATCTGGTCAGGTACATTAAAGGTGATGGCAGGCATGGATGGCAATGCAGTGAAGGCCATTTCTTTGATGATGCAGGGGGCAGGCCTGCGCCCGTAAAGTACGCTGATATTGCGTGCCCTTTAAAGGGGTGCGGGCAAATGACATTGCAGCGTCGGCGTTCGGCAAATGGATTTTTCTTTACTTGTGACAGTTGCGGCAACCACTTTGGTTACGAGGCAGGTAAACCGGTACTCAAATTTGATCAAATGGAAGCATCAGATAAATATCCGTGTGTTAAATGCGGGAAAATGAGCTTCGTACGGACAAATGGGAAGTATGGTTTTTATTGGCGCTGCAACGATAAAGGGTGTGATGGTACGGCGAAAGATCGTGATGGCGTTCCTTATGTGCCCGTGCAAAATACTGAGGCAAAAAAGCTAATTGAATGCCCATCGTGCCACCAAGAAAAGCTGGAATATATCGCGGCAGGGAAAAGAGGGCCGTGGTGGAAGTGCAAAAATATTGATTGTGGTAAGTCTTATTCTGACTCCGGTGGCAAGCCTGTCGTTGTTGTGGTTTCTGATAGCGCGAAACAAGAGAAGCCAGATGTAGAATGTCCGTACTGCAAAAATAAAGGCGGAATGAAATTGATTCCTCATGGTAAATACGGGCCATGGTGGAGATGTAACTTGTGTGAGAAATCATGCAGCGATAAAAACGGCGTGCCAACTATTCAGAGTAAACGGAGTTAATCATGGGGTTTTCTAGGTTCTTGAGAGTATTATTTAAAGTTTGGTGTGTTCTTGCAATTCTATTTGGTTCGACATTGATGGCCCTGTCAGTTGGCGGCGTGTTCAAGGATCACACCCCGATCATGATGATCTATATGGTCATGTCGTTTTTTACCGGCTTCATGGTGTTGGTGCCAGGTTTTATCGGGCTTTTCTGGAAGTCTGTTTTTGTTCGGGGCATGGTGTGATGAAAGCAATACTTTCCATCGCGCTGATGTTGGTAGTGAGCTCGGCGGCGCATGCGGGAATGGTCGATAAGATTGAGCGCAGAGAAGGCATGGTGCCGAGTGTGAGCTCGGCAAAGTCAATGCTTAAAGAATGCAAGATGGGGCGCTTGCTGATCGAGAAGAAGCAGCGAAAACCGGCCTTGAGCGAGATTGAATTGGCGCGATTGAAAAATGCTGAAGAAATTGTTGGCGGTTGGGGGAAGCAAATTAGGGCAGCTTTAGCTGATGATGGATTGCCTGCAGAGTCTCTAGGGCGGGGTGATCTTGAGAAGGTTGACCCAGTAGTGGCGGAGCTAGGGGTTTGCATTACCAATCTGCGTGCGGAAATCTGAGGGGCTATTTATGAAAGTTGTTCCATTGAATGCAGGAAGCTTGATCCGAATCTCTTTAATGGGTGAAGGTAGCTTGAGAACGCTGGGGCTGGTTGATAGCTCGGGTACATCGTGCTCAGTGATTATTGAAAGCAATGGCGGTGCGAATCATTTTCCGGTGACGGATTTTATGTCGCCAGAGGTGATTGAGCCTTTATCTGAGTGGATGACTAAACGGGTAGCTCTAGAAGATCGGGGTGCATATGTTGAGTGTTGGGGAAGGCTAAGGGACCGTTCAGAGCTTGGTTATCTCTGCAAAGTGCGGGCGCTCGACTATATGGTGACGAACTGCATTTTCGATGTTGAAGCGGCGGTAGAATTTGCAAAAGATCACCTCAATAAGCTCAGGGGCATTACAGTGATGATCGATGCCGTGGTGGATTTGTCGGTAAGTCGTTAATGCGGTGAAAGAAAGAGTAAGGGAAAGGCAGCGTAAAGCTGCCTTTTTTTTTGGGGGGTTGATTTTGTTGTCGTGTTGTTGTTTGAAGTGATGCGAAATTTGAAAAGCTGTGTTAGCGCTAATTTAGAATTGATCACGGTGTGTTTCTGATCACATTTTTGGGTTGTGTATATGACTTTAGATGACGGCTTTTCAAAAGAAAGCAGGGCGCTTGTCGTGACCTCTGATCGAGGTTTGTGCGCAGGGTTGGCTAATGTGGATGTAGTTGACTCGATGGACTTGGCCACGGAGATCCTGAAAGGCGGGAGTGTATCGCTGCTGGTAATGGATGCAACAATTGAAGATACGATGTTTAGCTCATATGAGCTTTGCCGTTATCTGCGCCGAAATGAGATCAATGTTCCTGCTTGGGAAATGCGCAATTCTGTTCTTCCTGTTTATGAGTCGATATTCGAGCGTTATGGGGGCAAAGGTGTTATCGAACGCGAAAGGAAAGCTCTTTTTGATTTATTTGAAGAGCATGGAATCGATGTGTCAGTGATAGGCGGAGGCCGGATCGAGGAAGAATCATCACGGGGCGAGATTAAAGATGGGAATGATGGCCAGGGTGATATTGGGCGAACGGGGCTCTCACAGTCTGACTACGATTTATTGGTCGGGAATCTGAGTGTGTTTGTCGGGCCGGTTGCGCCGATGATAGTGGAAACAAGTGTGAATTCGCTTGGTAGAAGCGGAAGCAAAATAACTTTAGGTGCAGTCGTTAGAATGGCCATGAAGGAAGTGCCAGCTGGGCGACAGGCAGAATTTAGCCGGATGTTCTGATAATAACGAAATGGGGTGGTTATGAAGCGCTGGTCGATTTGGTCGCAGTTTATGTTTGCGTCTGGTTTTGCGGTGTTGCTGGTTTGTTGCGGCGTATATTTGGTTGCAGTGGCAGTCCATCAGAACAATCTGAAAAACGAGGCGCGTTCTGTGACGAACCTTGTTGAGCAAGTTGGCACTTGGGCGGCTGAATATAAGGGTATCTGGGTAAAATCAGTAGACAATTCTGATGTAGGTAAGGCTTTGGAGGCTTTCAGGTACACCAGCTCATCGGACAATGAATATGAAGATATTGCTGCAGTTTCGTATCACAGAAAGAATCCAGTGCTGGTGCAGCGTGAATTGAGTGACGTGAGTCAGAGATCATCAGGGAAGGCTAAATTCAAAATTCTTTCAGATAATCCGATGAACCCTGGAAATCAAGTTGGCCCGTTTGAAAAAATGGCACTTGAAGCAATGCGTAATGATGGGAAATCTGAATTCTATGAATCGAATGGTGGTGAATTTAGATATGCGAAGATGATCAAGGCTAGTAAAAGCTGCATGGCCTGCCATGCTAGTGCAGAAAAAGCGCCTGAGAGTGTTCGCAGGAATTACGGCACAGAATCTGGTTATGGGTATAAAGAGGGTGATGTCGTCGGGGTGATTAGTGTTTCACTTGAAAACAAGGTGACAACTGATGCAGTGCTTTCGTATATCTCATGGAGTTCGGTGGCAGGATTGTTGATGATGGTTTCGGCTTTGTTGTTGCTCATGTCATTTGTTCGAGCGCAATTGGGCGGCATTGTGTCTTTGCAGGTTATGACTGATAAGCTGATGAAGGGTGGTAGCGAGGTCAGTAATGAGAATGTAGAAAATCTTTCACGTTCTAGTAATGAATTGGACCTGCTGAAAGGGGCTATCTTCGCCTTGAGTCATTCAATTAAGTATTTACAGAAGAAGAAATCGGTTTCTGAATAAATATTTTGTGAAGTGACGCGAAACCGTGAAATTGTATGGTAGATCTGATGTATTATTGGTTTGCTTATTTCACAAGCGACTCTAACTGGATGGCGGGCATCATTTTTTGGTGCCCGTCTTTTTTATGGTTGGGCGTCGGATGGATGTGAAAGACAATAGCCCATCCCTCTCTTTGTAGTGAATTGATCAATGAATATCTACGACTATTTGTCTATTTTCTCGTATGGGATGATCGCTGTTTCATACATGATGAGAGAGATGATCTGGTTAAGATCAATAACAGTAGTAACATGCCTTTTTGATGTGGTGATTTATACGCTGATTAGGCCAGGGCAGCCATTGTGGGTTCAGGTCATTGCTAACGTGACGATATTATTTATCAACTCGTATTTTCTTTATAAGCTGATAAGAGAACGTCGAGGGTTGGCAGCAAGTGAGCATGAACTGGCTATTTATAGGGCTCATTTTGCGATCTTAAGCGAGGTCGAATTTATGAGGTTCTTTAAGCGTTGCCGAATGGTGACGTATAAAGAAGGTGCGCTCTATAAGCAAGGCGAAAAGATTGAAAGAGTAATGATTGTGATGTCTGGTAGCTTAACAAAGGTTCGTGATGGAGTTGTTGTAGGGACTTTTGAAGTGGGCGACGTAGTTGGGGCGGCGAGCTTATTGGCGCAAGACGGGGCTGTATATACTGTGATTTGTAATGGGGCGGTTGATGTATTAGAAATCAACCTGTCTGAGATGGATGATTTGATTAAAGCAAATCCTGAAATGAAAGCATCGATACTTGCATGGAAAGGCTACCATGTAAGCAGGAGTATTCTGCGGGGAAATTGCACAGACTGGAATCGAAATGGAAATGAATTTACTGTCCGGCCTAGTGATGTAAACCAGAATGGCATTAAAGCTCAAAAGCGGAAAAGGAGCCGGCGGCGTAGGGCAGCTATGGTAGGCGGCTAAACAGAATTCAAGAAAACCTCGCGATGAAGCGAGGTTTTTTTTTTGGGGGGGCATAATTAATCTGGTGTCTTGTTGGCTACCCATTGGATGGGGATGGAGCCGGAAATTCCATTGAGATCACTTTGACTTGCAACAATCACATAGCCTAGGCCGTTATGGGAATTTTTGTAACCTAGTTCATTGGCCTGTTGGTTATTCATTGTTTTTAGCTTTGCGCCGAAAAATACAAGGTCAGGCTTGTTATGATTAGTGGTTAGTCTAAATGTAACAGTTGCGGTGGACTGATTCTCTTGGAAGTCAACAAGCTTGAAGCCGCTAATCGTTGTTGGTTTTCCTTGATTGTCAACTGTAATGGATGCTGTGTTGTCGGAATAAATATTGATTGCGCATTTAGGGCATTCATTCATTACGGCAGGGACAAGGGCTAGTTGTATTGATGTGCCCGATGCCAGCTTGTAGATGGTCAAGTATGCAGTGTATGCAAAGAGTACCAGAATAATGGTGGCGGATAACGCGGTAATGAATGACTTGTATTTAGCAAAAATATTAAACTTGAATGTCATTGTGTATGCCTCAGTCATTTAAAGAGTTCGTTGGGCAGCAGAAAGGGTGGTCAATTGATGAAGTTGTCGATCAACTTGGCTATTCATCATATTACCATCTTGATAAGGTTTTGAAGAGTAGATCCCAATTACTTTCTGATCTTTGTGAAGGTATTTTATTAAATGGTGGTGTGCCTGAATCAGAATGCAGTATTGTGGCAATGTGTAAGGAAATGAAGATACCTATATCAAGGATTGCAAGGTTCTGGGGGGTGTCTAGGGAATATATATGTCGAAGTGAAAACTCGAAGTTGCTATGTACTGCATTTTTGGCAGGCAAGCCAAGAGCGCTTGCAAATGTAGAAATGGTGAGGCTGCCAGTAAATGTAAAGCATTACGTTGAAGTGAATAATAAGTCATTGAAAGACGAATTAAAAAACAAGAGATCTCTCTGGACGATGATCGACTGTCTTGCATGGTGGAGCCCGCCAGATAACAGGGTTCAGGTTCGTGGGATTTATGGCGCATTCCAAGGAGATAAAGGTAATGGGCCTTTAATCTATATGCTGATGGACTCGATTAATGGGTTGCCTATAGCGCCGCCTGATTTTAAGCAATATGGAAATGGTGGCGAGCGGTTGATGAGTGCGGAAGAGGTAAAAAAATCGCTGAAATCAAAAGGGTGGAGTAAGAGCGATTTATGCGAGCGTTGGAATTTTAAGGACATTACGCATTTATATAAGACGTTAGGTAAATGCACTACACATCCTCATATTTCTGATGCTATTAGAGGTCTTCCGCCATTAATCAAGGCAAACAGAATTGTGAAGTAATGGGGGTGTTATGCTTGATCGGCTTAAGGCGTTGGGGCAGCAGTTCTTTTCGAGTGATGTTAGCGTATCCAATACGAGTGGCGTCAAAAAAGAAGAACATTATAAGTCACATGCAAAAAATGATGAATATCCAGATGAATATCCAGATGGTTATATTGGCGAGTGCATGTGGAGACTTCGCGCATGTGAGAGATTTCAAAAATCGATTGAAGTTGAATTTCTCGCTCAGCTAGAGGCATTTAATACAATTGATCAAGCTTGCATGCTGGCAGAGGCTAGGCGTGTAGACATAGCATTTCCTACTGAGAAAGAGCTAATAATGATTGCTCAGCGTGATGCTGAACGTGTCAAGAAGATAGGGTTGGAAGGACTATTAAAAGAATCAAGGACTGAGATTGAAAAATTAAAGTCGGTTATCGAGGCCGAAGATAGCCTAGCTGTATATGCAGATCGGATAAAGAAGGGATTTTCAACTGTTCGTGCATTGAAAGATGAAATTCGGAAGCTTGATATTGATCTGCTGTTTGACGTTGAGCTGGGTAATGGAGATTTAGATGGACAGAAAGGGAAGTCTATCGCAGAGCTCAGGAGTGATCTTGAAAATAATCAGGATAAGTTGAGCTCTGATATTGCATCGTATTTTTCGTGCGCCAGTACGATTGCAAACTCAATGCTAAAAGATCTTGTATCAAGTTGCTCATGGAATGTGGCTAAGATTTTGGCATTGTATGATTACGGGTCTCCTGTTTTGAGGGTTGAGGTTGATGTAATTGCAGTGGAGAATGAAAAACTCCGAATTGATTCTACCTTGCCCGATCTATCTATGGCATATGGGGTTAGAGGTAAGTTACAAGCAGCATTGAGTGAGCTTGAGCTGGAGTCTGCTAATCTAAGGGAAAAAAGGCTGCAGTACAAAGATAGGGCTTCTGATTTAGATGTCGTTGAGTTGGAAATAGAGAAGGCCAGGGTAAAGATTGTAGAGATGTCAAGTCATCGTGGTGGAGTAGGAGAGCCATCAGAGAATGAGATTGCAGAAGAGGTTAAATTAAGGAAATTAACTAAAGCTGCTGATGAATTGAGAAACAAAATTACGAAGCTTGGGATTGAGTGCTCGCGTTATGGGGATGACGTTGAAAGTCTGAATCAAATTTGTGGGAAATACCTTGACGAAGTTGTAGAGTTAGATATTGTTGAGTATCGAAGAAATAGAATTGAGCACTATAAATCAGTTGTTGGGGATTTGTCAGGTGATGCAGGTGATGAAAAAGATCTGCATGTGGTAATTGATAAATGCAGGACACGAATTAAAACACTCAGCAAAGTGAATTCAGATCAGTTTGCTTTGGTTTGCAAAGAAGATAGTGAAATAGTTGGTGTTAGGGCGCAGATTAGGAAATTAGAAAAGCTCTTGGAGCCGGCCAAAGCAGACGTTGAACACGCTACTAACACATCTCGTGATGATATTAAGAATGAAATAATGCTCAGAGAACGGCAGATTGAGCTTGGAAAATTGACTGAATCAAGAAATAAGTTGGTGGAAACGCATCTCAAAACAACAAATGAGATAGCAGATAGCTACAATTTTTATTGTAATTGCTTGCTCTTGTTGGCAAAAGCTGAGCTCGATGCGTTTGTTACTAAGCACTCAAAAACGCTTGCACGAGTCGTGGCGATGTGCAATAGGCCAGATAGATCGTTTATATTGGAAACAGATGGTGATCTGTTGTTGAGTGCGAAACATATGCTAAGGAGAGAGATACCCAATCTGGGGTTTTGTGTAATAGGTGACAGACCAAATCTAAGTTGATGGTGGTGGGGGATATATGGAATTGGATTCAAATTTGAAGCGTGTAAACGCAGTTTTGCAATCAATGTATGGTGTTGATATTCAATCATATGATGGTGATTGGGATTGGGATGCTGCATTTAAAAATAAGCGTGGCGATCTTTCCAATAAGGCGGTTGATGTGGCCATGGATTTTTGTGCAGCTCATGGTATTGGCCAGATCGAGTCAGATCGTGATGTCGGCTTGATGGCGGTGAAAAATCTTGAGCCAGTTTATGCGTCTGTTGCCAACGGCTCGGTGGAAGTGAGCCGATATGATTTGGACCAGGATGCATGGATAACTACAGGGGTTTTTCCTGATGGTGGCTTGGCCAAATCAGCGCGTAAGTACCTCTCTGGTGATAAGGCGCAAGTTCGTGAAGCGAAGCCTGGTGATCAGGGTTATGCCGTGGCTAAGATTGACGATCATGTTCTGATGATTGGTCGTGATGGCGGTGTTTTGAAAACGCCTGAACATCGAGGGAATGTGTCCCTTGGTAAATGGGTGGAGATCAACCAAGGCGGTGTCAAAGAAATGGTGAGTGAGCCGGTAAAAGGCTCGACGTACAGTCCAGAGCCTGGTTGATAAGGCTGCAGGGATGCGCGGCCCAGTCGATAGTAGTTCATGGACGATCTATCGACTGGGGCATAGAAGTTGATGCGCATATGAAAAGTTTTAGTGGGGCGTGGATGGATATAGAGTGCAAATCCCCATCTTGAAGCGTAAAATCTCAGTAACCATAATAACAATTATGGACACTGAGATTGATTAGGGAAGATACGCCATGGGCCAAGACTTGCTAAGAATGCCTGCCGGTTCTGCTGTTCAGCTTGAACTGGATGAGCCACGCTTCAAAATGCCGAATCAGCAAATCAGTGCAACAACTGATGAAGAAGCATTTGAGACATGGCTTAAAACGCGGGCGACGTGGAGTAAACATACGTACGACTCGTACCAGCGGGTCGTTAGGCGTTTCTACGATTGGCTGCGTAATACAAAGAATTTGACGTTGCGGCAAGTGACCGGTGATGTGCTTGCCGACTATAGGCTTTTTTTGGGCTCATTGGATGAGCAGTACAAAAATGATGTGAGCTACATACAGGATGTTAGTGCCGATTGGGGTGACATTCGATGGCGCAATGTTGACAAAGGCGGGATACCAAAGCATTCGTTTAACAACGCCCCACCCTTGTTTGCGAAACGTAAACGGTCAGGCATGTCTTCGGAAAATGGCCGCACCGGAAAATCGATGTTTCTTGGGCAGCGAAGCATTGCATACAACATGCAAGTGCTAGGGGCTTTCCTTCGGTTCTTGGCCAAGGTCGGGTATTTGCCATTTGATCCAACTGTTTCACTGCCCAGGAATGGTCTAAGGAAAAATCAGGCGGATAGGTATTTCGCTGTTGAAGATTGGGATGTTGTGTTTAAGGCTTTGAGCAAGATGGAGCCAGAAGAAACACAAAAGGGGTATGAGCGGGTTTGTACAGCAAGGGCGCGGTGGCTCTTTGCATTGGGGTATTTAACTGGGCTACGTCGTTCAGAGATTATCAGTGCAAAAATGTGCGATATTGTCAGATCGAAAAACAGGTTTGTTTTGAAGGTCTGGGGTAAAGGGCGGAATAAAGATGATCCGCACGATTATGACCGGCTTTTACTTAGTGATGCTTGCATGAGTGAGTTGAATCGCTACCGTGAGGCGCTTGGTTTGCCTGCGCATACTGGCATGGGCGAGGATCGGCCTCTGGTGGCCAATCTTGGGCGGAGGCCGGCTGACGCACTAAAACACATGTCGGTTTCTGGCGTACGAAAGATCTTTATTGAGACACGGACAAAGCTGATTGGCCTTTTAATGGATGACCACCCTGCCCTTGCCCAAAGGCTTGAAAAATCGACATTGCATTGGCTGAGGCATACCGGTGGATCTCATATGTTACAAAATGGTTTGCAGCTTGAAGAGGCGCAGCAATGGTTCAGGCATAAAGATGTGGGCACAACGCTGATCTATACGCATCATGAAGAAGATGCGTTGCATAATGCGTTCAATAGTGCATCTAAGTTGCCAGGTGACTAAAGGGCGTCTAAAGGACTTTTGGCGTTCTCGCGAAGTTTGTTGGCAAGTTTGACGTAGGGAATGGTTGTGCTGATGTCTGAATGACCGAGTAGCTTCTGAACAGTACGGGCATCATTGCCTGATTGGATCAGATGTGTAGCAAAAGAATGACGCAGCGTATGAGGCGTGGCAGGTGTCGTGATGCCAGCTGCATGGATGGCTTTTTTCATGGCACGTTGAAGCAGCTTTTCATCCTGATGGTGGCGTGTTTTTAGGCCTGTATCTTTGGATACGACATAGCCAGTGGTTGGGAAAAGGTACTGGAGCTCCCAAGAAGAATCATTGTTGGGGTACTCAAGTGATAGTGCAGGTGGAACGTGAACCCGAGAATGACCTGCAAGTACGTCGGTATCGTAAATGCGGCGGCGTTGCTCAAGATGCTCTTTCAACTCAGGGATTAAGGTTGAAGGAAGGAAGGTTGTGCGGACTTTATGTCCAATGGGGTCACGTATGGTTATCTGCTGCGATGCGAAGTTTAGGTCACTTATTCGCAGCCGCATGCATTCCATTAACCTAATGCCGGTGCCGTAAAGCAAGCGAAGTTGTAGGCCATACAAGCCTTCTGAATGGAGAAATAGGGAAACTAATTCCATTCGAGAAAGAATAACGGGTAGAGATTCAGAATCTTCGGGTTTTGTCATAGATGTGGGCCCAGAGGATACCAAGCATCAGTGCCATCAGGGCGATGATAGCACCATTCCCAGCCAGGTTCGCCAGAATCGTCGCCTTCAACGTTGAGCTGTATTTGGGCTTTTGAATCATCACTGGCAGTGATGGTCAGCATGCGGTGCCCAAAGCCTATGAATTCTGAAGTGACTGTGCCTGTCCTACCGTCACGGTTTCTGGTCTTGGTTCCTTTCCACTGGCCAGCGGGCATTTTTCCTCGCCTCAAGTTATTTAGCTGATACCATTTTAGGTGCGTTTGTCGCACCTCGCAAGTGTTGCGTTAGTGGGGTGGTGGCTCAGGTGCAACATAGTTGCATTTGAAAGCGGGAAATCAATTTTTCAGCGATATTCTTTGTTGATTATGCTTGGTTTCAATGGGATGGTGGCTATTCATGAAGAAGGTGTATTTTGGATGGTTATTCGCTGTGGTCAGCGGGGTTTGTTTTGGAAACGTTATCGGGTGGCAGGATTTAAAACCTGCACCCTCCCCTGTATTGGTTAAGCAGATAGATACGCTAGATAAGGGGGAGAAAACTCAGCTGAGGGATGCATATTACAAAGCTGATTTGAAATACCGGATGTCTAATAGTGGTCTGAAGCTGAAATCTTTGTCTATTGAGGACAAGAAATATTTGGGGGGTGTGTTCGACAAAAAAATTGAAGCTATTGCGGATGCAATGGTGCGATATGACAGGGATGAAGCGGGAAAATTAATCACGCCACCAGCTGGGCGTGTAAAGATTAAAGGCTATGCTTTGCCGCTTGATTTGGGCAAGGGGGCAAAATTTAGCACATTTATGCTAGTGCCCGTAGTTGGTGCGTGTATTCACGTACCTCCGCCGCCTGCTAATCAGATGGTGCTTGTACATCTGGAGGACAAAGATGGTGTTGAGCTGCCTTTGTACGCAGCAGTCACTGTAGAGGGGCAGCTGAAAGCCCAGGGCGTAAAAAGTAAAGCCAAATTTATCGATGGCCAAGGCATCATCGACAGCGGGTACATCATGACCGGTGCAAAGATCAGGATGTAAGCAGTTTTTTGGCAATGCCTTGTGGGCTATCTAGCGTCAACTTATAGCCGTATCCATGAACCGTTTCAATTTTGAATGGATGGCCCGATAATTTTTTTCGCAACCGGTGTACATAGACTTCAATGGCGTTGTCGCTAACATGGATGTCGTGAGCGACTAAGCGGGAGGCAATATCCTCTTTGGCAATCGATCTATTCAGGGCGGACGCTAGAATATTGGCAACCAAGCGTTCCCTGCTTGTTAGGGTATGCAGTTCAGATTTGAGAAGATCATTGATGCTGAAGTGGTTCACAGGTTTACCTATTTATCTGTGGATCAAGCGAATGCAGCCAATCTCTTGCCCATTTTGACCTAATCGTTAAAGGCGACAATGTGTTTGTCGTCAACATCAAAGAGAATGCCGATTTTTGTGCGCGAAGAAATGTTGGAGGCAACATTTACGGCCTCACCGTAATCGGTAAACAGCATGGCACGGTCAGGTGTTTTAACGTACATACGTTGGTTCATGCCGGCATGCTCAGTCTGGGCAGCCAGGTAATCGTCAGTGGCAGGGGCGTGAATGACATAGCCGAGGTATTTGCTGGTGGGCGGCAAACCAAGTTCTTCAATCAACTCGGAGACGGGTTTGAGTTGGGTTGCTTCCATCGCTTGGCGAGCGCGTTCAGCTGGCGTGCCTCGTTGTTTTGCTTGTCCCATGGGTATGCTCAAATAATTTTGGAAAATCGAAATATAGAACTCTAACGCTATTTCTTGATGCTCTGCGAGTTCGGAGGATATTTTTTTGGTATCGCAGGCCGGCTCAATTTCAAGGCATTGAGATCGTGGTTATGTTACTCACCAAGCTCAGGGCAATAGATTGTTCTAGGGGTCAGTTTCTCGATGGAAACATTTCTGGTGTCAGTGCGCCATATGCCTGCGAGTTTTATGGCAACTTTAATGGTTGCCTTTTTGCCGGATGTTTTTAATACGACAGCAGCAATGAGCTGAGTGTAACCGTAGCCACCACGAGGGGTATAAGCCCAGTTGACTCGATCACCAGGACGAATAGTGTTATCAGCGGTGGCAGTAATATGCGTCACTATGGTTTATCGACGAAAAGCAGGCGGCAGTGGCCCGATAGCATCAAAGAGCACTTTGTAATCTTGTGGTTGAACTGCTGCACCACCCCAATCGATAGCTTGGCCAGCGCGTGCTTGTGAAACAAGCGTAGGGGTGAAATCTGGCTTATCGGATGCGTAGCGAATGATTTTGCGATCACCAGCGCAGGTGTTGAAGCGAGTGCCCTGAAAGGAGCTGTTGGCCTCTATGACCATGTATCGGGAATGCATTGAGAGAGATCCAATCTATGAGTCGGTACTGGCTATTTTGGGTGCGTTTAATGCACCTGTCAACGCCAGTTTTGCGCCAGCTGGTTTAATCACTGGCCCCCAGTCTACGATTCGATAGACAGGCCCAGTTTTGGTGATGTTTATAGCAAGTTGGATGGAGGCTTGAGCAATCAGGTAGGTGATGGTTTTCTTATCAAGCCCAGTGCTTTCAACAATTTGAACAAGAGTTGCACCTGTTGGCGTATCGATTGCACCGAGGACAGAAAGAGTACGTCGAAAGTCGGCCTTCGGGTATGGATTTACTTTTTTCATTGGGGGCTTGGGTGCATTCATTGCACCCATGATAGCCATTTTTCTCTAAAAAAGGAAAATTGGACGAGCCTACAAAGAAATGGGGTGTATGGTTTGGTGCGGTGGAAAGTATGGATTGGCTGGAGGATGGCGCTGGTGCTATTTGGCAGCACCAGCGCGCATAGGTCGTAAATCAGTGAATGCCGGTGGCATCTGCGCAATATTTCCCGCAGTGTTCGCATTGTGGGACATAACCGAACGATTCAATCGATGAATGGCCAGCTACAAAACTTCCCGATAGGCTGGCGAGTGCGGCGTCGGTGCATGCAGTTGAGCAGTATGGTTTTACGTGACCGGTCGCAATCCCACCTTCTGTTTCAAATAAGCAAGTGATTTGATCTTGCATGGGGCTCTCCTTAAAAATTTAGGCCGGTTGAGCTGCTAGCGTCGAGTCTGATCCATTTCCACAGCAGGACAAAGGTTCTTGAGGATTTCTTGAGCAGCAGGCGAAATCTCAAGCAATTGGTTAATTTGCTGAATATCAAGCGGTTTTTCATTGTCCTCGCTGGTTTGAATCAAATCGCATATTTGTAGAATGGTCGTGTCTTGCGGGTACGCACCATCGATGTCGTACCAATCCCACTCATCGTGCATGAAAATGGCCGTATGTTTCTGGTTGATTTGTTCGGCGATTTTTTTTGCATATTCGCCCATTGGCAAAACGATGGTCAGATTTTCGTTAGGCAACAAGCAAAGATTGATTTTATGGCCGAGATAGAAGTCATTGGATTCATCTTCAATAACTGGCAAATCAAATTTGCCGATGCTCACGCTATTTTGGATGAAGTGATTGTAGTGATCGCCATCGCTTGTTGGTTGGATATGGATGAGTCGCCCGTTGTCAGCGTCAATGAGCGCTTCTGTGGTGATGTCACCCTCTTCCCAGTGGGAAACAAATTTGGCTTTAAAGATGTTTGGCATGGTTTTCTCCGGTATTGCCCTGCCTGAATTGACTGGGCTTATGAGGTATATATTGGTCTTTATGCCGAATTTTGTCAATAGATTATGTCGCGATGGGAGGCGTAAGCCCACCCTGTAATGGGCTGGTGCCGTGACAGGCAGCACCAGCAAACCCAGCGGGTTAAAAAAGCGCTAATTGGCCGCGCTGGTCGATGATGGGCGCAGTAGCCCATGACAGGGCTTGACCCTCTAAGGTCTGATCAAAGCCCTCAAGGTCGGAAAAATCGACGGGGCAGCGGTTGATCTGGTCGCCTTCGCCTGTCAAACCTGCCCCCTTCCAAAACAAGACCGCCAAATCATCGAGCAGCATAACGACCAGGTGGCGATAGGCGCGATAAATGGGGTCGGAGCGACGCTGCAGATAGGCCTCAGTTAGCCAGAGTCCGTGGCCTGTTGGCCTCTCCATGTACTTACGCACATCGGGGATGCTGATGCTGGCCATGGCGCTAGGAAGTGTTGAGGTAAAGGGGATGATTTGGTGGACGACGAAAATTGCGCCTCGGCTTTTGACAGTAGCGCCGATGCGCTGCTGAGCGTATTGGCCATGGCTTTTAAACGGGGTCGTTTGGCCTTGATAAGCCGACAAGGGGATTACGGCGTAGAAATCGAATGACAAATTGGCTTGGCCACGAGTTGAGTAGCCGGTGATAAAGCCGGTGTGGCCGCAGAGGTCGAAAAGTTTGACGCTGGCGCATTCTGACTGATCTTCACTGAGCATCTGGCAGGATGAATTGCCGCTGATGGCGTTGCTGAGGATGTCAATGGGAAGTTGGAGGGGCTGGATCATAAGTGGCGTCCTTGAATGCCCTGCGGTGCGCTGGGCTTATGGGAATACGGTACAGGCGGTGGTCGTGGAAGTCAAGAATATCCTATAACCCAAGGCTCGCTGGCGGAGGCCAGCCCACGCGCCCCACGGGCGCTGAGATACGCCCCTCAAAATGGGAATATCCTATAACCCAAAGCGACTCCGCTTGACCGGACGGTTCGACAGGTCTTTTTCGCGCTCTTCTCCCCAGCAAAGAGGGCTCCACCGGCACAGTTAATATCCTATAACCCAAGGCAAACTGGCTGGCCCAGTCGCCCAGCCCGCCTTTTGCGCTCCGTTGACCCGCCCCTCCCCACTAGATAGCCTTTTGTTTTTCTCGTTTTTCGCTCGGATTGTTCCGTTTTTGCTCAAATTGAACCGGTTTTGGTGGATTTTTCCGCTATTTTGGCGTGGGAAAACGCATTGGCTGAGGTCGATCCGCTGCGGCGGTTGGTTTTGTTGGTCACAAATAAATATATTGGTGACAAGTCACATTGAATTGGACTCAATTCAGTCGTTGCGATCAATAAAATTGCTGGTTTTCCGCTTGGGGTGCCTTACCAGAGGGCTTAAATTGGGCTCAACGCATTGAATTGGGCTCAATTCAATAAATTGGTCCCAACAAAACCATCCGCGCTGCAACGGGCGGCGGGTCTTATCCACTCGTGTTTTTTGTGGCGCAACGCATATTGAGAGGAAAAACGAGAAAACCAAAATGCCTTCTAGCGAGGGGGGAAGGTTCGTATCGCAGTGCTGGTGTTAGGACGAAAAAAGGCTGCCGAACCGCTCGGCCAAGCGAAGTCGCTTTGGGTTATAGGATATTCCCCTTTCGAGGGGCGTATCTTGGCAGGCCGCTGCGGTTGGCTTGGGCGCTTGGCCAAGTGCTCTGGGTTATAGGATATTATCAGTGCCGATCATGAGGCGAGCATCTAACGGAGTGGTCTGGCCTAGCTGCCGGTGGCGGCGAAAGGACTACGCACGTCGGGCTCGTGCTGACGGAGCCGGCCTTTTGGCTTTGGGTTATAGGATATTATCTGGCTTAAGCGAGCCCGCCGTTGCTTATGCCCTAAACAGCGCGACAATCCGATCTAGCCAGGTCACTACCCTCGCGTTTGGCACATCCAGTGCTGCTGGCGATTTGAGTAGCGCATATACCGTTCTGTTGTACCCCGCGTATCCATGATCAAATTCAAGCGAAAAGCATTCAGCAGCATATTTGGCAACCGCCGCTGAACGCCGCTGCCCTGCTTTGCAATGAACGATAATCTCGACTAGCTCGGGGTTGGCGGCCAGCGAGGTTAGAAAATCACGGATCTGGTTGGCGTGGTCTTTGACCGGAAAGCCTTTCTTGGCAGGATCGAAGTGCTGGCCGCGCTCGGCCAGTAGGCGGAAGGTATCCAGGTCGTATTCTGCATCCGCAAAGCGGATGCGCAGCAGCGCCCCCCACGCATGAGGGTTAATTAGCTCGGCAGTCCGATTGGGTTCAGTGATGGAAATTAGAGCGCAATTGGGGCTCGGGGTGCATCTGAGCGCTGCTGCCTCAGACATAAAGCTGACGGATCGGATTGGCATGAACGGGGATGCCCAGCTGGGTTATAGGATATTCTGGTAAATAGCGGCATGCGCGTCACCGCCGTGCGACGTGCTTAGCCCATAAATGGCACCGGCTGCCACATCGATGCCGTGGCATGCGGTGCCTGATCGTGGATGTGCGGCCAGTTTCAAGCACTGGCAGCATTTTGGTCATCGCCAACCTTGGCGTTGAATATCCGTCCGCCACGAAAAATGTCCATCATGGTCGTGACGTTTCGCCCACGCTGCCCTACCTGATTTTTGTCAGTCGCCAAGAATCTCATCGCGTCCGCGATCCGTCGCGCTAGGCTAGCGATGGCGCTGTCGTACAAAAACGAGGCCTGACCAAAAGCGATGGCTGCATCTAGCGAATCGCCGCGCAACAGGGAATGGGCAACCCATTGACCGACATTCTCCACGTTGTCACGTTTGTACTGGCGACCTACCACTTTGCCGAGCAAATAGAAGAGGAAGCCATCATCGCGGCTGGCAGTCCAGCAGGTAATCTGGCAGCTATCAAACTGATACATATCGAACCATGAGTAAAGCGCCCAATCCGACAGCATCGATAGCTCAGGGTAGAGCGGACGCAACTCTGCGCAGTCCTCTTTACCGTAATCAGGTACTTCGCTGTAGGGCTCATCCAATAATTCCAGACCCAGCGTGGACGCTCGGGCCCAGAGGTCAGCGACATGCGCTTGAGCATAGCGAACGGCGCTGGCGCTATCGTTTTTCCACGACGACTCCAGTTCTTTCACCTGGTTGAACAGCAACTCTGTAACAGGCTCGAAGCCGGACTCATAGGCCACGCGGCCCAATGCGGTATAGACAAAGCGGTCGGGGTTTTCCGTAGGCCGGATGACGGGTCGTGGCGGTAGCAGTGCAGGGTCAAGCGAGTCACACAGGGTCATGGGCTGACCCTTGTAGGAAAAGTCGCCATTGCCCTGCTGAGTGCAGCCAAGCAGTATGCTGGCAAAGGCGTTCTCTACTTCGGATTTGCTGTTATAGGTGTCGGGGAGCCTGGCATTGAACGGGCGATGGCGAATCATCCAGCCGTCACAGGCAGTCTTTGCCAGCTCGTAGGGCTCAGGCACGATGCCCCAGCTTTCTACGGCTTCCTTTGCGCAAACGGAGGCTTCCACGAGCAGGCTGAGAGCCAGATCAGCAAGCGGTTGGTCAGTATTGAGCTTTCGCTGAGCGTTCACTAGCTGTACCAACTTGTCGAACACAAAGACCTTCCCCTCATTGACCACGTAGGTCGCATTGGGTACGCCTTCGATATTGCGTAGCTCAGCTTTTATGCTGTCGTCTTGGCTGCCAAAGTAGTAGCCGGCCTCATCAAGAAGCACTACTTTCGGTTCCATTTGAGCGGTAGAGTTCATTAGATATGTCCTTTCATGGTTTGTGTAATTGCGAATGTTGAGTCTAGGGTTTATTTGCGCGTAGGCGCTTGATTCAACGGACTTTTACAATTCCCTAACAGTGCTGCCTCTTGATGCCCCAAATATGGGGAAAAATTTTCTTCGCATTCCCTCCCCCGCGTCCAATTGGGGGGGTGTGCTGCTTAAGCTGGGTCGGCGAAATTCTCTTTAAAAGCCCAACATATCGGTGGGTCTATTGGCCAACTGGCCTAAATCGCTGCTTTGCCAATCGAGGGGATGGCGGTTATTAGCGATCAATATGGTAAGCGGAGAGTATCTTGTACTCGCCACTATTGGTCATCACAGGACATTGTGGCAATACACGACGGAGGGCTGGCGTGTTAATCAGTTGCTTATTCAGCTTCTCTTTCGATGCGTTGCTTTGATGGGCACGATACGCGGCATATGTATGGAGAGCTGTTGCAAATATTTTCCATGGAATTCCTGCATCTTGTATTAGCTTGAGCGTTTCTTTTACCTCTTTGAGATTAACCATCATGGGCGATGATGAATCGCAAATCGTGGTTCTTGCAAGAGCATGAGTAAGCTTAAAAGTTGATTCGACTGCTGC
Source organism: uncultured Aeromonadaceae bacterium (assembly GCA_945957385.1). Taxonomy (GTDB): domain Bacteria; phylum Pseudomonadota; class Gammaproteobacteria; order Enterobacterales; family Aeromonadaceae; genus Pseudaeromonas. The sequence goes on from CAMFKP010000001.1 coordinate 97,289, forward strand.
TTTGCCGATATAACCGACCATGAACCCCCCTACTTCTCGGTTTAGGAGCCAGTGGGCCATATATTTATCCGCACTAACATCTTCTGACCGGATGATTTGTAGTTCAGGCGTTGATGGGTGCTCAAGGCGGCCAATGATTATCGAGCCTTCAGGGCAGGCAATGTAGGTGATGCCAATTTGCCCCAGGTTGAGCGTTTTGACATCTTTTGATGTTCGCTGTGGTATGAAGATTTTATGGGGGCTTATGTACTCAGACCCAGCCCCTGCGCCAATCAAGTGACGACCGATATGTTCATGGAAGTATTCTCGGGTCATCTTTTTTCTCCATACAAGTAGACGTTTTAATTCGACCGTGTGTATAGTTGCACCGAGTGATTATTGAAGTCAATTTTTTTAATTCCAAAACCACCCAATTCTTGTTTGGAGCCAGCCGTGAATTTGCCCGTGAATTTGCTAAATGTACTGTTTGAAGGTCGCATTGTTGCTGAGCAGCCATTGGCCACTTGCTCGAAAGATCTTGCGGATACACGCCGTTCGAGTACAGATCCTCTACCCATCCCTTCTATGACCACTGGCAAAGGGGTGCGAATGTACTTTCCCGCTACTGGTTTGCGAGGTGGATGGCGACGTGCTTTGCATCAGTTGATGCGCGAACATTTAATCGCGCTTACAGGGAATCCGACGCCGCTGACTCTGAATGAACATTACATTTCGACCATCGGGGGCGTAAAAGGATCAGGCGAGGCCAACAAAGCATCGGTAATGCATATCGCAAAAGCGCGTGAGCAAAACCCGCTTCTGTCGCTCTTCGGGGCGGGAGATGCGGGCTCGTTAGGCTTCGTACGCGGGAAGATCAACATCGGAAACGCTATTGTGGCCGACGAATACGCAGATATTGCTGCTGTGCATTTCTCAGGCGCAAGGAGCGATGAATTCTTTCGCTCACCAGAGCAAACCAAATACCTATCGGAAGATGACCTGAGCAAATTACTGCAGCAAGGTCTGGCCAATCGCGCTCGGTCGAAAATTCAAAATCAGATCGATGCTATGAAACGCGATCTAAAAAAATTCAAAGATCGTAGTTCTGATGAGTATGTCGCCCTTAATGACGAAATTAAAAAACTTGAAGCGGAAGCCAAAGAGGTCGTTAAGGCTAGCGAAGCAAGTGATAACTCAGTTGGTATGCCGCTGGCGGGGTTTCTGGCCATCCCGCCTATGGTCGAGATGAACCACAAAATCCGCATTGTCCAGGCCACACGCATCGAATTGGGGGCGTTCTTGGGGGCGCTACGTCAATTCTCTGCGAATCCACTTGTGGGGGCTCATCACAACACCGGATGCGGCGAAATCAGTGGCACATGGGATGTTTATTCAATGGGCGCTGGGGAGAGAGTGAAGTTAGGCTCAGTGACTATGGGGTTCGGTCATTTCGTGATTGATGGCGATGTACTGAAAGAAGCTGATGATGAATTTGCCCAGTTGATGCGCAGTGGCAATTTTTCGATGGCAGCACCTACTTTGGAGTGAGCTTGTAATGGTGAAATCCCTCGACCATTGGACTCATTATGTCGAAATCTCGATCCCCAGAGATCTTGGCTTGGTTTATGAAACGCATGCTCGGATTCTTACCGCAGTGCATTTTTCGATTAGCGAAGGTGCGGATCTGGCAATAAATTGGCCGGACTTCAAATCTGATGTCCAAGGGTATTTTGGGCTGAGGGCTCGGATTTTTTCTAATGGCATTGATGGATTGACATCTGCGCTACAGCACCTGAGAAAATTAGAGAGCTATAAGCTGGTGCTGCTTAGCGAAATTATGGATGTACCCAAAGAGGCAACAAACGGGGTGCGATTTGTCCGTAATGCTAAGGCCCACCATTCCTACCCTTCACGTTATAAAAAATTGGTGGCATACAATAAATTGAAAGGGTTTGAACCTCCCCCACCATTTGATGTTTGGCAACGAGAAAAACTGAACTCATCGAAACACCGGCTGTACTTGCAGTCAGCATCAAATAAGTCAGTGATTGTCATGCATATCGCGGTACTTGATGAGTCGGATAAATCGATTAACACAAGAGGCGGTTCATATGGCCTTTCTCACGAAACGCCGATGTGGGGTGCAAAATGAGCGTTGAGCAAATTGAAGCGATTCTTGGCCATGATGGGATTATTGTAAAAACATTTGGCAAAAACTCCCCAGCGCAATTGGCTTACGCACTGAAAGTGCATGAGGGATTTAATGCGCAGACGGATGTAGAAAGGAAGCAGCGAACACGCATCAATATGCTCGAAGCTGAAACCGGCACTGGTAAGACGCTAGGGTATTTAGTTCCACTCATGTTGCAAATTGCGGCAACTGGTAAGCGCGGTGCGGTGTCTACATTTACTCGGAACTTGCAACATCAAATGACGGATGATGGCCGAAACGGGGGAAAAGTAGGCGACGTTATTTTGGCGAAAAACTGGGTGGCTGAAATAACCGGCGTGCATGTTTCGGTGGCAGTTCGGATGGGCATGGCTAATTTTGGATCGGCAAGCGCTGTTCAAAATACGATCTCTATGCTGCGAAATGACGACGATATTTTAGAAACAGAGCGCAGGGAGGCGATTGAGCTTCTTGAGAAGCTTTATGATTTCTTGATCGCCATGGATGATGATGGGAAACCAAGCAACAGCGGACTAATTGACGACTTTCTTGACGATCAAAATATTGAAGCTTTTCCGCCTTGCGTATCGCAATCCATGATTTGCCTACGCGGTACATCACCAGAAGCCGATAGCTACGCATATCGACTACATGTTGAGGAATCAAAAAAGGCTGATCTACTCATTTGCAACCATGCCACACTAATCTTGCATGCAAAGCAATGGGGCCGAATCCTTGATAGCGCGGAAAAGCAACTGGCGTATGTTGTTATCGATGAGGCAGACCGATTGCCTGGTGCCGCCGAATCCATAGCAACAACGGCACTGCCACTCCATGGCATTACAGATCTGTTCAAACGAATAGCATTTGAAAACGGCATGCCAGAGATGGGGCAGGCAATTGGGCGGCTTTACGACGAAATTTATAACTATGGCAAAAGATGCTCAAAATCGGCATGCCCAGCAACAGAGTTGGGTTCGCTATCGACAATGATTGACAAGGTGTCTGAGCACGTTAAAAAGGCATTGGCCACTATTAAACCGGCATTGAGCATCGGAGATGGCGGTGATATGTTCATCACCCCTCAGTCGCGACTGCTGATGGATTTTGCAAACAGCGCAAATGAATTTCTTCGCTTTGGGGATTTGATGCGAACTAGCAGCGGCGAAGAAACCGCTGTAGTTTCTTTTTCACCAGTGCGGAATTACCCCTCACTGGCAATTGGACAGGCCAATCCAGCTCGGCTGCTAAAGCGTCTATTCCAAGGCAACGATGACCCGAACTATCCAACGCGGGATGGCCTTGAGGGGGTGCTATTTACGTCGGCCACGCTAGCCTCATCAGGCTGGGCACTACCAAGGGCTTTTGACTCCTTCTCAAGCGAAATTGGGGTCGTCAGACACGCGATTCAGGGCAGTAATGATCCGGTGCATAATGTGATCTTGTCGGCATATAGCCAATTTGCACCCTCTGAATTTGGGTCGCTGGATTTTGTTCTTGCCGATCCTGCAGCACCGCTACCAGCGCTCAGGATTACTGATGACCATGCCATCACAAGTGCGACCTGGCTGGAATACTGTGCAGGAATGATCAGATTTGCGCACTCAAAGGGCGGCAAGGTTCTTGTTTTAACGATCTCACACAAAGACAGTATTGCGCTGGATGCGCTGTTGCACGACCTGAACCCGATTGTGGCGAGAAAAAACCAACCAATTGGTAGGTTAGTGACGCAATACAAACAAACTGAAAATGCCATTTTGATCTCAGCCAGCGCATGGGAAGGCATTGACTTGCCTAATCAGATTCAGCACCTTGTGATAACAAGAATCCCTTTTTCGCCGCCGAGCCATTCAAGCCATGTAGATCTTATCTACAAGGCGCATTTGCAGAATAAAGGGCTTAGCGAAGACCGGATTGATGCCACATTGAAGGCGCGTGGCATGCAGCGAACTTGGAGGAAATTGCGGCAGGGTCTGGGACGCCCGATTCGCTCAAGCACGGACAAAGCCACGGTGTGGATCGCCGATCCTCGTTTCCCTCGACCTGAAAGCCTTGATGGGTCACTTGATGCGCTGTTGATGCAAAACACTGAGGCTCGGAAATACCCTGCCTTTGCAGATTGCATCCCTGCCCGCTTCCGTAAAGGATCATGGCAAAGGGCTCGCTTTTTTACTTTGGATAAACAGCTGTATGAGATCGAGGAATTATGATGAATGAGAATTATGTTCCATTTTTACTTCGGTTGAATCTAAGCTCACCATTTCATTTGTCAACGCCATTGACACTGGATGCCCTGCTCTCATATGCGATCTTCTGCGAGAAAGGGCTTATGGATGAAGCGACTATTGATCACATTCCTCTAGCGCGTGGAGAAATGGGTATTTTTAAGGCGAGTGCTTTACACATCCCCAGAGGCACTTTTTATGTCCGTGGGAAATTCAATCGGGTGGCAGGCGTGCGTGATCTAGCACTCGGTGATTTTTCTCCAAATGTTGGCAAAGGCCAAAACGCAAGGTATGGACAGGTTGACATTCAACGTGGCCCATACAAGACGGTAATCAATTCATACGCTGCACACGATGCCCGTGAAGTTGTATTTTATGCAGTTGGCAATCCAGAGGAAGTTAGCCGCTTGATTTCTGACTATGTGCCAGGCGTTGGGAAATGCGCCAACTCGGGTGCGGGGCAAATAGAATCAGTTTCTTGGCACTTGCTAGAGAATGATTATTCGTGGGTTACGCCAAAAGGCAGTCCGGCAAGACCATTGCCTTGTACGATTTGGAATCAAATATCCGATTTTCGCTACGAGTCGGAGCCCATGAGTTACCAAGTTCCATACTCAAAATCTGCGAGGGTTCAATCGGTTTTCCCAGAAAGCATTATGGAATATTGGGGAAGATTGGCTTAGAGTTATTTGGTTATTGTGGTGCTAGGAGTGATAGATTAGATTCACCCTTCTTTGGGGCTGTGAATTCGGTAGAGAACAACCAATCTCAATCTACCCCCTGCGGGGGATGTCTAAATACATGTCGATGTTTTAAATTTACCAACAGGTTGTTGGCGTTGTAATTTTATCCTGCGATTACCTCATTGCGTTTAGCTTGAAGTTTTTTTCGTATATGGGCATTGTGGGCCGCAGTGAAGTAAACCATTATTGCATGTAGATCTTCACTGCTTATTGTCTTGTCATGCCTTGCTGCATCCAACAGTTCCTTTTGGATTAGGAGCAAGGTTGAAGCAAATACCCTCGACTCGACTTGAAACTCGCTCGCAGGCAACACTCTCGATGCCTGTCGGAGTGCATCCATCTTGAAATTGTAAACCGCGCCACCAAGCCGTTTCGATGAGCGTTCTTGAATAGGTCTGTCATTACCGATTACGGCTTGCTGAGGTTCTTTTTCGATATGCCGTGCCTTGAACTGGCGAATAGTAATCCTTGTATGCTCTTGCTCATAGACGGGGGGCGGCGGCGGCGTGGTAATTCCGAGCCAATAAAGAATTTTGGTCAGAAGGCTGATTTTAGTTTTCATAACCATAGCTCTGAGTATTATCTCTGGCATTAGCCTTAATAATATCTTTAGGCATGCCGTGCTCCACAATTTTAGACCTATAGTTTTCGAGGTATTTATCGAATTTTTCCGACATTTTGATTAACTCATCGTGACTCGGATAGCCTTGGGCAGTCTGAGTGGAATGAACGAGATAATCAGAACGAATCCCTGCATTTATTAGCTTAAGCTCTGTATAGGCCTCGAAAAATCTGGCGAACATTTCCTCTGGGGTTGACCAGTATGGTTTTTTGCGCTGCTCTAATTTGTCGATTTTCTTTGAGCGATCTAGGTAGTCATATTCGTGGCTTGAAAGATGCTCTATGAAATGGGCGAGATCCTTAGCGATTGGATTCCAGTTTGCGCGTGACCGTTCGAGTTGATGGCCAAGCCCTCTCATGTCTGAGGCATCGCCAATGCGGGCTACAAAGTGGCTAAAGGCATGTCCGAGCTCGTGAGCTAAGGCACCGCCCCCTTGATAGCGGGTAAGGTTGATGACCTTAGAAGATCCAGGCTCATAATGAGCAGCTGCTCCCCGCTTACCACGAGAGGCGAACGCCATTCCTAAATATCCTCCGAAGCTCAAAGTTTGGGGTGGAAGCTTGAGGATATCAGCAAGATCGGCCATGGCATTAAATGCCGTATTTAATACCTGCTGAGCTTCGGAGTCGGTGGTTTTCCCAAGGAGCCAATTGCCATATTGAATACCCCTGACACAATAGGCACTTTGAAATAGGTTTTCATCGGCATGGAGCCCATTTAGCCAATCGCGAGTGAATTCAAGCCTATCTAAATGCGGGCGTGTGATGCGTGGTGGCTGATTGGCTTGTTTTATTTCATTACTTTGACTGGAATTAGTCTTGTCTTCATTTGGCAGATCTATGCCAAGTTTATCAATTTTGACGCCACAATAATGAGCCGCAGCCTTGAAAAAAAGGCTCGATAAGTCATGGGTAGGCTGCTGGGCGATTTCCAAGTATTCATCAGAGGAATGAGCTCTGATTTTAGACAATAGCCCCTCTGTCATTGCTGCAGTAGGCATGGCTTCAATTACTTTCTGAAGCGACTTTGCAATACCTCTAGTGGCATCAATTCTGAAATTGCGATCATATGATGCTTCTGGCGCTTCGACATCACCCGATGCAAGCAATGTTACTTTTGGAATAGAATATTCCCTGAAAAATTGCCTACCCAATGCATTTTGCAACATTTCCTGATTTTCATTCGATTCACCATGCAATGGGTTCTTAACGTTTGCCATCAGATGCGGTTGAATTGAAAATCACAACATCACCATCCACAAAACTATCCTGTGGCAATTTCCGGTCAGGCTCGGTGGCTAAGGCAGAAACAATAGTAAGACTGCCCCACGGAATAACCCCGTGGAATTCCAATGTTTCATTCTCCCCGTCACAGACATTGCTATCCGGCTTAATTTTAGGATCATCTGACGATAGTTCAATTGCCAAAATAACAATAGAATCTAGCCATTCAGACGGCACATCCTCCGCCGCTTCTGCGTAACTTTCAGCAACATCCGCAGAGGTGGCCAAATACACAACACCAGTCTGTGAGTCCGGCCAGTTTGGTTTCGCGCCTTCACCTCCAAGTCCATTTACTTTGATTGACGGTAAAAGAGGTGAATATGTGGCATGAAAAAACAGTTTCCGTTCGACATTAACACCAATTTCGTGCAGCGCGGCGTGTGTTGCAGCTTGTTTAGTGTCGTAGCAGTCGGATGGCAGCTTCCGTTGAGCCTCTTGTCCTTGATCGACTAGAGGTTGGTGTTCATTGGTGGAATGTTGACACCCCAATAGATTGTTACTCATCGGCTTTCTCCGGTTATGCCGTGCGGACGCTCGGCTTCGCTTGATATATATTGGCCTTTTATATTTTAATTGTCAATAGAGGCCTTGCAATTCATTTATTATATCAATACCGGCATTTCACCTTTTTGCCAGTTCGTGCGCTAATACATAGATTTTCCGGCTGATCTTCAAATTCACCAATTTCATCAAGAATGGTGAACTGATGAATTTCATTATCGACTAGCTCATAGGTGGGGATGGAGCCTTTGAAGTGCTTATCAAGAACCTTCACTGGCGGGGTAATATCTTTACCATCGAAGGTATAAAGCTTGAACCACGACTTGCCGGTTATGGTTTGATTATCAGGGATCTTTTTTGTTATCACAAGGAGCTTATAGCCATTATCGTTTAGGCATTTTGCTCGCTTGAAGATGTCAGTAGTTCCCTCGTTGCATTGAGGCTTGTACTCAGCTGGCGCTGCCATAACACCTGCAGAGAAAAAAGCTAAAGTCAAAGCGATCACAGAGCATAATTTAACATTCATTTCACGTAATTCCTAAGCTATTTTATTTTTGAATTTACAACAGACATAGCAGCTTTTGAGTGGGCGGCATTTATCTGAGGAATAAATGACTTGGCCGCACGCGCTGTATTAATAGATGATAGCATCATTTCTATATTTTGTTTGCTTTGATAATGCCGCATCGCTATGTAATTTTTCAAGCCTTTCATTCTGGCTATTTCAATCCAAATGGCGCGGGGATGAACATTGGCCATTTGCATCCAATAGTTAGTATCACCATTTCTACGTGTGGCCTCCGTCGCAATCATAACCATTTCAGACTGACCAGCGTAATCCTCATATGGGGGCATGGGTTTTGCGCCATAGATTGGATCTGAGCTGAAAAGGCCGGCAGCTCGTTTTGCCTGCTCCAATTCTGTACTCTCTGCAGAATATGCAGCATGCTCATTTTGAGGACCGATTGAGCCAGATGTAGGATTGCCTGCAGCATCATCAGCGGCTTTCGCAGCCGATGCTACGGAAGGTTTTTGGCTAGCAGCAATCTCAGGCGTATTGGCGACAACGGCCACCTGCCCTACTCTAGAGCCTGGTGTTAGATAGTTGGGGTCTTTACGAGCGGGATATTGAATTACCTCCCCTTTAGTGAGCATGGAATTAAGGGGGCTTGGTGTATCAGGCGGCGGCAAAGCGCCAGCGCAGAAGTGGCGACGTACATCGTCTGAGACATTTTGGGTTAGTGCGTTAAACTTTGCGGCCTTGCTTGGGCTAAGGATTACACCGTCCTTGCCAAAGGAGTTCGGATCTACTTGATAGACTTGTTGAACTTGATTGGTGCTGTATACATTCCATTTTGCATCGCCCATAGCAGCAGCACCTTGCTGACGGATGTAATTAACGTGCAAATGAACGCCATATGCATTCTCTGTTTTACCTGTTGAACCCTGATTACCAACCCAAAAACCTGTATTGACGGGAAGACCTCCCGCAACGGCACGATTACCTGGTGCTGAACTTTTACCAGGATCTCCCATATCAAACTGCTTGATCAAGACAGGATTTACACTATTCATATGGTTGTAGGTATATACGTCACCACTAGCATTACGACGTATGGCCACTTTTGTTCCAAGTCCACCGCTACGGCTACCCCACCACCCAGCAAAGATCACGGTGTTGTTGTCCTCCATCACTTTGAGCTGCGACTGTTGGCCAGCAAAATCAGTACCAAAGTGCAACTGGATATGCTTCTTATCTGCTAAAGATGGCCAGAGAGTAGGATCGCTGGTAGTGCCTTTTGCGCCGTGCTTCATACGCCATGTGTTGTAACCGGATGTGGTCTTGATGCCAGAGATCGTGCCGTATGGGGACGATAAGCAACCACTGCCTGATATTGCGGATGTGGAGGCTAGCGCAATGATTAATGCGGATATCTTTTTAAGCTTCATTGATACTGCACGCCTATTTGATTTTCGCGTTTGTGGTAGATTTTATGGCTGCTGCTGCAGCTGCATCTGCTTTAGCATCCATCTGATCTGTTTCTGCGACAGTCATTGCAGCAAGCGCGGTCTCCATGCGCTGAGCCTGCTCGTATTGCATAAAGCGCATCTGCAACTCCAAAGCAGACATCTTTGCATATTGGAGCAGGAGGCCGCGTGCCTCGGATGAGTGCAGAGAAACCTTGAAATCTTTATATCCTTCACCGCCCACAAAATTAGAAACACGCCGATCAATCTCAGCCATCGGACCGTTTGGAGCGTTGGCAGCCTTGATAGCTGCAACAGAATTGATCGAGGGTGCCACAAGAGCATCTTTCTGGCGTTTTAACTCCAAATAGGCATTAACAGTAGGACTGTCTTTACCCAGAACAGTGCTTGGAGGGGGGTTGGGTGCGCCTGCAAAGTAATTGAGGTATTGAGTACCAGCTGCATCATCACCAGGTTTGTTCTGGTCGAAAATTGAACTAGGATTTGTATCGCGTGGCTTCTCGCCACCGGCTCGGGGAGTACAAAACCCCTTCGCCGCTAGCTCTGGACGGCAATACACAGCAGACCTTGCAGCACTCCATTCCTTTAGCGTGTCACTTGGCTTAGCGTATCGGCCAGGCGCAGCAGCGACTGACTTAACGACTGCATCTGCAGCCTCAGCAGCGTGACCAATTGCCTCATTCATGGTTTTTTGCTGATCAATCTGCTCACATGGATCATAGCCCTGACCTTGAGGGCCGTAGTCACGCAGAGCTTCATATGTGCGTTTTGATAGAGCGATTTCTTTGTCAACGTGAGCCGCTGTTTCGGCCAGTTTTTGGTCTGCCGCGATGCGCTGGTCAGATGTGACCTCAACTTGCTTTGTGGTTACTTTTAGTGCGGCGGTGACGTTTTGCATAAGATCACGCCACTGCTGATCGAGGACATCAAAACCGCGATCCATAGCTGTTTTCTGGGTAGCATAGACCTCATTTGCGACGTTCTGCCAGATCTCGGATATCACAGGAAGGCAGGAGCAAAAGCCGGCATTAGCATTGGGTGCCATGAAGATACCTGGCGCAGCACCAGCAAAGGCCAAAGCAATTGAGAGGCTTGCAGCCTTTGCTTTTAACGCAAGACTACTTTTATGTGGGGTGAACTTTCTTGAATTGTTGCTCATGGTGATCACTTAATTTTTGTATTTGTAGCCTGCACTTCCATAGCCGTAGCCGCACGATTTACTGCAGCGGCTTTAAGCTGGGTCGCCATTTTGCTGAGAGCAGCGATATTCCCTTCCGTCCGATAGCCTTGCCGAAGCGACATTTGGGCATCCTTGAGTAGCAAGGCCTGAATCTGGATCAGGTCTCGCATGATGCCGACATCTTCTTGAGTAGTTAGGCTTTTCTGCCACTGAATACCTCGGGCTGATGTACCGAAATATTGCTCCCCACGCTCTCGGAGAAGAGGGATAAGGTTCTCATTCTCCTGGCTAATTGACTCCAACGAATATGCAGCCATGCCGGTGTAAACATCTTTTTCGGCCTTGATCTGCGCGTAGTTGTCCATAGCTGATTTGTCTGCGCCAGCAGGAGGGATGGGGTCAGGCAAACCCAAAACATTGGAAATGTATGCCCTTTTAGCTGCCTGCTCTTCGGGAGTAAGTCCAGCCTTTGCGCGTAGCAGCAAATTGGGGTTCATGTTAGCCCCAGCGAGGCCATCATTTTTCATCGTACAAAGACCAGCATCTTGCTCATCTTTGGTGCAATATTTCTGGCGATGATCTGATTCCCTTTGACGCACTGCAGCAGCCACATCACCGAAGGACGCATATTCATAGTTGCCCACATTGTCAGCAACTTTATCGCGGGTGGTTTTATCCGCCGAGAAAATGGCTTTATCGCGATTGTATGACCCGCAAGGATCGTAGCCCTGAGAGATTTGCTTCATGACGATATCAGACGAGAGCTCTTCAATAGCAAGGCGTTTCTTTGCCTCTGCATAGGTTTTCTCGATCTCCACACCGGCCTGCACTTCTTTCTCGCCAACGGCACTTACCTGCTTAGTGAGAGTAGTTATGGCCGACAAAACGAACTTGCTTGTCATTACGCCTGTGGCATAGAGCTTGGTATGTCGTACTGTAAAGTCACGCAAAGTATCGGCAGCATATTTAGAAAAACGGGCAGATACTTTGGGCTCTTCTTCCCCCATACAACCAGCATAAACAGCTGCGGCAGGGAGAAGAACAACAATGGCTACAGCAGCAACCGCTTGTACTTTACTCATATCAGTTATCCAATTTATTTGTTGTTGAATGAGCCCATAGGGCCATTGCGTTCACCAGTTGTACGAGCCTCAATCTGACGAAGTAATGCATAACGAGCGATGGACCGCATTGCCTCTTGACGACGCATCTGGGTCGCAGCGTTTGAACACTGGGCGGTTTTGCAACCAGGACTGGCGGACATCTCAAGGGTTGGGATGGTTTTAATTGGTGCGATTCGTGAGACATACGCACTAGCTGCCAGCTGTTGATCGAATGCGTAGGTGTCATTGACATTGAGCAAGGATGAGTCAATGTCTGCAGCTTGCAAAGCATTAGGACTAAGGGTGCATAGACCGGCCTCGGCTTCATGATGTGTGCAGTACCGCTGGTTATGCAGCTCGCGAAGCGAAATCATGGATCGTGATTTGGCGTTGCGCCGGCTAACGAGCGTCACACCCATGAGGGTAAATTCGACCTTATCACCAGTGGCTGATGATGTTTGATAGAGGTTGGCAGACCATTCGTGAGCACCAGTTGAGGCCTCTTTCTCTGCCCGATCAAGCGAGCGCTCAATCGTATTGGTGGTACACATGAAAGGACTTTGGCCAAGTGCGTTACCTTGGCTATTGACTGGGGCAAACTTGTTCGCAACATCAGTGATGCGCAATGTAAGGGCGAGCTCCTTGTCGGCGTGAGCCTTTACCTCTCTTGTCGCAGCCATAGCGTCAATTGCCTTATTTGCCTCAGCCTCAACCTGCTTAGTGGTCAATTTGAAAGCACATAGCACATCGTCAAGGGAGTCGTACCAAGTTAGATTTGGGGTTGCACCACACATCGCTTGGGCCCGAACTGAGAAAAGCAAGAACAGCGCAAAAGACAATGGGCGTATAAATCGTTTATCGCTTTTCATCTATTTACCCGCCGTTAGAGAATCAATTGCGGCCTGGCACGCAGTGTTATTTACAGAATCCGTCGCAGCGTCTTTCAGGGAGTCAGTTTGAGAGGTGGAGTCCCGAAGGATCTGCTCCTGAATGGCGATTTTCTGCTTGATGGACTGGCACTGAGATGAATCTCGTGTTTGAGTCGTGGTGGTACACACTTCAGGGGCATCTCGATGAGGTCTCTGACAGTCTTGGACATCAACATCAGCACACCAGTATTCACGCTGATAATAGAGGCCATCTGAACATCCAAGGGACTGGGTGTTCATACACGCTTTGCCATATAGGTAATACATGGCTGTCCATTTATTATTTGAACTACCCGCCATGTTACCTAGCTTATCGCTAGTGTCTTGGGTGCTTGCGCAGTATGTGGACTTGTTTTGGGTTGCGTTCTTTACTGCGTCCTTGGCCCTATTGATGGCATCATCAGCGTCACTGATGATTTGAATATTTCCAGCATTTGTCTTCCAATCACTTGCACGCTTTTGCAAGTCAGAGGTCATCTGTTGGGTCGCTTGGTTGAGCACATCTTTCATCATGTCCTTTGCGGCACCGTTGAGGTCATATGTGCCGTTCATGGATGTGATGATGTTGTTGTACTTGCCGATCATGTCGTTAAGGGTGCCAGATGCAAGATCGCAAGCTTGTTTTACGGCAACATCTCTGAGTGTTTTGATGACTACATCAAGCATGGCGTTAAAGCCAAGATCGTCAGGCATCCCCTTGGATAAATCGATAGTAGTGAGCCGGATTAGCTTCAGACACTGATTGCCGCCGCCGGCATCGTATTTGTCGGATGTATTGATGTTCATGCTTTCATACATCAACTGGACAGCGTATTTATTCTGCTTTTGAATTTCTTCGTTGAGCTTGTCATAGCCATAAGCAGCATTTCGACAATCATCTTCGGGCTGGGAGCTGCCGGTGGAATAAGCAACGCCGGCGACTAGAAGCAAAGATGCACTCAGAGCCAATCCTGCAAGGTGCTTAGGAGAGTTCAGGTAGTAACCGATACGCTGAGCAATGGGTGTCAGGTTAATGTTCTTCATCAGTATCACCATTTAGACGATGGTAGGGTTGATCCCTGATCCGGCGCAGGTTGAGACTGGGGCTGTGCAGGTTGTTGAGGCGCAGCATCAAAAGCATTAGGCAATTTAGCGGCCTGTGGCTGAGGGGCATCTGCATGGCCTGTATTGGCTGGTGCTGCAGCGGCAGCAGCAGCTGCTGCTGCATTTGGGGCAGCCATGGCATTTGGATTTTTGACGCCGCCAGGCAAAGGTGGAATGGTCGGAGTTGCTGGAATTTGTCCAGTCACGTCTTTAATTTGGGAACGCCACTCGGAAGCTTGCTGGCTAATGATTTTATTGCCTTCCTGAGTTGCGGTTGTAACCGCATAATTCATAGCGGCAGTCCAGAATTTATTTGGATCAATACTGTTAGCAAGATTGATAATGTTGTTGTAACGGCCAAGGACATCATTGAGCGTATCTGACGCCAAATCACAAGCTATATCTCGGATTTTCTGGATAAATACATCAGCAGCTTGAGTCAGGATGTTGGCCCACCCGCTCATATCAAAAATTGCGACGCTCATATCAATTTTGATTGCTTGAATCAGCTTGAGACAATCGTTATTGAGCTGGAATACTTTACTTGGGTCGTATGAGCCAACGCCCTTAGTCTCGGCCTCGGTATGATCTTTTACAGCCTGAGTAATGGCCTCAGCAAGCTCTTCACAGTTTTTTGGCACCACCCCAATAAAGTTCGGCGGAGGGGCGTCAGATGCTGATGTTGGCTGAGCCATGATCATAGTGGCGGCCAACAATGCGCCCACTAAAACACCGGCATAACTCCCAGCGGCATGATTAGTCGGTTCTGTCTGAAGGGTATTGCGGATAATCATTGGAATATGGCCTCAACATGGCGGATATTGAAGATCTTCGCGGCGAGCTCATCATTTAAAAGCACTCGTACGCGATCAATTACGATCTGAGCGTAAGGCTGAGGCTTATCGGACGATTGAATGATGTCGGTAGCAAGCGTCAGTATTTCGGTTAGAAAGTCTGGATTTTGGGTTTTAATCAATCCCACAAGTGCAATCATGCGCATTGCACTCAGCGAGGCCAGCAAAGGGATAATCTCTTGCATATGGGAAGAGGACGCGATTGCGCCAGTAGTGGCAAGGGCATCCAATTGGGCAACCAGTGGCTGAAATTCTGTCGGCAGCTTTGCTTGGGGGTCTAGTGTCCAAGACTCAATTGATGACATTGCACCAAGAATTCCCGTCAAATTTCCACCTTGATCAAGCCCCTGAATAATTTCACAAACTGAAGCGTCACTTGCTAAAGCCATGATTTGTCCGAAATTTTTGCGCGATAGCGGATTATCAACCAAAATTAGGCGTTTCGCAGTTGTACAGTGAGGTCTAAATGCCGGTTGTCATGTGTGAACAGGGTTCAATTAGTGCAAAGCAGCATGCAATCGTGCTGCTAGGCGGGTTTCGGAGTGCGTTTCGCGAGTGTGGGCTGGGTAACACCCCTGCTTTTTGTCGCATAGATGACACATTGGCGCTTTTAAAAACGAATGCATCTGACGACGGTGAAGGCAGCACCAGCAATGAAATAGAGGATGCAGGTGAAATTATCGAGGATGGGTCAGTCGATAATGAATTTAATGCATTTAGTTTCAGTGGAGCCGATTTCTAATCTGAAAGCGATTAATTGACAGAAAACTTGATTGTCGAATATTCAATTGTCGTACTCTGTTCCAAATGGCGTCGGGCGGCCAAATAAGTCAGGCTCGGATGGCGCTGGCCTACGAACCGCTGGGGTAAGCATGGGAGGACGAAGCCCACGTTTCTTATCTTGGGGAACAGATGGCAAAGGCGCAGCCAAATCTACCGGCATTTCTGTGACAAGTCGCGGCTTAGGCATGTTGTCGTTTGGATTGTTATTGACGGCAAAGCCATGATCAGCACGCCCCGCCTCCTTCTGCTCAAGAGTTGTCATCCCACCCGCCCCCGTCCAAAAATCGGGATGAGTGATCGTTTCTGGCTTTATAGGGTGCTCTTCTATGACCTTTGTGACCGGCAAAGGTGAATCAGGGAGCGGTTGATGGGCGGTTTGATTTTCTGCTTGGAGAGCAGGAGATTTGACCGGTGGATTCTCAACGAGGTAAGAACCTGGATGGTGTGACAAGGCATGCATCTGCTGGGCGGAAAGCTTAACTTCCGGCACAGAGGGCTCAGCTAGACCTGATAGGCGAGGATTCAGGCTCGCAATTGCGCCAACGATGGCGTCACTGGATTGATATTGGGCGACATCTTTAGGCGCTTGCAAGCTAGCTACAGGGCGCAACATTGCAATCTGGGCACCTTGGCGGGATAGGGTCTCAAAACGCTGCAAAATGGCAGAGTTGGTCTGACGATGCGCATGAGGGGCCGGCGACTGATTCAGATCAGATGCACGAATGAGGCGGGATGCCTGATCAGCAGGAATATGTTGATTGGCTACCGATGACAACATCAGGGCGTTAGATATTTCAGTCTCGGGCAAATCAGCGACAAGGCGGAGTTGATGGCGCAGAGGGTGCGTTTCTTCGATTTGTGGCGTTCGATCAAACTTGTTTATTGCACGCAGATCAGCACCAGCACGGATCAGTTGATGTGCAGTGCTGGGGTCTTTAGCGTAATGCAAAGGTGTATTTGAAAACTGATCTCTGGCATGGACATTAGCACCTTTTGCTATAAGGGCAGAAAGGACATCGGTATTGTTGTTGATGCTGGCCACATGCAAGGCAGTGACGGATTGAATACCGTTGTAGGGGCGCTTAGCATCCAGGTCTACGTCTGCCCCAGCAAGCAGGGCAATCATGCGTGATGACTTGGCGAGGTGGATAGGACTGAGCCCGTCGTGCTTGGACTTAGGATTAAAAGTGCCATCTTTGACGAAATGATTGATGGTTTCGGTTTGATCAAGAGATATGGCGTAGTGCGCAAGCGATATCTTTTGGCCCTCGCCCAGATCAATCGGTGTGTTTGGATTTACGCGATGCGCAACGATATAGTCATGGGCCTTCTGATAGCTGCCGTTCGCATAGAGTGCGGCAACACTGGCGGCCTGATTGTGGCGATTGAGCCGATCAGGGCCAAAGGTGCCATGGAAAAGTTGCCGAACGCGGAGATGAAGCGATGCAAGAGTTTGCTGCTGCTTCAAGGCTGGCGGCGTGGCATGCTGAACCGGTATGGATTCAGTGGAATATGGCTGAATTCGTTGCCTTTGCTCAGAGGTAAAGGAGATCCGATGCTCAGTATCTCGCGCCTCGATCTCACAGGGGTGATTAAGGTATCGTCGGAAAGCTTGCTGATGAAGGTCTTTCTTGACATCTTCGGAGACGAGATGTGTTTCACTAGGTCGTAAACCTAGCTCTTGGCGCTTACTCGCGAGCATCTGAACATAATGTGCAGATGCGTTACTCGATAGGTCTAATGCCTCAACAAATTGGACGGCATGTTGTGCTTCGTGTGCGATGCTACTGAGCAAGGCCTGTCGGCGCTCTGGCGATGCTAGTGCCTCACGGACATTTTGCTTATTCAGATCGATCTGAATGGATTGATGGTTGAACTGAGCAGAATCATAGTCGGACACCCCCGCTTTAACCAAAATCCCAGACAAAACGGGATACTGCTCGTAGAGATGGGGGTGGACAAAAATACTTTGCAATGGCACGTCTTCGCCGGAATCGAGCTTGGCCAGGTGATTAACACTTAGCTCGGCTGAAGAATCATCGATCTCAAATTTTTGATGCCCATCGTAGGGGCTGACAAACACAAGGCCTTTTTCTTGGGCAGCCTTAAACCCCTTAGCCATTTTGCCAGCGTACATTGTGCATCCTCTCAGGGGCGGATAATTTGGACCGTTCGATCTATCCAAGCCTCGCCATGCCGTGAAGGCATGACGCAGGTTATATGGGCAGCATGGGCAAGCTGGGATGCGATCAATGTAGGCGGGATATTGATGATCGCACCCGTTGGACCTGATGTGCCGACGAAAATGATGGCGGGCTTACCATCAATGGTGCTGAGCAAACCGGTTGACGATTCCGTATATTGCTCAAGAATAATAGCCTCTTCAGAAGAGGCTACGATTATTGAGTAAGGGCAGATGGGGACGAGATGCCCATCAAACTGAATAGAGCCCATCGTCAACCAACGCCTGGAGAGTCATAGCTTGTTGACTTCCATTCGTCTGGATCGCGGGCTGAACGGGCAGGCATTGTTGGATCAACCAAGTCGCCATATCGTGCAGCATCAGATGATGGGATAAGGGTGCCGGTTTGAGAAACGGAGTACCCCATTTCTTTTGCAATAGTAGTTGTCACCGCAGAAATGGCCCGTTGTGCCATGGGGCTTGGCTCACCTGCTCGGCGAACTTCGGCAATATCATCGAGGGACAACGAAGAGGTGTTTGATAGGCCTGGCACGATCCGATAGGCCGATGATACTGGGCTGGATGATGGCATGGGTGAGCCCTTACCAAAGGCGGCCACATCACCAGCGGGGTAAACGATATCAGACCCACCAATGGTTGAGATAAGTTGCATTCCCGACATTTTCTTTCCTTATCATCTAGTGAGAATTCCGGTCTTGCGACAATTTGTCTTCGCCGGTAATGAGCTTGATCATTGATGCAAAAAAGCGAGAGAACTCTTGATGGATTGGCTCTGTCGGCCACCCCTTGCTGTCGCTGCCGCCGCAGTATTTATCAAACTCTGCAGCACGGGCAAACTCATCCATGCGATCAAGGGATGAAATGAGCTCACGGGCTTTTGTTGAAAAACATTTCCGGTAGATGTCCGCCGCTGCAGTAATTAAGGCCGACTCCACCATGCCGTCATTGGTTCGATTTTGGCCGTAGGCTTCACCCACAATAGACTTCGCGCAGTCAGAAACCATTGCTTCAGCATGCATGGCAGCTCGAACCGCAATTTGCTCAAGTGGATCTGGCACACCAAAGTCGAATCGTGAACGCGCCATTTCATCCACCAAGGCTGATGCTACCGTAACCTTAGCAAGCAACTTTGATACGGCCACATCAAGAGTTGCGTCAAGGTACGAGGCATCACCCTCCCCGAGCAAATATTCAGTGCGATCAATTTTGTTTGCAATGCGCACCTGCAGGCTAGCAAGACTCTCGGTATCGTCAACAGCAAATTCGTGGACATACCGTCCAATATGAGCCTTCGCCATAATATCGAGCTGTGCGCGAAAAATACGGTTACGGTGGCCGGCATAGCGGGGATGGGCGCTGGTAATGCCAATGGCGGCAATCACCTGATCGGTGCTTTGCATAGCACGAGCTAGAATGCCGTCGATGATCTCATCCTCTCGCTCACTCTCGCCGCCTTTGATGCCAGGATAAACCATCAATGCACTGACCAGTTCTGATGAGGCATAAATCGATGCCGCATTGACGCGGGCAGCATGGGTCACTGAGCGACCATCTGTCTGGGCAAACGCTTGGGCCGCTGAGGTGCTGGCGGTCTCAAACACGCCAAGTGCGCTTGAGACATTACCAGAGTTGTCTGAGCGCAAAGTGCTGTGATCAGCCAGCTCAATAGCTGGGTACGCATCTGCTCGGGCCTGGTGGCTGGTCTTTTCGTTGGCATCTGACGCGGCCATCATTAAACGTGCGGTTTGAAATAAGTGCTGGGCACTTGTCACTTCATGCACTTGAGGGAGGCGATCTTGGTTCATTTTGCGTCTCGATGTGTATCCTGCGTTTTTTTGGAGGTACTATATTTATATCCTTATTGTAATCATAGTGCGGAGTTATTTGTGAACGAAAGTACCAATTTTTTCGACTTAAATCGTGCAATTTGTGACATTGCTTTCGCTTACCACGCAGTTCGGTGGCTCGAAGCTCTCCCGTCAATCTTGCGGAGCACAATAAGATTCGATGGTAGCGATATCCAATGCTATCGCCTTTCTTTACCTTTATCTGAAGGCATTGGAGTTGCGACTGACTCTATTGGGAAAGCCATTGTTTTTAGCGATGAACTGGAATGGGTAAAAGGCCTGCCGGTTGAGAGTTTTTCACTGAATGACACATTTTTTACAATTTTGGTACGCGGCTTTGATTTTGGGCAGCGTAAAATCCCTGAGTTCGCAATCCAACTAACGCTGCCTACCGATGGCAACGCGAAGCAATTCATCAATGCAATTAAAGATGAGATTCAGCTGGGCCTTGCAGTGGCGTCGAAGGAAGGGGTGATCAGCAGGGTAAATAGCGTATTCTCCTGCAGCTATTCAGCATAAAAAAAGGGCTCAATGAGCCCTTTTTGTTTACCGCATTTTTATTGAGGTTTTGCAGCCCCCTGCTCTATTCGCCTACATGTCCTATTGACCGATTGCATCGCCAGTTGAGGGGTCATACCTTGCTTGCGGCACAAATGAAAATGGTTTTTTAGTTCCTCGGCCAGAGATATAACCTGATGTGCATCACCACCTATCGCCGTTATAACCTGCTGGGCACGGCGGATATATGGTGACATTTCCATTTGAGTCCATCGTCGGATAGCGACTAAACCAGTATCCCGATATCTCAGGATACGGCGTGTACGCTGCAGCTGAAGTGATTCTGCGTAGGAGAGGTGATTACCCTCCCCTATCGTTACCGCAACATCAAGATAACTTGCATCAGCACCCGCAAAATTCCTCAAGGCAATTACTCCGAAGCAAGGCAGCCAAGATCAGTATTACCCACATCGATCCCCATGCGTTTTAGGGTTTCAATTTGGACATTACCGGTGTCCACGCCGGCATATGGGTCTGTACCGCCGTTAGCAATGGCTTCTTTTTGTTGGTCAACCATTTTACCAATTTCATCTGGTGAGATTGCCCCTTTCTGGAGGGCAGATGCTGAGGCAGACGACTTGTTGGCAGATGGAACCAGCTTAGTAAACACATATGATCCGGCGAGAATGAACACTAAAAATACGGCAATTGATGCACCGATCTTCCACAGGGGCCATTTTTCGGAGTCATAAAGTGGTTTTGACTGGAAGCCAGTCGCTTGTTTGCGCTGTTTACGTGCAGCGGAATACATGGCGCTCTTAAGCTGTTGGCGGTGCCCATGGGCAGCAACGGCAGGCACAGATACCGGCGCAGAGCCAGTTGAAGAAAGTGCAGAGTAAAATTCAGCTTCGTTGTATTCAGCGGCTTGCGAGATAGCGCCACTGAGAATAGCACTCCATTCAGCAGCAAAGGCTTGCTGGAGATTGCGAGTAACCTGAACCTCGTCATTGCCGCGCTCATTGGCAACGATGGTCTTTTTGAACTCGCCAGCCGCCTGGAATTTAGCAAGGGTAATAGTATTGCCACCAATCAGAACATTTGCTTGGATGGTGATTTGCGTTTCTTCCGAACCATTTTCATCTGCCGATTTGGTGATATTGACGGCTGGCGGTTCAAAAATCCCATCATTAAGCTTATAGGTGACTAATTGCTCATAAACGGCAGAGTCTGAAATGTAGGCGGCCTGAGCTGCCGTATCTAAAGACATGCCCGAACGGAGAAAAATCTGGATCTGGCTTGTTTTCGGATCATAGCGGAGCACAACACCCTCAATCCAAGGCTTCAACTTGAGAAATTCTTGAGGGTGGTTCGTGGTAAATTTTGGCTTCTTAGGTGCGCTCATTTCTTTTTGATATCCTGCAGGATGTGTTGAACAATGGCCGTATCGCCGGCTTTACGCACAACGGGTTGGCCTGCTGCGTTGAGGTAATAAGCTGTTGGGACGCCGATCTGACCCAGATCTGGGTTAGATGTATACGTGGCGCGTAGGAATTGCTCATTGGTCATGAGATCTGCAACGATTCGCTCGTCTGGCTTGCCACCTGCAAGTGATGCATTTTCAAAAACTTGCTGAATGGCTTTGGTCTGATCTTTCATAGCCAAGCCAGTCACGATTGAATCAAGGCTTTTAAGTCGCTGCTGATCGTTGCCGAGGACGATAACAGGTAGCCACTTGACTGTGATTTGACCGGCTGCAACCGCTGGGCGCAAAGCCTGATAGAGCTTGTGGCAGTATGGGCACTTCGGATCGAACACGACGTACAGGATCTGATCTATTGGCCGAGGTTTGCCATCAAGAAAACCACGTTTACTGTTGATTTGCTCGACCGCCTTTTGTGCGCTCAATGGCGGCAATTGCTGGGCGGCAGGTTGGTTTGCAGACGACTGGGCTCCAGAAGCAGGAGGCAGGGCTTCACTTGCCTGCTTATCTGCATCTGTGATCATGTTATTCGATAGGACTTGCCCCGTCTTGGCATCCCAAACAACACCGGCAAAAGCAGTTTTACCATCTTGGGTAACGTACATAACAGCGGGCTTAGATCCTTTGCCGGCACTAACAACCCATGCGGTGGTGCCGTTTGGGCCTGGCTTCTTGGATAGAACGTGCAATCCCTTGCCTTTGAGGAACTCTGGCGCACCGGCTGGTGCTGATGGCTGCGCAGCAACCGCTGAGAATGCATAGATTGATGCTAGCAATGCAAAGATAATTCGTGAATTCATTAGTTCCTCACCATTGTCAGTTGGATACTTTTGCCATATTTATTAGCGAAGTGATTTGTTAATATCCGCTCCCACATGGCAGCGCGTTTTCTTATCAAAGATGCGTAATTTGAGTTGTATGGTTCATTAGCGCTGTGATACATCGCTGCCGCACGCCAATACCCCATTCTGTTTTGATTCTTGGCTATAAGGGCTGACAATCGGTGAGCTGCCAAATCAGCGGCGTAACAACCATCAGATTTTAGATGGTACTCTGTAATACCCAGTTTCTCGTAATCCGATTTGATTGTTTTTCGATTGAACTGGAGTTCGCCAACATCCACAGCGCCATTGGGATGGATGGTAACTTTACCATGCGCCCCCGCCTCTTGCTCCCATACAGCAATCAATACATTTGCAGGGACTGAATGTTTATTCGCCCTGGCAATTACGCAATTTAAGTCGGCTTTACGCCCTTCAACATAATATGCGTCTATCTGCGGAGGAAGATCGATCATTTTCTTATTTTTGAATTAGTTGATCGAAGTCATCTTTAACTTGGCTTTTAGCCAACCAGAATAATTGTTCAGACATCCAGTCACGAAGATTATTCGGATTGTACAGACGGTCGTGCAAAGCAATCCAATACCAATATGCACACTTAAGGCCTCGAATTGCCAAAGTAATAGCGAGTAGAAGCGATGAGATCGCATAAAGCGGGGATGAAAATATTGCCAGAAATGCCGCAATCAAGATGACAACCATGGACGATAGCAGATACATGCGATTCTGTTGCACATGGTTTTGGAGGATATTGTAATACTCTTGGTCGGTGAGATCATCGAACTGAGAGCTGTACTTTTTTGCATCGTCCTCTGTGACAATTGATCCCATCGCTGGGCGTACAAACCCACATGAACTACATTTTGCCTCCTGATCAGTCAGGGCAGGCATGGTCAAGGCCTGGCAGCGAGGGCATGCCTCAGTAGTTGCGGCTTTGCCTAGGTCAGATGCCATACCTACAATGCGCTTCATGCCGTCCAGATTGGCTATCTTTTTCAGTGCAGCCACATGAGCACGGTGGTAGCGCCGGATCAGTCCAGGCTTTTTGGCAGGAGTTCCGTTGGTGGTTTTATGATCTAGGTCTTGCTTTGACATTAGTTGTCTGCCGGTTGTATCTCGGAAAAAATCGCGTAATCGTTGAGCTTCGCAAGTTCGGCAGACAATAGCACATGATTTTTAGGATCAACGATTTCACCTGCAACGCGAATAACAGGCTGTTGCGGATCATCGTCGTTGTATTCGCAGGTTATTGAGGCTAGAAGATTTCGGTCTGGATACAGATCATAGGCAAATGCAAATACTGAAGGGCCGTTGAACTGTACTTCTACAAAAGCGCCACTCTCGTTGTCCGACAGAATACCCTTGATAGCGGGGCCATCGTAAGTAAGCATTGCTTGTACTGGATCATCTTTATATGGCTGCGGAATAAACTGCGGCGGCAGCTGTTGGAGCAGCATTTGAGTCAATAGGTAGTCCATTAGATTTTCTCCACCAGTTCTTGAGCAGCCATAAACATCGTATTCATCAGCATCATCATCGGAACAAGAGGGTCATCCTTCGAGCTCTGTTGAGCTGACTTAATGATGGCCTTCATCGATTTTGAAGGCGCTATTTTCTTAAAAACAAATTCTTGCGTTGCAACACAATAAATCATCTGGTTATAGACCAGGCCTATTTCTTTAGCGCCTTTACCAGAATCAAGATGCGTATCTACTTCGGTCGCGGTAAGGTCGTGATTATCAAGCTTGGCATTCGGCGGGGCATCACCGCCAGAATCTACCAAATGGACGTATTTTCCAAGTTCAAAAGGCTCTGGCGCTTGTTTTTCTTTTAACCAGTTGGTGAAAATCTCAGAAAGAACAAGTTTCTCTGGACGAATTGGGGCAATAGTGGTGCCTGCGCCAGCAGCCTTTTTAAGATGAGGGATCAGAATGTCCATAATTGCGTCAGCACCCGCGACACTTGATGACTCAACGGCAATTTGACACTCTGTTGTATTTATAACCACCCGACTAATCTTTGTGTCTACAGGGGTATTAGGCAAGAGATTAACGACTGCTGCTGCCTTAATGGTCTTTTGCTCAGCCTTAGTGAGCTCACTCAGCTTCTTGTTATATTGGGCTTTAGAAAGATTCGACATCTCTTTCTTTAAGGTGGCTGGCTTTATGTTCTTCGTATCGGCTCGAAATGCCATGATCAGATACTTGCTGTGGCGCTCTTCAACTAGAGTAGCTGATTGGTCTTCAGTAATGGGAGACACCAGACCTTGCTTCTTCTGCTCAGGTGGTTTTATGTCAGCGTATGCGAGGTGTTTGATTGCGTCGCAAAGCTGTTGAGGGTGGACTTTATAGGCTGGATCGGCGCTGTAAAGGACTAAAGAAGTAATCGGGTCGATATATTTCATAATGTCACTAGGGCATATGTCTGTATTTGATTGCCAGGTGTGCCTAGAAGATGAAATTGGTTTTTTATTTCATCAAAAGGGAGAATGGGTGTAAGACGATGCCCATCTTGATGCACAATTGAATAAAGTACATCCCGCTGAGTATATGCTTGCGAAGCATGGGTATCCCCTACAACAAGCGAATACATTAACTTTATCTCTAAATCGCTAATTCTTCTTTCTGTGTTTTCTGCTCGTAGGTTGCGAAGTCTGGTGTAGTCGATTCCAGATACGGACGAAAAGTCCTTCAGAGAGTCATCAAAACCGATTACGGCAATGACGATATCAATGAGCTGACGCTGTGGATATGAAGAAAGCCATGCCAATGTACACTCGGTGGGAGATATGCCTGCCGCAGTTGAAATGGATGCTACCAACTCTGCTTTAGTCCATACCTCACTTTTTAGAACTGAATTAACTGCATCGCGAATTGGCTTTGTAGGCTCAGTGATGTCTCTGGCCAGGGCAAAAAGGGAATAGCCATGGCCAGAGGGCGTTGGAACACGAATGCAAAGTGTTTTTTGGTCTATATGGACAATTTTGATTGCTGGCTTGGTAGGTAGTGTCATTATTCTGTTTCTGTCTGGGTATTGGTGACAGCCTGAGCTACGAGTGTTTGCGTAGACAGCCGGATCTTAGTGATGGCATCGACAAATACATCTTTCGGCTCTGGATCAGGAACTACACCTTGATAGTAACTGGTGGCACTATCGATCTCATCAACTAGCTCTGCGGAAGCCTGCCTTGCACTGAACATGCCCGTACCGGATGCGTATGCAGTGGACATATACATGCATTCGACGGCGTGAGTAATCTTCGCTACGCCACCAGCAAGGGCAAGAGTTGAGCCCGATAGTCGCGATATATTGACAGGCTCAAAATCAAACTCTGCATTCTCATATTCCTCAAAGCCAGGGGTTGAATCATCTTGAAGGTCGGCATAAAACGCTTGGACCCTTGCTTTGACGAGGCCACTTGCTGATGTTGAGGCTATCTTAGGCTCGGAATGGGCACTTGAGCTGCTTGGCTCTTTGGCGTCGTGATGGGCAGACTCGTGAGCAAATTGTGCTGGTGCTGCTGGTGCTGCTGGTGCTGCTGGTGCTGCTGGCGCTGCTGCTGGCTCCTGCTGATACTGGGGATTCTCACTTCGTGACGTGCTTGTGCCTGATGGTTGGCTAGCATTAGCTGAGGCCAGCGATGGGGATGTACGTGAACCGGCTGCGGAAGCTCCCACTTCAACGGCGACGGGCGAAGCTGCTAGTACGGCTGCAGGAGCTGGAGCCGTTGTTGCTTTCATTGCAGGTGGCTGTTGTGCTTGCTGGATCGATGGGGTTGTTGGGGCACTGTTAGCATGAATCTTTAAAGAATGTGCCGAATTGGTCTGGATGCGTGCCATGGCCAGAATGGTCATGGTTACGGCTGTAAAGCCAAGGCTGCGAGACTCGATCTGCTGGAAGTGGGTATTATTTGCTGTGACGAAATCAATGCCCTGCCTTAAAAGCTTAATCCGCTCAAGACTGGTTCCCTTTGTATAGGTCATACCGTATGTATTGTTCGGAATGGCTTTTGCAAAGGTGCCGTCTACAATCATTGCACCCAGTGCCTTTGATAGAGACCGTGCTGCTTTGGCCAGATTGACCTCAGAGACACTAGGCGGCTCTACAGGTAGGAAATGATTAAGGCGCATTTCTGAAGGGCGTGGCGAAGCCGTATAGAATGTACGCTGCCGGACTACTGCAACACCCTGTGTACCGTCTTTGTATTTCTTGCCGACAAACATGGTGAATTCACCATTTTCCTGACCGGCAATTTCCTCGTAAGTGACACGAAGGCGCTTTTCAGTTCGGGTATCTCGATTTGTACGGTATGAGCTGGAAAAATCACCTTCGATATGTTCTTTACCGCCAATAACCTCCACATCCGCTTCATCAACAAGGCCTGAAATCTTGCGCCATGTCTCCGACTCTTTACCAGACGTGATGCGGCCAACCATTCGGATATTCGTATTTTCCCATGTTGCGTCAGCTTCCTCCGGCGACCCTTTCTTCAGGCTGGACATATCTTGCGTTGCAATTACGATGGAGAAGCCCAAACTCCTACTTTGAGCGATTGCACATGCAAATCCGACGCAAATATAGTAGCCGTACTCATCTAGAACGACTTGATAGGGAAATTTTGCATTAGTTGGTCGTGAATCGATGATGACACGGGTAATACCTTCTACCCTGTTGCCGAGTGCGCCACCCATCATTTGCTTGACCTGACCGATGACGATCTTACCAAGCATTGATGAGGTGTCTGTGGATCGTTCTAGGGAGGGAATGGCACCAACCAAAATACGCCGGTTCAGGACAACATCGTACATATAAATTTCACCCAAGCCTGTGCCGTAAATATGGCCGTAGGTGTATGACATGTCGTTCCAGAGGCGTGTTAGCTGCATTGTAATATAGCCAAACTGCTCAAGCGTTTTCTGCTCTTGATTGCCTTTGTTGCTAGGCTGATAGCCTGGTAGGGTTGTAACGAAGTTGGCTAACGGCTTTACCAACTGCTTGAACATGGGGTCATTGTTGTAACTAATCTCAGCACCTATGGAGTCCATAGAAACGAGATCGAGGGCATATTTCTCTAATGTTGGTAGATCAAAATATGGGATGTAGGCATTCGGATTGAGTAGTAAGTGGCCAATATCACGCTGGTACACCAGCACCTTATTCATAGCTTGAATAAAAGAGATGGCCCGCCCCTTCCACATATCCGTTTTACCGCCGCCATCATCCATCTGCGAGATTTGCAACTCAGAGATCACCGCATCTGACCCTGTTGAATAAGGGGCGCAGGTATTGGTGATTTTGGTTTCCTGTCGCTCGGAAAAGTTTGCCCCACCGGTCAAGAATGAGAGCTGCAAAAGGTCAATCTGACGGTTGAGTGTTTTTAGTAGACGAAATACGTTTTCAAACAGTTTTGGGTCGCCTTTACCGTCGATGAATGCGAACCCCGATAAGTTGATGAGGGCATTGTAAACAATACCCAAAAGAGCTTCGGTTTTACCCGAGCCCGTAGTACCGATCAACAGAACATGCGTGCCAATGTCTGTTTTGGCGGCCCAAACTTCGAGTTTTGATGAGATTTCTATGCCAAAAAAGGCGACGCCCTCGCCTTTTTTTTTGCCTTTATAAGAGCCATCAAAGACGCCAGAGTGGAATGGCGCACGATATGGAAAATCCCACTTGCCCCCTGGACGAACCCAAAACAAGTAAATCGTCCACATGAGAAACAGGGATATTTCGACGGCTAGGGGTAGCATAACGGTGAAGAATGTCGTTACAGCGAGAACCACCATGGCAAATGCAACCCCATTGGTGGTTTTCAGCCCCAAAAACATCTTTGTGAGGCCAGACCGCGTGTCTACACGGAGCCGATCTGGCCGTATTTCTTCGTGACGCTGTGTGCCGCTAGTCCGTGCCATTAGAATGCCTCGGCAAGTTCATGGAAGGTTGGTTCAAATTCACCTTGTGCGGATCGCTTCATGTAGTCTGCATAGATTCGCTGTGCGAGCATGAAGGCGAATGGGTTGTCGGAATCTTGTTGGGCATCGCCTAGATACTGGCGAAGCAACTCTGGATCGGCCTTCATAGCATCGACGGCCTCCTTACACGTCCCGTTCGGGTAATGCTCGCGGAGCATACGCAGCGCCATAATTGGATTTGGCATGAGCTTGTAGAGCTCTGAACGTAAAGTACGGTCTTCCGCAGTGGTAGTCAGAGCCCACATGGTGATTGGGCCCATTTGAGAGGTGTAGAGCTGAGTCTTCTCACCGCGCTTTGTCGCTACCTTCGCTAAGAAGGTTGCGCCATAGCGGCCAGGCCCGTGAACAAACTCTTTAAGAGCGAGCTCTTCAGTTCGGGTTAAGCCATAGATCTTCCGCACTTTTTCCTGAGATTCAGCAGTCCCAGAATGCAGAACGATCTTGGATGTAGCGATCTCGGCCATTGCACCGAAGTCATCGGGCTTTTGCGACGCAAGCATAATTTCCAAGAACCATTTGCGGCCTTCGCGACCATCAGTATCGATAATCTTGCGGAGATTTTCGGAACCGCCAGTTTTGTGATACTCGTCGAACGCAATGCGCTTGGGTGTCTCGCAGTTTTTGCGGTAAATGAGCTCGTAGTAGGGACGGTATTTGGGATTGACGATCTTGAGATCTTCTTCGGAAAGATTGATCTTGCGTACGAAGCATGTGCGCGCCATCAAAAAGAACAAGCTTGCCGACTTATTTGCCTCGGCACTACCAGTGGTCACAACATCTTGTAGGTCGATGGCCATAACGCGGGCAGATCCGACATCAAAGCGGGTATATCCATCGAAGATGCGGTAGTTGGATATCGCGCCTGTAATACGCATTTTGAAGTCCTCGATGACGTTCACATTGTCATCGAGGGCATTGGTAAATTCACTTTGAATGGCCGGTTCGGCGGTCAGTGCGACCAGTGTTGTGAGCTGTGGTACAGCATAGCGTTGAGCGATTTCGGCCTCGACGTGGCGACCGTGGTCAAGTGACAAGGCATCAACGATGTCCCACCATGTGGTGAGGTTATTGTGATGGATGCCAAGTTCTTCAACGGCTTTGGTTACACGTTCGTCTGAGTTATGTGAATACTCGGCAGGGGTTGAGCCCTCTTCGAGATCAGAAAGCTTTTGGTATGCACGATCTACAAGGCGCGAAATGAGATCGGACATGTATTTATGTGGCTGACGCCCAGCAGGCGTGACCATTTCAAGAATAAAATTCACTACATATGATCGCTCATGGGGGAGCAAGTAGCGACATCCGAGTTTGGTGTCTAGCTGATTGACTGCATATTCAGGCGTATTTTGAATACGGATATAGGTGGCCAGATGGCGATCTTTTTCGGGCAAGCTGTACTTAATGAGATCAATAAATCCCTTGGAAGACACGCCAATATCAACAGCACATATGTATGGCAGCTGCTTTAGGCCAGGCATCAAGCACATCTCAATATTGTTCCGATTCAACCATACGGACTTGCCTGAACCCATAATTGCCCAGATCAGGGTGATCCATGCACTTTGGTGACTTGAAAACATCTGCCAGCGCATAACCTTGCCATCGTTTGTACGGTAAGGCGCATGGCCGCCCTCGAATACAGAACCTGGCCTAGACAATGGGAGCATAAGCAGCACATCTTCGAGCGGTGCGGCAGTAGATGGTGCGGATGAAATCGGTGTGAGCGCGGGAATAGTGGTGGTCAAACCCAAAATCGGGTCGCCAGTTTCGTCTGTTGGCGAAATGTTGCCCCAAGCGGACAAAGTTGACATCAACCGGCTGCGTCGAATGGCCAACTCATCAGACTCATTAGCCTTTGCCCATGTAACTGCAGATATTTGAAATTTAACTACACACCCGCCAAGTTTTTGATATGCGCTTAGCCTGTTTTGTGCAGCTACATTATTTCTGTTTTTCTGTGAAATAACGCCCAAAACACCAGCGCCAATCTTGGCAAGCCCCTTGGCTGAAATACCATCGCCGGCCAAAGTGAATGAGATTGCATAAGGCATTTTGGTTGTTACGCCTTTTGAATCTGTCGTGTAAATCTTGTTCAATGGCTTGAAGATGTCATTAAAAAACCGTGGCTCTTGCGGCATGACATTGACGTAAACTGGAGCAAATGCAGTATCGGAAATTTTAACTGCGCGTGAATCTGTGAAGTCAATGTCGCTTTTGGAAGATCCAATTTCAGCCTCGCCAAGCATAATTTGGGCGTCTAGCGGCGGCGGCAAGAATACACTCATATCATTATCATCTGATATTTTGAAACGAGTCATATAGGTATCGCCTGGCAATATCGGACGCCATGTTTTGCCGACACTTTCTCGGTACATGAATCGTTTCTGATCGCCGATGATATCGTGGGCATTAATCATAGAAACGGATGCTCCGCCTTGCTCCATGCGGGTCATCACACTTTCAACAAATGAATTATGCTGATCAACAAGCTGCTTTGAAATTATGAATGGATTCTGGGCGGACTTGAGCGGCGGGATCTTGTGACCCTTATTTAGTTTAGCAATACGATCTCGCTCAATTTTTGCCTCGGTTGGATCGAGAGCAGATTTGAATGTCCATAACGCGATATAGCAGCGTTCCGATGAGGTGGTTCTGGCGAGAACAGCCCTAGTATCATCTAGGATCTCTGCCATAGGGTACATCCTTAGATTTCTCGCTGTCTCATATGAGGGTGCTTGAATTTTTCTGATTTCGTCTTCTGATAAATTGTCGGATATAAAGACGACTTGTATCGAAAATGAACGTGAATTCAGGTACGTTTTCCATACACCATTAAGCATCTGGAGATAGTCACGATATTCATCATTTGAGATCAATGACATGAATCCGTGATACTCAAGAACGGTACAGACAGCGCCTTCATGAGAAATAAGATTGTACTGGCCTTCTGTGGTTGCAATTTCGCAGTAATCGTTAATGTTAAAGCGAAGTGCCCCCATAACTGTCGAAACAAATGAATCAAATCCATGGGCAAGTGATTTCAACATCCTTTATTCTCCGGTAGCAATCTTATTGAGCTTGTGTGCTTGTTCTTGATGAGGCAGGAATGCGGTCTCATCGAGATCAGCAAGTTTGTCAGGCGACATGGCAACGTATCCCGCAAGGAGACTCTGCTCTTCAGTAATCCCCAAAAGACTTATGTATTGATCC
Source organism: uncultured Aeromonadaceae bacterium (assembly GCA_945957385.1). Classification (GTDB taxonomy): domain Bacteria; phylum Pseudomonadota; class Gammaproteobacteria; order Enterobacterales; family Aeromonadaceae; genus Pseudaeromonas. The sequence continues at coordinate 128,785 of CAMFKP010000001.1, forward strand.
ATGTTATGTACCCTAAAGCTGTGGTTCAGGAGCAAACTCGCTGCATGTACGTGTTCTTTGAAGCGGTGCTCTGGTGGATATCGTTAATTGGTTAGATGCGCAAAAGTGTCTTAGCTTCTTTGTAGATACAGCTAACGGGTCGATTGTAATTTTGCCTTGCCCATAACTGATTATTTTCACGCCAAGTGAATGCAGCTTAACGACAGTTGGAAGCAGATAAGCTCGATCTGCAGCTGCGAGTATTGATGGCCCTGCGGCGTAATAAATACTTGGAAGCATGGTGGTGGATGCGACCATGAGGATTTCATGAAGAATCCCGATGGTCAGGCTGCAGTAGGTGAAGCATCCTGCATCGTAAAGGTAAGATGAAAGTGGGTGACATGAAGGGCTCTGTGCAACCCATAGCTTCTGAATTGCAACACGATGGCGAAGAACTGCCATGCAGACCTCGGGCTGGGTGAGCATTGTTTGTCGCTTTAAAGCTCCGGCCCCTATTGCATAGAAAGCTCTTACGTCTGTATCACCGGCATCATTTGACGCCTCTATTTGAGATATAGAGGTTGTGTTTATGGCTATGGCTAAAGTTGGGCTGGAATAAGGCTCCCATAGCTCAGCGTTACACGGCATCGACAAAACAGCTTTTGAATGGGCTGCTCGGTTAGGCCTTACGACCAATGTCGATTCGGAATCAGTGTTAGCTAGAACAGTGGCTATGTTATATGAGCTTTGAGCAATGCCTGATACAACGGTGGGATAGAGTTTTTCGTAAACAACTTTAGCGATTGACTCAGAGAGCACGGGAGCTTCAAGAATTTCGACGCCGAACGCTGCAACAATTAGGTGTATTGATCTCTGAAGGATACTGACCAAGGTATCAGGTGGGTTCTTTGTTGCAGAAAGCTCTTGCAGCAAGGCGTGCAAGGGGGTTGGCAACCAATAATTTGTTTTGACATGGGGGTATGCCCCCACTCCACTATCCCACAACTCATCGATAGATCGATCTGTCCAAATAACATCAGCATCTACACTGGCAAGGTCGGCGAGATTGGCATGTATTGGCCTGCCACCAGGAAGGCAGAGCGTAATTTTGGTGCTCTCAGGATGTGTCGTGTAAGCGACGGCAACGGTGAGCGTCATGCGGCCTGAATGCGACCCATTAGTTGGGTACAGAGCTCAATTTCACGGTCAAGAAAGCGCATTGCTGAATCATAGGACGTGGGATTGCTTGCGCCACTGGTAACAACATCGACCAAAGGATGGTTAGATGATCCTTGGACGTTATTTGGCGTAAGCATGCCGCGTGGATGGATGGCAAGTCTTAAACCACCAAGTTGCTCTTCGGTAATTCCATTCTTTCCAGCCAGAATTAGAGCATCAACAATCCACGTAGGGGTTTTGAGTATTGATGTAACATCGGCAGGGGCGATATCGTACTGATCGATTTTTGCATCTGACGTTAATCTAGCTTTTATTTGTGGATTGGATTGGATCAATTGAACAAGCAATGATTGGCGCTGGGAGAAAATTGGGCCAATGCCGTTAGTTACTAACTTCAAGTGCTCAGCGAACTCAATTCGTTCTTTGGATACAGACTGATGTTTTGACTGCTCATCTATTGATTTTGCGATTGCCTGTAGATAAGCAGAAACGATTTGGATTTGCGTTGTTTCTAGCTGGGTAAACTCGGGAAGATAGACAGCCATCAATAGATTAGTTGATGTGTCCATTTTAATGTTAGTTGTTGCTGCGCAGACAGGGCAAATATAGTTGCCTATTTCGCCGGTAAGTTGATTTACCTGTAAATGAGTATGTTCGCCAGCCACCCAGTTACATAGATGGCATGATTCAGGAATTTCGCCTTTCTCCGCTGGGCGATAGGCAATGGTATCTCCGAGCCTGAGCATAATCATTGTGCCATAAGTGAATTACGCAGTAGGAAATGAATTGTGGTTATGGATGTCAAAAGAGCTCCAAAAACCACTGCACCAATTGAGACACCATAGCCCTTACCTGATGCCTTATCGTTTGTTACTTGATAAGCCAAATAGATGCCATATCCCACTAGAAAAATACCCATTGCTGTAAATGCAACAAGTGCAAGGTTAAGACCATCTGAGAAAATATCGCTCAAATTACTGACGATAATTGAGACATCAGCCGCAGTGCTCTTGCCTGCGGCCTGCGCAGCTTTTTCATAGGATAGCAAAGCCATTTTTTATCTCTTAGTTTTTTTAAATAACAAGCGTGCCAACGAAATTCCAGTTCGTCCATTTCATTATGGCATCCAAGAAATTTGGCAGAATATATAGGACTGCGCCTGCTACGACAGTGACAAATCCATCAAACCATTCTTGACGTTTACCGTGATGGTACGCATTAATGTCGAGCCATCCGGTAAGCATATAAATCGCACCGGCAACAGTTGCTAGATTCATAACGCATTCGTAAACAAACTTAGCATCGGCACCCATGCCATTTGTTTGAATCACAAATGCCGTATCAGTAAGTACATCACCCCCAAAGAACATCCTTCCTATTGCAACCTGGAAGAAGACGGGCGCAGATAAAATAACGCCAATGATTAAGGAAGATACGACCTCCTTATGAGTGGGGAGTGAGCGGCCAGTCCATGCTGAGTTATTCGCACTATTGGTAATAAGGAATGCGGAATATAAAGCTGACCCCACCAAATAAAGCCCAATAGCTGTGCTTAAAACAAAAACCATATTTAATATCGCAGGGAAATCTTTAGCGATATTACGTAGGATTTGAAGAGCATCCATTGGATTTGGTACGGCACCGCCACCTCCAGACGGGGGGGCGGCATACACCACAGTGGAAAATGCAAGAAGCATTAATGCGATATGTATTTTACGCATGATGTATTTTTTTATGGGTTGACTTTGGGTCCAATTCTGAGACCACTGCTAAAGTAGACAGCTCGATTAGGAAAGTCGATTTGCACTACGTTACCAGCACCCTCTACGGCATCTCCAAGAGCTAGAGAAATATCACGCTCACCATTAGATATCCAGATTCTCTCTCCGATGGAGGATGAAACGTACCATTGGATTGCCTGAGGGGCTTTAGCTTGATTTTGAAGATTCGCCTGAGAGCGGGCAGGAACCGGTGCTGCAGGTGGCACGATGATTGGCTTCTTTGATACAGCCTCTGCGGCCTGCGGCTTCATTTCTTTCTTGCGTTGCTCAAGAATAGCCTGGACGTATTCACGCATTGCTTTTGTCGATTGCTCTTGAGCAACAGCCTGAGCTTTGATGGCGATGTTCAGGTCATTAATTTCAAGGCGAATCTGAGCTTGTGTTTGAGTTATCTCATCAAGCTTCTGCATTACCTCTGCATTTGCTGGAGCACTAGCTTGAACATCAGTTGGCGCAGCAGGATTGAAAGGTGTTGAAGAAACCTCACTGGCCACCTGTGGATTAGCCGCAACAGGTTGCTCGGCAACAGGTTGCATTTGATCAACGTCACCAGACTTTTTGGAAACCACTTTGATTATTACGAAAGCAATAACGAGGAAAGTGATAGCCAGGAAACCAAGACCAAAAAAGAGGATTAATTTAGGATTTTTCTTTTTTTGGCTTGGTGCTGATTTTGATTCAGGCAAAGGATTGCTCATTGGGTGTTCCCTTTACGATATACATTGTTTAGGAAGTAAATACCAACATCTTTGTTTCGATATGCTTTAAACGTGTCAGGCAGGTTCACATTGCGGCGAGCAATTTCAGCGCCGATTGCAACACCCACTTCACCAATCGCAATACCTGCAACCTCTTTGGAATTGAGGGGGTCTTTACGTGTGATTACCTGCTCTTTGCCTCCGACATCGCTATAGATAATGTCGCCGCTTTGAGCATTGATGGTGGCGGCCTTACCAATACCCGTTAGTAATGAAGCAGCGAACAGAGCGCCATATCGCCTGAAATAATGACGATCAATGTCATCAGCCAATGCCGTTGAAAGATCAGAGGCGGAAAGAACCAGAGCGTCAATGTTATACATCTCTCCCTTGTATTGCATTCTGGTTAATTTTGCAGAGATATTGTCATTGCCACGGTTAATACGGCCAAATGCTTTTGCGCCAGAAAACTGACCACCTCGAATGGTAACTGCGACATCCAAGGCACCTGTATCTGTGTCAATGCCAAGATCAAAAGTGCCGTAAGCGGATGAGCCGGCCAAGATAATTGGTTTGCCCTGCCCAGTTGAATTGGGGGTTGAATTCCCAGAAGTAGGCATGGATACCTGAGCAGCATTTGGTTTGGCCTCAGGTGGTTTATACGCAGGAAATTCGACGCGGGTGTACGAGCCCTTGAAGGTATCGCCAGATGTATCTTTGAAAATAGAGGATACCTGCTTGTTGACTTCAGTACGTATTTCCGTTGAGATCCGAGCCATATTCTGCTGATATTGACGATATTCCTGAGCAGTCATCAGTGTGGATTGCCCATTTGAGTCAACTACTTCATACATCTGCACAGGTTGTGAAGGGTTTGGGTTGGATTGCGGCTGTGCCTCTGCAGAGGCATTAGGTTTGGCGGAATTGCCAGAGCGGGCGGCCTCTCGCTCTTTAAGCATCTGAGCATAGCGCTGCTCTTCCAAAGTCTGCGCAGTGATTGATTCAGAGGCCTTTTGTGCTTCTTTAGTATTGAGAGATGCAACGGGTGTTCCAGATTGGCCTACGCCACTTGCTTGAGCACCACTAGCAATGGTAACTGGTGAGCCAATGTATGCCTCACCCTTTTCCTTTGCGGCGGAGGCAGCAATCTGCTGAGCACGGAATTTTGCTTTAGCCTCTTCAGCTGAAGCAACTTCCGATGACTTCTGGATTTGAGCTCCCTTGATAGTATCTGCAGTGCTTGGATCTTTGTCGGATGCTTTTTCTTTTCTAGGGGACAAAAGCATGAAAGAACCAACCAGCATAAGGGCTGCGAGCACGAGACCAGCAATAATGTATACGCGCCCTCTTGTGCCCTTGCCGATGCTTTTATCGACATTGAGCTGGGCAACTTTTTCATCCTGTCTCATTTAGAACTCCCAGGCATTTCGTTTAATGTAATTGATTGTGGTTTGCCATTTGCAGACCACAAGAGTGTACGAACATTGGGGATGCGATATACCCGAACACCCGAGGAAGCACCACCGATAGCTGTGTATGCTGGTGTGATTAAATCATTGGCAGTGCGAAGATAAATCGATCCATTGAAAAGCCATGCTACTTTCTGAGGATCTGAGCCGGCATAAAGAGGTTTAGCACCGACTGGAATCTGGCCATAAAGAAACTGATCAATATATTGGTCGTACTTGATGGCATTGGGATTTTGAGCGGTTGGGCGTATTTTCGCAGCTGGGTTTCGACCCTCTACCCTGAGGTCTACTCGGTTATCGACTGTTGTACCTTGAGCGATTTGGATGACCATTGTGATCGGGGATGTTTCGCGACCCTGCAAAATGATCGATACGTTACCGTAGCCATATGGCTTTTCAGGCTGAATACGGAATACATTGGTTGGAGCCGATGGCTTGTTGTTTACATCAGGTGAGCTAAAGCTATTCTTATCAAACGAAACATCTGCAATTGGCCACGCTGTCCCCTCGTTATCTACAAATACAAGCGTGGTTAGCATCCCCATCAATGTATTGAGCATTGGAGGTTCGTCTGGAATATCCATAGGGACTTCGAGACGGCGATTTACAGGTTTTGGAACGTAGCCTCGCGGATAAGGGTAGCTTTGCTCCATGCGAGCACCCTGAAGCGTGGATTTGATGTCGTTAATTTGCTCTGGTTGCAAAACGCTTGAGGTTTGGTAGCCAGTGATAGAGTCCGCGACATCTTTAGCCAATGCCGCAGGGGGCACAACGTCTGGAGGCATTTTGGCACGCGGCACGATAATTGGCGGCGGCGGCTTAACTGTTGGGGCAGGCTGTGAAGCATTGTTGGATCTGGGCTTGCCTGGATCTGTAGAGTCAGCAGGCTGTGGCGCAGGTGTAGCCTTAGGCGGAATTGGGGCCGGCACGGTGGCAATAGCGACTTGGCAGACCATTAAGGTGGTCATGAGCGCGGCTAGACTTTTTTTCGTGTTTTTCATAAAAAATCCCGTAATTTATTCTGCTCGCGCAGCAAGTGAAATGCTATCGACAGCAATCCCACGGTAATTGGCAGGATTTGGAGGAATCTGTTTAATACGCATCTCAGCGACGTATGTAAGTGGTGGCTGGTCTTTCAAACCTGCTTTGATATGGACATCCACCGGAATTTGGACAATCCATTGATAGACACCAGATTTGCCTTGGCCGGCAGAAAGTATCTGGTAGCGTGACGAAGGAGCAGGCTGGAATGTTGCGATAGCACCATTTTTAACAACGAGATCCAAAATATCCGAAGTCTCAAACGCACGTAGGTATTGATTTCTGAATTCGTCGGTGAGGTATTTTGCTGCATTGTTGTTCACCTGACGCTTCCAGTTCACAGAGTCAAAGGAACCAAGTTCTAGAATTGCTTCTGCTGCAAATGCTTGGACTGTTGGCGTTCCAACATAGGGCTTATCAAGTGTTGGAATGCGGCAAAGTTGCTTTGCCCCATCGGCAGTCGTCGCCACAGGAACTTCTTTAGGAGAGACAGCAAACCCATAAAGCATAAGCACATTGGCAATAACAGAGACGGATAAGGAAATGGCCAAGATGATTGTTGCTTTGGAGCGTGTTTCTCGCTCTTGTGTTTGCGCATCAATTGCTTGTTGCTGCAAATGATGATTTCCTTCAGCCTGACCAGCTTTGAACTGGGCTTCGGTTATTTGTGTCATAACGCCGCCATTCTTCTCATCGAGATGAGGTGTTGCATTATGATTCGCATCTTTTTGACCAGACATCTAGGTGCTTCCCCTTCAATTCTTTATTTAGATAATTTGCAGGAATAAATGGTGCCATCAGTTGCATATAGGTCTTCTACATCAACAGAAACCGTGATGGAGACCAAAAGCAGATTGAGTAGGCCACTGATAACTAACAGAGCACCAATCCAGACTATTGCCTTGTTGGTGACATATCGAAATGTTGCTTGGTATCGCTTCGATAATGGCCTGATTTGACTTGAAGGCTTCCCCCATGCCGAGTCCGACAAATTTGGCATGGCTTCTTCCGGCAAATCATTAGTTTGTGGGTCACTCTGATTAGTGTTGGTGGTCACGCCCATAGTCCAGTTACTGAAATCGTCGTGATTTTACAGCGGCATATCTTGTTTCCCGCTTTTTTCGCGTCACTTCACAAAGTAAGTTTTGATAGATGCCATATTTGCAACAGTGGGCATACCGTAATGGAAGGAACCTCAGGGGTGGCGTGTGCGGTGAGGCAAAACGCAAAGTTTTGTGTTGTTTTTGTGCCGCGCAACGTCACGCAAACGGGGTTAAATGATCATTTTTTGCGGCAAAGTGGGGTGTAGGATACTGTTTGTGTTTTGGTTGGATACATTTTGCCTGTGATATAGGTGTTTGCACTTACTAGCGATCTTCACAACGTTGATTTGGCGAGACAAAATGCACCAAAGTCTCATGTCGAGACTGTTCAGAGAACATCAACCGGAGATGAGTGATGAAATTGCTTAAACGTTTATTTTCAAACGCTTGCATTGGTGCATTTGCGTTTGCCTACTCTCACGCGGCCATGGCAGGCACGCGGGGCGGCTACGACGCAACTAAAGGTAGCGGCGATGAGTTGCTGAAGTATTCTGAATCAGCTGGTACATCACAGAAGCTGACCAAAACCACCGGCAATATCGCTGCACTGTTGTCAGACGGCCTGAATTTGGTTCTGATCGGTTTTACAGCAGTGGGTATTGGTCTGGTTGGTTTCTCGATCTGGGCGATCTACAAAGCGTCTGTCGATGAGCGCGAAACACCTAAGAAAGCAATCGCGGGGATCTTTGTTGGCGCAGCTATGACTGCAGTAACAACGATTTCATTCCTGGCGCGTAACAACCTGGTCGGCTAAGCGTAATCCAGCAATAGCTTATATGAAGAAAAACTGGCTGAAATTGGCCAGTTTTTTTTTGCTTGATGTAATTTATGAGCGGCACCATGAAAATAACTGCGGTGAATGCATTAAGGGTAATTGCTCCGTGTACACCCTTTCTTGCAGTAGTTGGCTTGATATCTAGTTTAGGCGTAGCATGGCTAACGTTTGCAGCTATATCACTGTTTCCATTATCTTTTTTTGCACTAAAGTTGAAAGCAAAATTCTCTCTGAGATTGGCATTACTAGGGGCCAACCTGCTTTCGTTCTTGGCGATTGGGGCTCTATTTTTGTTCTTTGGGAAGAGTCTAGTTTAGTAAGGTGAAAATTTACCCCTTGAATACTGGCAACATGTGACATAGGATTCACCCAATTAAACCCGTTTTTGGGTAGATCCGGTGTAGCCTTGTTTGCCGACGAAGTTGTGATCATCTACTTCTTCTGCTGTCAAAAAGGGCCGTACAACCGGCTTTGAAAGATAGCGATTAGAGGTAGTGATATGAGTAGCCTTCCCCCTCCCCTGCGTAGATTCACAGATCCGACTCGCACTGAACCGACTGGCGATGATCTTCGACAATTGCAGCAATTGATTGCAAATAAAGAACGAGAATTACCTGAAGGTAAACGTTTGAATGCTATTTATTCGAGTCATCTTCGGGCGGCTGGCCGTGATGTTGAGACTGATGTCGAGAATATGCATCTAGCATCATCTAGTTTGCTGGCTTCATTAACTGGGCTCAATATTGCAAATCCAAACAGTCGATTCTCTGGGTCTAGGACATTTAGACGTTGGGTAGGCGCTGGCGAACAGAACGCTAATATCCCTTACGCAATTTGGATGCTGTTGATTTATTTGGCTGGTTATGGGCATCTATGGTTCGACAAAGCAGATTACCCAACCTTCAGAAATCGTGATACCCCTGACGGCCTAAGGAATGTAACACTTGTGCCTGCAGCAATTTGGGAGCGTCCGACTCGGGATGAAATCCGAATTGTTGAGCAACTGATTGGTGAAAATCTTGGTCTTGAAAATAGATCAGGCCAGGCCATGAACGTTTTTATTGCTGGGTATACGGGCCTGACTGTTGATAAACGAAACACATCTAGGACATACAGGAAATACCTTGAAGGGAAGCTTCCACTGCCTTATGCAGTATGGGTGATGATGGTATATATGGCAGGCCTTGGCATGATTCTGGATAAAGAACTTTAAATCTTTTTGGAGCTAAAATGATTCCAGTAATTGATGTCATCGAGGTACGTGGGGACATGCGAAAGCGGTTTCTTTGGCGTCATTTCGGGATTACTGGAAATCCTGTTTTGATATCTATCATTGAGCAATATAAAAAACTTGGTAAAGATCCCACATTATGCATATGGGAATTTATAGAAGCAGACAGTGGGAATGTTGCATATGTGCGACCTAAAGAAGCGGAAAATAGCATAAATTCCGTAGATTTCATTGGGTTGACATGCACTATGGGGGCTCTAGCTTCTATTATCAAGCAGAATGGCAACTATCCACCAAACGGTTCGACTCAACGGCTCATGGAAAAGTTCGCGAATTTAGAAAGATTTGCTCTGGCAAGGTTGGGCCATGATGGGTTCATGAAAATCTATGAAACTATTGATCAGCTTGCATAGTTTTTATGAACAAAAATAATACCAACTTATTATTCAAGCTGTCGTTCAATTTCATAGCTATAGTGCTTGTTCTTTTTGCAATCATATTTTCTCAATTCGGGATTGATGGCGAATGCAACGGGATACGCATTGCAATGGCATCGCTTATTTTTTTAGTGTTCCTACCACTATCTGGATATGTCGGCTCTTTTTTCATCTCCACCCTGTTAATTGCAATATTTAACTCAATAAGCGAAATCAAGGAAGCGGCGACAGGAAAACCACTATCTGTACCTGATATTCTCATGGGTGGCGGAGAGGGAAATCTACTCGGGTACGCAACAGATAAACTTATAATCCTTGTTTTCACTCTTATAGTTACCATTGCAATATTGGTTTTATGGAGGATAAAAAGCAGGTCAAAAATAAAAACACCACCGGTTTTCTCAATAGCATGCAGCACCGTTTCAGCCTTATTTTTTACAATATCTTTAAGTGGGAGCGCAGTTGCCACTCATGTAATGAGCGTCATGGGGGCTAAATGGGTAATCTATGACGATCTTGCAAATAAGAACATGAATGGCATAGTGGCTCATTTGCTTTTTAGTGCAAGAGATATTGAAATTCCTAAAAAAACAGATATTGAATTCAGAAGAAATAACATTGAGAAAAGGTCGAAAGGGACAAACCCAGATATATTTGTTGTGATGTGTGAAGCATGCTTTACAGACGCAAGATTCAAAACAGCCATGGGCACACTGCCGAATTACGGCTTTATCGAATCGAATGTCATGAGCCCTGTATATGGCGGAGGGACATCTGAGACAGAATTCGAGCTGCTTACAGGATTTAGCTCGTTAGTGCTTCCTGAAAACGATTATCAGATTTACGGGAATCTCTATAGAGACAAAATGGACACATTGCCATCTGCCCTTAAATCTGCAGGATATGAAACGCACGCACTACATAATTTTAAATCCTGGTTCTGGAAACGTAATGTCATTTACCCAAAGATGGGTTTCGACAAATCAATTTTTATTGAATCTATGGGGCCGCATTTTTCCGAGAAGGTTTTCTCCAAGGGAGGCGTATTAACCCAAATTACGGCCAATCAAATCAATGAGGGGAATGATGATGTTTGGCCTTCAGATGGAATTCTTTACAGAACAGTAGCAAATGAATATAACGCCAGCTCCAATAAGCCGCAATTCTTCTTCCTTGTAACGGTTATGACGCATGGCCCGTATTCTGGAAACACAAAAAAAGGCAACACTTCAGAAGAAGTTATTCGCTACAAGAGCAGAATGGAAGCAGCAATTAATGAATATATAAAATTCGTTAAAACGGTTGACTCCATGTCCAGAAAGAAAGGCAAAAAAAGCGTCTTTATTATTTTTGGAGACCATAAGCCTGGTATAACGAAAGCGCTTATAGAATCAGGCATATTTGACAAGACTTACATTAAGAATGAGTCAAGTTACATATTCAAAGATTCAATCACGAAGTCGCAGAATAGAAATATCTTCACAGTACCCTTATACGCAATGTCATCGGACTCCAATTTTAGAGCCGAAGAGTTTGTTAGGGCTGTTGAAGGAAGACCAATATTCTGTCTTGGGGCTGAAATTGAAAAGGCAACAACAGCGAATGACGATTTCTTTTCAACTGTGAGAAACAGATGCGAAAGCCCAGATAAGTTTTTTTATACATCGGGCAACTGGGCTTCTCAAGTTTTCCCAACTGGTCTAATTGCCAAACGTCTATTTTAGTCCGTATGGTATTTTTTAGTCTTTGTTCTTGCAAATAGAAAATCAATAGGCTACCATGGCCATTATGCAATTCAACGTAAGCCCTTCGGGCAAGGAGTAGCAAAATGGCAGAAAATGAGCGTAGCAAGGCGCTTCAAGCAGCCCTAGCAACTATCGAGAAACAGTTCGGTAAAGGCGCGATCATGAAGATGGGCGGCCATCAAAATGAAAGCAATCTCGAAGTTGTTTCAACAGGCTCAATTGGGCTTGACCTAGCTTTGGGTGTCGGCGGCCTACCTCGGGGCCGCATCATTGAAATCTTCGGGCCAGAGTCTTCTGGCAAAACGACACTGTGCCTACATGTGGTTGCCGAGGTTCAAAAACTGGGCGGCGTTGCCGCTTATATCGACGCCGAAAACGCACTCGACCCAATCTACGCACAAAAGCTGGGCGTGAATGTATCTGATATGCTGATTTCTCAGCCGGATACCGGTGAGCAAGGGCTGGAAATCGCTGATATGCTGGTTCGATCTGGCGGGGTTGATCTCATTGTGGTGGATTCCGTTGCAGCGCTGACTCCCAAAGCAGAGATCGAAGGGGAAATGGGCGATGTGCATGTGGGCCTGCAAGCTCGTCTGATGAGCCAGGCGCTGCGTAAACTCACCGGTAACATCAAACGTACTAACACTCTAGTGATCTTCATTAACCAGTTACGCATGAAAATCGGCGCAATGATGCCAGGGCAAAGTCCTGAAACCACCACCGGTGGTAATGCGCTGAAATTCTATGCCTCTGTGCGGTTGGATATCCGCAGGATTGGTGCGGTAAAAAGAGGTGATGACACCATCGGCAACCAAACTAAAGTGAAGGTAGCTAAAAACAAGGTTTCGCCGCCGTTTCGTCTTGCTACATTCGATATATTGTATGGCGAAGGGATTTCCCGTGAAGGTGAGATCATCGAGCAAGGTGTCGCCAACAAGATCATCGATAAATCAGGTGCCTGGTATAGCTACAAGGGAAACAAGATTGGTCAAGGACTTGAAAACGCTCGTTTGTTCATCAAGGAAAACCCTCAGGTAGCGGATGAAATTCTTGTTAAACTGCGGGAAATTGCGGGTGGGTCATTTGCCACAACTGGCAAGGTGATCGAGGCCGAGGGGATTGCTGCTTAGTTGGTGGCAATACATGCCTTAGTTTAAAAGTAGTGAGACAGCTAGTTTACGCCATGGATGCGTTGATTCATGGACGAAACTAGCTGTTTTTTTATTCTCTATTTTGAAATTCAAGAACAATTGCTTTGTTGTGGATATGCATTAGATGGCGATTGAGAACGCATGCGCCGATAAATCCATAATGTATTGTGGCATCATTTCTTTTTTTCGGAGAGCTTATTATGGTTCGTCTTTGGGTTTTCGGCTCGATTTTGGGGGCACTGCTTTCAACACAAGCGCTAGGGGCAGATAGCCCATATATGGCGAGCACTGAATCTGTCATCGCCTCAATGCCAGCGAAAATGGGTGGAGATACGCTATCCACTTCGGTGAGAAATTCGAGGGTATATTTCTGCAGACAGATCAAATCCTTCATCAAATGGAATGGAGTAGATCGCGTCTGGTTACATCAAAATCGGCCAGCAGACAAAAACGGCGGGTGGCTTGGCTTGGTTAGTCCATCTGGCGACATCTCATGGCAGATGGCGTGGGAGGGGCAGCCACCACTACCCCAAAAGATCTGGGAAGACGGGCACGGTCGTGTGATCATGCAGGGAAAAGATCAATATGACAAACAGGCATGCATTGAGCGGCCTGGATTTAACCTGAACTAAAGGGTGGCCGCATTATTTAATGCGCGAGTGGAATATGCCAAAGGTGGGGAAAGAAATTCCCCTCCAAGATAGACTTTTGAGCAGTCGTCACCCCTCCCCCTTGAATAACTGCGAGCACCATACCTTCAAAGGTTGAAACGGTCTCTTCAAGGCTTGCACTATCTGCGAACAAGTAGAAATCCATCGTGGCAGGGTTGTCGCCCTCGTTCACGAATGATATTTGCAAATGGCAAAAAAACCTGTGGTAGCTTGCAGTCGATTTGACGGTTGATTCTGTGTCAGGGTCTTCAACTGCAGAAGCAACCTGGCGGTATAGCCGAATTAGCGCGATCATGGCCAAACTATTCGATTCACGGGCCAGTGCAAGGGCAAGAAGAATGGACTGGTGTGTTTCTTGACAAGTGGTTGGACGCTGAGCGTTCCCCTCGCCTACAGCCAAATATAGAGGGGGAGGTATTTCGTTGACCTGATGGGCATCAAGCAAAGCCTTGCTCAATCGAGAACTGAGATTGACCGTCCTTTCTGGCACTTTGTCGCCGGCACGAAACGCAAGCACAAAAGCCCCTTCGGAGCCCTCAGGCCGCTGCTCATGCGGCGATATGCTATCAAATAGCTCTTTAGCTGAGATGGCCTTACTTCCATCAGCGATTAACGCATTGAGGGCTCGGGAAAGGGGGATTCCGTAAGTGTATGGAGTTGCAATATCAAAGGTGGCAGCCGTTGAGCGCCATTGAGCAGCTTCTCCAGCGTAATTGAACCATTTGAGAAGTTCGTTTAGGTTTGCGCCACTGCCACGCTGCGTCTGAAAAAGTAAGGGGAATAGAACAAGGGTGGTCATAAAGTGCAGCCCATTGATTTGGTTTAGGAAACAAGACCATGAACTTGCTGCCTTGCATCTGGATATTTGTGATACAGCTGTAGTGCCAGTGTGGCCATGGACATTGAGCCAGTAGATGGTGGCATGTTGCAGGCAAAGAAAGCGTCGTTTAGGGTGACGCCAGCACCAGCAACAGCGGCGTAGATAATGCTCATGTCTCGCAAACGATCCCGTGCAGCTAATTTGACAACCTTGGCATGACGATCAATTTCCCTGGCGCATACAGTATACAAATCAGAATTGGCAACTTTAACTGCAATCTGATCGAGGA
>CAMFKP010000002.1 GCA_945957385.1 uncultured Aeromonadaceae bacterium
CAGCCGGGTCAGGCCGGCCATGGCCATGCGGATCAGCTTGTGGCTGGCCAGACCATCGGTCTGTACCATGAGGCCAAAACCGGCGGTTTGCTGTTCAACGCTGGGGTGGGCGTTCGACATCCAGAATCCTCCTGCCTGACGGATAGCGGGGCCAGCCATGCTGGGCGGCGCCACACTAGAACCAACGGGGTCCCTGGTCAATGTCCCGCTAAGGAAAAAATAGCAGAGGTTTACATTTGAATCTGCATTGAAAACAAGATGTTACGTTGAACTGCTCGCGCTGCTGGATTTTGTCCTGCCAAGCCTGCGCTGGATCAGCGTGCCGGCGTGCCAGCTGCACTAGAATGCGGGCCGCAATTCAGGAGGCAACAGCATGCAACTCAACGACTTTGTGCACATGTTCGGTGATGATCTCAAACGGCGTCATGGCGAGAAGATCCACAAGCTGACGCTGCACGGATCCTTCACCTGTCCCAACCGGGATGGCACTCTGGGTCGTGGCGGGTGCACCTTCTGCAACGTGGCCTCGTTTGCCGATGAGCAGGCCCAGGTGCTGCCGATTGCCGCACAGTTGCAGCAACGAGCGGGAGAGGCGACACGGGCCCGGCGTTACCTGGCCTACTTTCAGGCCTACACCAGCACCTATGCCGAGGTGGACTACCTCAGACAGATGTATGAAGAGGCGTTGACCCAGGCCGATATCGTCGGCCTGTGTGTCGGTACCCGGCCAGACTGTGTTCCGGATGCCGTGCTGGATCTGCTGGCTGGCTACCAGGCGCAAGGCTACGAAATCTGGCTCGAGCTGGGATTGCAAAGCGCCAGTGATGCCACCTTGCGCCGCATCAATCGTGGCCATGATTACCGAGCCTACGAGAGTGCGGTCATCCGGGCACGCAGTCGCGGGTTGCGGGTCTGCACCCATCTGATTGTCGGCTTACCCGGCGAGCAGCCGATGGACAGCCTGCAGACCTTGCACCAGGTGGTGCGTACCGGCACCGATGGCATCAAGTTGCATCCGTTGCATGTGGTCACCGGCAGCACGCTGGGTAAGGCGTGGCTCGCCGGGCGCCTGACGGTGCCGAGCGAAGAGGAGTATGTGGCGGCGGCGTGCGCCATGATCCGCCATACCCCGGCGCAGATCGTCTATCACCGCGTCTCGGCATCGGCCCGTCGTCCGACACTGCTGGCACCGGCGTGGTGCGAGAACCGCTGGCAGGCCATGGTCGCCATCAGTCGCCGTCTGGCGGTCGAGGGGGCTCAGGGCTCGGCGCTGGGGCAACCCTATGCGCCCATGCTGCGTTAAGCGGTGTCAGTGCACAAAACGCAGATTTCCCCTTGCCGGTGAAAGCGCTTTCGTGAGGCGATAGACAGATTCTTGCCATCGTCCCTTGCATGATGAAGCGGCGCCCTGTCGACACCTGCTGGCCGGCCGCTTATCGTAGGCAGCAGGGAGCCGGAGGCGCTTGACCCACCATCATCGACAAGGAGAGAAACATTGGTATCTGTTGGACCCGGATCCGTGAGTCAGGCCCGTGACGCGATTAACCAGACCATGGCACTGGTGCTGGCGGGTGGTCGAGGCAGTCGGCTAAAGCAGTTGACTGACAATCGGGCCAAGCCTGCGGTCCATTTCGGGGGCAAGTTCCGCATCATTGATTTTGCCCTGTCAAACTGCATTAACTCTGGTGTGCGCCGCGTTGGCGTCGTGACCCAGTACAAGTCCCACAGCCTGCTGCGTCACCTGCAGGCGGGCTGGTCGTTCCTGCGTTATCAGATGAACGAGTTCATCGATCTGCTGCCGGCACAGCAGCGGGTGGACGAGGTGAACTGGTACCGCGGCACCGCCGATGCCGTCTACCAAAACCTGGATATCATCCGTGACTATGGCCCCAAGTACATACTGGTGCTGGCGGGGGATCACGTCTACAAGATGGATTACACCACACTGCTGATGGATCACGTGCAGCAGGGCGGACCGGTGACGGTGGCCTGCATTGAGGTTCCGAAAAACGAGGCCTCGGCCTTTGGCATCATGCAGGTGGATGAGTCACGCCGCATCGTCGATTTTATCGAAAAGCCGGTGGAGCCACCGACCTTGCCGCAACAGCCGGAGACTTGTCTGGCGTCGATGGGCGTCTATGTGTTCGATGCGGCCTTTCTCTATCAACTGCTGGAAGAGGATCAGGATGATGACGACTCCTGCCGCGACTTTGGCATGAACATCATCCCGAAAGTGGTGGCGCAGGGGATGGCTCACGCCCATCCGTTCTCGCTCTCCTGTGTGCGCAATCGTGGTCACGACCACTGCTGCTATTGGCGCGATGTCGGTACGGTCGATGCGTTCTGGGAGGCGAACATGGATCTGGCGTCGGTGGTGCCTGAGCTGGATCTCTATGATGAGAACTGGCCCATCTGGACCAATCAGAAGCAGTTGCCACCGGCCAAGTTTGTTCAGGACTACGAGGGTAAAGCCGGGAATTCGCTGAACTCGGTCTTCTCGGGCGGGGTGATCGTCAGCGGTTCGGACATCGCCAACTCGGTGCTGTTTACCGGTGTGCGGGTGCACTCCAACTGCCGGCTGGATGGCGTGGTGGCGTTTCCCGATGTAGTGATCCATCGTGGTTGCCGTCTGCACAAGGTGATCATCGACAAGCAGTGCGTGTTGCCGCCGGGGCTGGTGGTGGGCGAGGATCCCGAGGCCGATGCGCGCCGTTTCCACCGCAGTGAAGGGGGCGTCACCTTGGTGACCAAGGCGATGCTCAAGGCCTTGGCGGCGCAAAATCCCGGTCTCTACGATCAGGTGCCGGCCGATCGGCCGGATCGCCCGCGCTGAGCCGGGATGCGAGCCGATCTCGCACTGCGCCGGAGTCATTCTCGGTATGGGGCCTACGGGCCCCTTATTTTATTCCCGGCTCCCGGCATTATTATTCGGCGCGGCCCTGTCCCTGAGCCTGCGGCATATTGCCACGCTGTGCACCGACAGAATCTGCAGATATTGATGGGATAAACCCGGTATCTCGCCGTGAGCCGACGGATAAATATATTCTGGGATGGCGCTGTTATCCGCATTTCGATATCGGCGCTGACGGTGGAATAGCGAGGGATATTAGTGTGGTCAGAAATGGATAATATTTTTTTATCCGGCATCCGATGCGGCCTGGTGTCGTAGTGCATTACGAGGCAGATATTCTCCGCGCCCAAATAAAAAACGCCCGGCGGTATGGGCGTTTTTATCGGGGGAGGCAGACTGGAATAACAAATCTTGTTCCGGAGTAATAGCAATCTCGGGTTATTGAATGATCTCGTCGATCACTTCCACGATATTTTTGACTCTGCGCTTTTGCAGGGCCACGCCATTACGCCGCTCCATGATACCGAGCGAATAGGTGCTGTTGATTTCACTGACACCCATCGCCTTGAGATGGGCAATGCGGGTTTTCAGGCTTTCTATTTCCTTGCGGATACGTCCTTCTTGTGTCCGGTAGGCGATGAAACCACCATAGATGGCATTGTTGCCGGTACGCAGCGTGGCGCCCACCAACATAGTCCGGTAGTTGTGGCACACCTCGAAAATACAGTGTCCGGATTCCAGACAGCTTTCGGCATCCGGATAATGAATCGTGATGCGCAGGTGTTTATACACGCCATGCAGCATATTCTCAGCCGGTTTGTCGATAACGCTGAAGTCATTATCCATCATATAGGAACTGGCCTGTCCCTTGACGTCATCAATCATATGAATGATGGAGGCCATCAATTGCTGATTGCGATGCTGGGTCAGGCGTTCGAATTCCTCCTTGACGTCAGCATGCTCCCTGATTAAAGCCAAACTCATACCGTCTTCTCCCTTGTGTTGCGGTGAGCGAATAATAGGAAAATATAAATAATAAAAATATGATCCGTCTCTATAAGATTCAATTGCATATCTGCTTATTCCATCTATGTTGCTGGCTGACAGATATCTCACCGCGTGGATAACGTTAATTTATTGGGTTTATATCGAATTGAATAATGACTCAGAAATATTATTTTCCAGAGCAGGATTAATGCGCCGTTCGGCAGGCCGGGAGAATTGTGGCGAAAGGTGTCGCGCTGACCAACCGGCCATCAGTGGCGGCATCTTTGCGGCCGTCGCCAAAATTGCACTCGGGATGTCGGAGAGGGCGGTGGAGTTGTTATGATGGTCAGCCAGTGGAATCACGGAGAGCACGATGCGGCAAATCAAGTCCTGGGCCCAATATTATGTCGATTGGCTGACACGCCTTGGCATCATCAAATTCAGTCTGTTGCTGGCGTTTTTTATCATTCTGCTGGCGGTGGTGGTGCAGGTTGGCCTGACGCTGTTATTACAGGGCAATATCGATACGGTTGATATCGTGCGTCCGGTGTTCTTTGGGCTGCTGGTCACGCCGTGGGCCGCCTATTTCCTGACTGCCGTGGTCGATGAGTTGGAGGATTCGCGGCAGCGGCTGACGCACATGGTCAGCAAACTGCAGGAGATGCGCGAGCGTGACCATGCATTGAATCTGCAGCTACAGGACAACATCGGTCAGCTGAACCAGCAGATTGAAGAGACTTGCCGTGCCGAAGAGGCGCGCAAGCAGGCGATGCAGGAGCTGCAGGCCGAGGTCCAGCGGCGTAAACAGACACAACTCGAACTCGAGGAGCGCAGCGCGCTGGTGCGCTCGTTTATCGATAGCTCGCCGGACATCATCTATTACCGCAACGAAGAGGGGGTCTTCCTCGGTTGTAATCAGGCGATGGAAGCCTTGACCGGTAAAGATGGCGGCGAGCTGCATGGCCTGACGCCCCATGATGTCTACCGTGACGAGATCGCCGATAAGGTCGTCGAGACCGACAGCCTGGTCTTTGCCAGCAACCAGCCTTATACCCATGAGCAGTGGATGGAGTATCCGGATGGGCGCAAGGCCTGTTTCGAGATGCGCAAGGTGCCGTTCTTCGATGCCTGGGGTAAACGGCTGGGGCTGCTGGGGTTTGGCCGCGACATCACCGAACGCAAGCGTTATCAGGAGCAGCTCGAGCGTGCCAGCCGCGAGAAGACCACCTTCATCTCGACCATTAGTCACGAGCTGCGGACACCGCTTAACGGCATAGTGGGACTGAGCCGTATCCTGCTGGAGACCCGGCTGGATGATGAACAGCGTCGCCACATGAACACCATCCATCTCAGCGCCGTGACGCTGGGCAATATCTTCAATGACATCATCGATCTGGACAAGATGGATCGTCACGCCTTGCAGCTGGTGCCCGCGCCGACCGAGTTGCCGGTGTTCTTGTCGGATCTGGAGTCGCTGACGCGGCTGATGGCCGAGCAAAAAGGCCTCTATCTGCACTTTGATCTGGATGGCGAATTACCGCAGTGGATTCTGGTCGATGGTACCCGTTTGCGTCAGGTGTTGTGGAACCTGACCGGCAATGCCATCAAATTCACCGAGCAAGGCGGCGTGACGCTGCGCGTGATGTTGACGCCGTTGCCGGATCAGCAACTGCATCTGCGTTTTGATGTCGAAGATACCGGGATCGGTATCCCGCAGGCGGAGCAGGAGAAGATTTTCGCGATGTACTATCAGGTCGATGGCCGGCAGCGTGGCGTGGGGACCGGGATTGGCCTGGCGGTGACCCAGCATCTGGTCAACGCGATGGGCGGGAGCCTGCTGCTGGACAGTGAACCGGGTGAGGGCAGCTGTTTTAGCGTCGAGTTGACAGTATCCGTCGTCAAGCAGGGCGCCGCCGAGGTGGTCAGTGAACTGCCACCGCTGCGCATCTTGCTGGTGGAGGATGTTGAGCTGAACATCACGGTGGCCACGGCACTGCTGGAAAAACTGGGCCACAAGGTAACGGCTGCTCGGGATGGTGCCATGGCGCTGAGCTATGCCCAACCCGGGGCGTTCGATTTGTTGTTGCTGGATATCCAGTTGCCGGACATGACGGGGCTGGATGTGGCCGATACCTTGCTGGCGCGCTACGGCGCCGCACAGTTGCCGCCCATGGTGGCGTTGACGGCCAACCTGATCCGCGATAAGAGCGAGTATCTGGCCCATGGTTTGCGTGATGTGATTGGCAAGCCATTGTCGGCGGATAACCTCAAGCGGGTGCTCAATCACCTGTTTGCCGATACCGAGGCGCCAGCTGCTCCGACTCGTCCGGTCCGCCCGGCGGCACTGGAGATGCTGGATATGGGCTTTTTAGAGGACTATGCCGGCATGGTCGGCAAAGGGGTGCTGGTGGATGCTGTGCGCCTGTTTGAAGAGATGATGCCCGAGTACATGATGCGGCTGGAAGAGAATCTGGTGGCACGGGATCAGCAGGGGATTGTCAGCGAAGCGCACAAGATCAAGAGTGCCGCCGGCGCCATCGGTCTCAAGCGCTTGCACACCTTGGCCAAACAGGCGCAATCGCCGGAGCTGCCCGCCTGGTGGGATAACATCGCCGACTGGATTGCTGCATTGCGTGACAACTATCCGCGGGATATCGCCCGCCTGAAGATTTGGCTGGAGGAGTAGAGGTTGTCACACCACGAATTGACACTGGCATATCAACGCTTGTTACAGGCAGCGCGCCCAAGCGGTGCCCGTGAAGACTTGCTGACGGCCAGCGAACTGGATCGCGCTCGCGTGGTGCAGAGCGCGCCAGTGCGCCGCTTGCAACAAAAGACCCAGGTCTTTCCGCTGGACGTCAAGGCGTCAGTGCGCAGTCGCTTGACGCATTCTTTGGAGGTGCAGCAGGTAGCGCGCCAATTGTCACTGCAACTGTTGCACCGCATGCCACATCTGCAGCCACTGTTGATGCCGTGGTTGAATCTGCTGGAGATGGCGGCGCTGCTGCACGATGTCGGCAATCCGCCGTTTGGTCATTTTGGCGAGTCGGTCATTCGAGAGTGGCTGGCAAAGCATCTGGATCATGCTTTCACGCTGTCACTGGGACGCACGCCCAGCGCGGACTGGTTACAGCGTCTGCGACCGGATCTGCTGGCGTTTGATGGCAATGCCCAAAGTTTGCGCTTGGTGCAGAGCCTGCAACGGCTCGATTTGACCTGCAGCCTGCTGGCCACGCTGATCAAGGTTCCCAGAGGAGTGACGGAGGGGGTGGCCGATGGCGAGGGCCCGGGTTTTTTCTGCAGTGAACAGCCCTTGATGCAGCAACTGCGGCAGACGTTGGGGTTGCAGGCGGGCATGCGTATGCCGCTGGTCTATCTGTTGGAGGTGGCGGATGATCTCTGTTATTGCATCGCCGATCTGGAGGATGCTGTCGACCGGGGCTTGCTGACATTAACCGATGTGCTCTCCAGCCTGCAGGCGGCCGAGGTCGACGCCGGCTACCTGGCGGCCGTCATAGCGCAGTCTACGACGGCCGAAGAGGGGTTCTTTACGGCATTTCGCCAGCGGCTGAGTATGGATGTGATTGCGGTGGCGGTTGCTACCTATTGTGCTCATGAGGCGCAGATAGTGCAGGGCTCGTTTCGCGCCACCCTGCTGGATAAACAGGCCCCGGCTGTCCAGTTGCTGAGCCATTTGCGCACCTTGGCGCGGGAGCAGATCTTTCGCAGCCGAGAGGTCGAAGCGCTAGAGCTGGAGGGTTATGCGGCCATCAGTGGCGTGCTGGATCGCTATGGCCAATTGTTGACGCTGTCGGCCACGGCCTTTTCAGCGCTGCTGCAGCAAGGCAAAGGCAGCCCGCTGTTACAACGCCTGGTGCGTCGGCTGTCGCGGCGCCATCTGGATGCTTATTGCCGCGGCTTGGAGACCAGAGTGGAGCCGGGTGACGAAGAGGAGTGGGAGTGGTATTTACGGGTCCGCCTGCTGATTGACTATGTCAGTGGCATGACGGACACCTATGTCCAGGCCGAATACCGGCTGCTGCAGGGCAGCTGATCACATCCGGGCGAAAGCCCGGTTGTCGACGCTGTGTCGCACCGAGTTATGCAGTAGCTCGAGCAGCAGAAACGAACGGGTATCCCCGTCCGGCTCTTGATACAGCGCCTCTAAGCCCGCGAAGATTCCGTCATTGATCAAAACTTTATCCCCGTACTGTGGCATGCCGCTGAGTAACGCGCGCTGTTCATCACTGTCCTCATTGCGCATCAACGAATAGATGACACTGCTGGGGATCTGGGTCCAGTTCGCACCAAAGCGGACTATGTGCCTGAGCCCCCGCGTCGCGTTCAAGCGTTGGGGAGGGACACGATCGAGATCGACGTTGATGAATAAATAGGAGGGAAACAGCGGTTCCATCCGGCGTTGGCGCTGTCCGCGACTCAGTTTCTCGACTTCGACCATGGGGCAGTAACTGTCGATTCCCTGATTTCGCAGATGCAGGCTGGCGCGCCCTTCTTCGCGAGGTCGGCAGTAAGCCAGGTACCAGGTTGTCATGGGGTTTCTTCCGTGCTTTTTAATTAATTTAATTAGTATTGTGACTGCTGAAGCTACTGGTTTAGCAAAAAAAAAGGCTACGCCCGCGTAGCCTTTATGTGAGTTTACCGTGCTTTGCAAAAATTAACACGGTCGCCGGACTCATTACCAGCCTTTTACGAGACCGCCTTTGAACAACTTATCAGCTGCTTGATAGACCTCATCGCTCTGATAGGCCGCCACAAATTGCTTGACCTTCTCGGCGTCCTTGTTGTCTTCACGGGCCACGATCAGGTTGACATAAGGAGAGTCTTTATCTTCAACAAACAGCCCGTCACGCGTCGGCAGCAGATCGATCTGAGAGGCATAGGTGGTGTTGATGATCGCCAGATCAACATCGTCGAGTGAACGTGGCAGCTGAGCCGCTTCCAGTTCAACAATCTTCAGTTGTTTCGGATTGTCGACGATATCCAGCACTGTACCGTTCAGGCCAACGTTGTCTTTCAACTTAATCAGCCCCTGCTTTTGCAGCAGCAGCAGGGAGCGCCCCAGATTGGTCGGATCATTCGGTACGGCGACTTGAGCCCCTTGCGGCAGATCGGCAACGTGCTTGAACTTCTTGGAATAACCCGCGATCGGATAGACGAAGGTATTGCCAACCGGTACCAGCTTGTAACCGCGATCCTTGATTTGAGCATCCAGATACGGTTTGTGCTGGAACGCATTGACGTCAATGCTGCCATCATTCAAGGCGACGTTCGGGGTGACATAATCGCTGAAGCTGACGATTTCGACGTCAAGACCATACTTCTCTTTGGCGACTTTCTTGGCGACTTCGACAACTTGAGCTTCGGTCCCGGCAATGGCGCCCACCTTGAGATGCTTGTCGTTGTCACCTTGACCACAACCTGCCAGCAGGGCTGCAAACAGCGCCAGTGCGGAAAGGGATTTTTTCATGGAAACCTCCTGTTGATGAAAAACGCTTAACGATGGTCAACGCGGCGAACCAGACGTTCACCCAGTGATTGAATCAGTTGTACTAGCACCACCAGCATCACCACAGTAATCAGCATGACGGCGGGGTCAAAGCGCTGGTAACCATAACGGATGCCGACATCACCAAGCCCGCCGCCGCCGATGGCACCGGCCATCGCCGAGTAGTTGACCAGGGTTACCAGCGTGATGGTGATGGCATTGATGATGCCTGGTAACGCCTCGGGCAGGAGGACTTTACCAATGATTTGCAGCGGCTTGGCACCCATAGCCTGAGCCGCCTCAACCAATCCTGACGGTACTTCCAGCAGGGCGCCTTCGATGAGGCGGGCCACAAACGGAATGGCGCCCACGGTCAGTGGCACAATCGCAGCGATGGTGCCAATGCTGGTTCCGACTACAAAACGGGTAAACGGGATGATCGCGACCAACAAAATGATGAACGGTACAGAGCGCCCTATGTTGACCAGGGTTCCGAGCAGTCGGTGCAGCAGCGGATGAGCCAATACAGCACCTGGTTTAGTCACATGCAGAGCGACGCCGAGCGGGATGCCGAACAGGGCACTGAATGCGGCTGAAGCGGCAACCATGACCAGTGTTTCGCCCAGCGCGGAAAGCAGCAGGTTAATCATGGCTTCGGACATAACCGAGTACCTCTACTTGGATCTGATGTTGACGCAGGAAAGCAATCGTCAGCTCACAGGCTTCTGCCGGTGCGAACAGCTCGGCCAGCAAATAACCAAATTTCACACCGCCGGCGTACTCAATATCGGCACTCAAAATGCTGACATCGACCCCAAAGCGACGGCTGACTTCGGATATCAGCGGCGTGTCGACACTCTGTCCGGTGAAGCCCAGGCGCAGCAGTGGCCAGTTATCAGCCTGGCGTTCAGTCGCGAGTCGTAATTGATAATCCTCGGGGATCGGCAGGTGAATTGTGGATTGAATAAAATCGCGCGCCAGTTGGGTTTGGGCGTGCGCGAAGAACCAGGCTACTTCACCTTGTTCAATCAGTTGACCAGCGTGAATGATGGCGACCTTGTCACAGATGGTTTTAACCACATCCATCTCATGGGTGATCAGCAAGATGGTCAGTCCCAGACGGCGGTTGATCTCTTTGAGCAGCGCCAGGATCGATTGGGTCGTTTGTGGATCGAGTGCCGACGTGGCTTCATCACAGAGCAGAACTTTGGGAGCGGGAGCCAGGGCTCGGGCAATGGCGACGCGCTGCTTCTGACCGCCGGAGAGTTCGGCGGGGTAGGCGTGAGCCCGTTCCTGCAAGCCAACCAGCGCCAGCAGCTCGTTGACGCGAGCCTGGATCTGCGTTTTGTCCTGTCCGGCCAGCTCCAATGGCAATGCAATGTTCTCGGCGACAGTGCGCGAGGAGAGCAGATTGAAATGCTGGAAGATCATACCAATCTTGCGACGAGCCAGCGTCAAGCTACGTTCATCAAGCGTGGTCAAATCAACGCCGTCGACGACAACACTACCGGTTGTCGGACGCTCAAGGAGATTCACACAGCGGATCAGCGTGCTTTTGCCGGCGCCAGAAGCACCAATCACGCCAAATATCTCACCGTGTTGGACCTGTAGATCAGTGGGCTGCAAGGCTTGGACTGCCGCGGCCCCTTCACCGTAGGTCTTTGATACACCAGTTAAATTAATCATGTATTGAGGGCTCAATCACCGAGGCAATGACTGCCTGACAGTGAAAAGATAGTTGTTCTTGCTAGTTGGGTTCAGTTTGTATGGGAAAAGATGCTAGGGGGTGGCAGCGGTCAAGTCAATGGACTTTTTTATGTCTGGATGGCTAAATGTCTGCAATCGTAAGCGTATTTTTAGCTAAGCAGTGGTTGGTGCGCGTTAGCCAGATAAAAAACGGGGCCTGAGCCCCGTTCACTATTTGATGGGTGAGTTAGTCATCCAGCGTGCCGCAGAAGCGATAACCCTCACCGTGGATGGTGGCAATGATCTCTGGCGTCTCGGCGACAGACTCGAAATGCTTGCGAATGCGACGGATCGTCACATCGACAGTTCTATCGTGAGCCTTGAGTTCTCGCCCAGTCATTTTCATCAGCAAGTCGGCCCGGGTTTGAATTTGGCCCGGATTTTCACAAAAGTGCAGCAAAGCCCGAAACTCGGAGCGAGGTAGACGGATGGCCTCGCCTGACGGCGGAAGCAAACTGCGGCTGTTTATATCCAGCGTCCAGCCATTAAAACGATAATTTTCGACGTGGCTAGCGGCTGTCTCGGTACTGCCAACGCGCATGGTGCGCCCCAACAGGTTACGCGCTCGTATGGTCAGCTCGCGTGGATTGAAGGGTTTGGTGATGTAATCATCGGCTCCGATTTCCAGTCCGAGGATCTTGTCGACCTCGTTGTCCCGACCGGTCAAGAACATCAGTGCAAACTGACCACGTTCACGCAATTCACGGGCCAGAAGCAGTCCGTTTTTACCCGGCAGGTTGATATCCATAATGACCAGATCAACATCGTTATTGGATAGAAGGTCGTGCATCTCATCGCCATTATTGGCTTCAAGAACATCGTAACCTTCCGCTACAAAGATGCTTTTCAGGGAATTTCGCGTCACCAGTTCATCTTCGACGATCAGGATTTGAGGTGTTTGCATGGCCGGCACTCGAGAGGTTAAATACTGATATAAAATTTAACATTTCATCTCATCAAAGGCGATGAGTTGTTAATCACCAACAACAGCATCTGGCTCGATATGTTGATATAATGGGCGTTTGGCCGTTAATAATTCGCCAGAACTGCAAAAATGCAGAAATTCTCTGTTGAAGGCAGGGATGAAATGTACCAAGTAACCTCTAGTTAACAATGATTTGCTAACCAAAGGTTACTGATTTCGCATGCTTGTTTGATATATGTCAACTTTGTTTCCAAGGTATCCGTCATTAAAAGCGGTAGCTGGCACCGAGGGTGAACAGTTGCTGATCGGTGATAGGTGCGCCGTATGCTGCTTGAATTGATAGGTTTGTATCGGGTTGCCAGACAGAAGCTAATCCCAGCGTGGGATTGCTGAGCATGGATGGGTGTTGAATGAGCTGACTGCGAAAGGAGAGCCAATCACTCCAACGCAAACCCACCCCCGAAATCAACCAAAACTCGTTTGGTGTTTTTTCATCAGAGGCTGGGGATGGGATGGTGTAGTGCTGAGTGTAAACAAACAGCTGTAAATCACGATGCAGCACATTGGCATCAAGGGTGTGCTCAGGCCAGATGTTTTCCTGTTCCGACAACGCGTTGCTGTAATAACGACTTGTAATTGCAGTCATGGCATCGTCGGGATGTGCTGCTACAGAGGCAGACAAGAACAGAGCCAAACATGTTAACTGCCTTAGCGTATCTTGGGATGGGAATGTTAGCCGGATCATGGCCAGTCTCGTTTGCAGTTGTTGTTCAAAGAATGGCATATCGATAACGATTGTGAGGTGCGCAGAACAGATATTTATCGATGGTGTTCAGGTCGCAGCTGGCTTGTCGTTCAGCTTAACGCTAGATTAGCGGCCCACTCAGGAGGCGTAATGGATATTTGCTTTATTCTAATGGCCCCAGCGCGGCCAGAGAATGTCGGTGCAGCCGCTCGGGCGATGAAAACCATGGGTTTTTCGCAGATGCGTGTTGTTGCATCCATGGTTCATACACAGCCGGAAGCCCAATGGGTTGCACACGGGGCGCAAGAGATATTAAGCCAGGCAGAGAGTTACGACTCCTTGGCCGAGGCAGTGGCCGATCTGGATTTGATCGTCGCAACGACAGCGCGACAGCGAGGTCAACATCATGTCTATCTGACTCCAGATGAAGTAAAGACTCAGCTACGGAATAAAAGCGGATTAAAGCGGGTCGGAATCTTGTTTGGCTGTGAGGAGTCAGGCCTGTCGAATGAGCAGTTATCCCACGCTGATTTGATCAGCTACCTGCCGCTTAAAGTGGGTTATCCGTCACTCAATCTGGGTCAGGCGATTATGTTGTATGCCTATGAACTGAGTGAGTTGATTGGCAGCCAAGTCCCAGCAATTGCACCCTCTGTGCCAGCGGAGGGGCAAGTTCATGCCTTGCAAGCCAAAATAGCAGATATTCTGGCGAAGCTGGCGGTTGATGAGGATGAAAAACTGCATAAGTGGGCGATATCCAGTGTATCCATGCTGGCACAGCGCGATCTCAACCTGCTGCATCTGCTATGTAAGGACCTTTCTCGGGCCCTTGGCCGCCAAGAAGAGATTGACAGCACTGAGGTCAAACCGGTATAGCTATCGTGTTTGGAATTATCAGGTTCAATTTTTAACATGCTGTCAGTCACCATTCGCACTACCACCATTATTATTACCGGCACCACCTTGGGTGGTATCGGGGCGGGCTGCTGAGTGTACTGACAACAAGTTCAGAAATTTCAAAGGCCCGTACCCACCAGGTACGGGCCTTTTTGTTACAGGGAGATAAGTAATGCGTGTTTTGAAGTTTGGAGGCTCCTCTCTGGCTGATGCTGAGCGCTTTTTGCGAGTATCAGACATTGTCATCAATAATCAGCAACAGGCTCAGGTAGCGTTAGTGTTATCTGCTCCTGCCAAGGTCACCAACCATCTTGTTGCTTTAGTTGAACAGACCAGCCGTGGTCTGGATGCCAATGCAACACTGGCGGAGATTGAAGGGATTTTTAGCCGTCTGATTGCTGGTCTCAAGAATAAATATCCAGCGCTTGATGACGACAAACTGATGGCGCGCATGGCTCAGGAATTTACGGTCGTTCGTCGTCAGATGCAGGGTATTACCTTGCTTGGTCAGTGCCCGGATAATATTCAGGCTCAGATCTTAAGTCGTGGTGAGGCGCTTTCTATCGCCTGTATGCAAGAACTGCTGATGGTCCGAGGCCATGAGGTCGAGCTCATTGACCCGGTTAAATTGCTGCTCGCTGAAGGCGGTTTTCTAGAGTCTCATGTCAACATTGATGTCTCCCGCGCACGTTTCCAAAGTACTCCAATCAATTCGGATGCCATTTATTTGATGGCTGGGTTCACCGGTGGCAACCCACAAGGTGAACTGGTGTTATTGGGACGTAATGGTTCGGATTATTCTGCTGCCTGCCTCGCCGCTTGTGTCGGCGCTGAATGTTGTGAGATATGGACTGATGTAGACGGTGTCTACAGCTGTGATCCCCGTTTAGTCCCTGATGCGGTCTTGCTCAAGCGCATGTCATATAAAGAGGCGATGGAGCTCTCCTATTTTGGCGCCAAAGTCTTGCATCCCAGAACGATTGCTCCGATCGCTCAATTCCAGATCCCCTGTCTGATCAAAAACAGTTTCAATCCCCAGGGTGAGGGTACCCTGATCGCGGAACAAGGGGATGACGAACTACCGGTGAAGGGTATTTCTGACTTGGCGGGGATCTCGATGATCAACGTCAGCGGTCCCGGTATGAAAGGCATGGTAGGTATGGCGGGAAGAATATTCACCGCTGTGTCGCGGGCTGGTGTTTCGATTACGCTGATCACGCAATCTTCATCTGAGTACAGCATCAGTTTCTGTATTCATACCTATGATGCCGAGCGTGCGCGCAATGTGCTGGAAACAGAGTTTGAGCTGGAGTTGAAAGCCGGTCTGCTGGAGGAGATCGAAATGCGCCATGAGTTGGCCATCATCTCTGTGGTGGGCGATGGCATGCGCACCAGTAAAGGGGTTGCGGCGCGTTTCTTCCTGTCGCTGGCCCAGGCCAATATCAATGTCGTGGCGATTGCTCAGGGCTCAAGTGAGCGTTCCATTTCTGCAGTGGTAGGTAAAGGGAAGGTGAACGAGGCCATCAAGGCTTGCCATCAGAACTTCTTTACCAGCATGCAATTTATCGATTTGATCCTGGTTGGCTTGGGTGGGGTCGGCGGCGCGCTGTTGGAACAGATCCGCCGGCAACAACCGGTGCTGGCGCAGCAGGGTATTGGTCTGCGCGTTGTTGGTTTGGCAAACTCACGTAAATTGGCGCTGAGCCGTGATGGACTGGATCTGGCTGACTGGCCAAAACTGCTGGCCGAAGCGCAGCAGCCGTTTTCTCTGCAGGCGGTCAAGAAGCTGGTGGACGATAGCCATCTGATCAATCCGGTCATTGTCGATTGCACTTCAGATGAGAACGTTGCAAACCAGTACGCCGATTTCTTGGCTGCTGGTTTTCATGTCGTTACGCCGAACAAGAAAGCGAACACCAGTTCGATCGCTTACTATCGTGAACTGCGCAAGACTGCGCTGCTGACGCGTCGTAAGTTCCTGTATGAAACCAACGTCGGGGCTGGCTTACCCGTCATCGAGAATCTGCAAAATCTGATCAAAGCCGGCGACAAGTTGCAAGCGTTTAACGGCATCCTGTCCGGTTCCCTTTCGTTTATCTTCGGCAAGCTAGATGAGGGGATGTCATTCTCCGAGGCAACCCTGACGGCGAAAGCCAAAGGATTTACCGAGCCTGATCCGCGTGATGATCTCAATGGCATGGATGTCGCTCGCAAGTTGCTAATTCTGGCGCGGGAAGCCGGTATGACGCTGGAGTTGAGCGATGTCGAGGTCGAGCAAGCATTACCTCCGGCTTTTGATTGTAGTGGTGATGCGGAGAGCTTTATCCAGCGTTTGCCGCAGGCGGATGCTTGGTTTGCAGCCGAAGTTGATAAGGCCCGTGCCGAGGGTAAGGTGCTGCGTTATGTCGGCGCGATCGAGCACGGCAAGTGCAAGGTGGCTATCAAGGCCGTCGATGAGAATGACCCTCTGTTCAAGGTCAAGGATGGCGAGAATGCGCTGGCATTTTTCTCCACCTACTATCAACCGATTCCTCTGGTCTTGCGTGGTTATGGCGCTGGCACCGAGGTAACCGCGGCCGGGGTATTCGCCGACCTGCTGCGTACCCTTAATTGGAAGCAGGAGGTTTAACATGGCGGTTGTTGCATACGCGCCAGCGTCAATTGGCAATGTCAGTGTTGGTTTTGATGTGTTGGGGGCAGCGTTGGCACCGATTGACGGTGCGTTATTAGGTGACCGCGTCGAGGTACATGCGGCAGAACAGGCCTTTTCATTGAGTTGCCGCGGCCGCTTCGCGCACAAGCTGCCTGCTGAGGCGGAAAAGAACATTGTTTATGACTGCTACCTTGGCTATGCCGCTGCGCTGAAACTACGCGGCCAGCAGATTCGTCCGTTGCACATGGTGCTGGAAAAGAATTTGCCAATCGGTTCTGGGTTGGGCTCTAGTGCTTCCAGTATCGTGGCAGCCCTGGAAGGGTTGAATGCATTTCACGATTACGCATTGAGTAAGGATGAGCAGCTGTTGTTGATGGGGGAGCTGGAAGGCAAGATCTCAGGCTCTATTCACTATGACAATGTGGCGCCATGTTATCTCGGTGGTATCCAGTTGATGATTGAAGAGAGCGGTATTATCAGCCAGTCAATTCCGGACTTCGCTGATTGGTACTGGGTGTCCTGTTATCCTGGGATCAGTATTAGCACCGCTGAGGCTCGAGCCATACTGCCGGCACAATACCGTCGCGGTGATTGTTTGACCTATGGGCGTCGCTTGGCGGCTTTTATTCACGCCAGCTATACCGGTCAAGCTGAGCTGGCCGCTGCCATGCTCAAGGATGTCATTGCCGAGCCATATCGTCAGGCACTGATTCCGGGATTCCATGAAGCGCGCCAGCACGCTGCTGTTTCAGGTGCCCTGGCGACCGGGATCTCCGGCTCCGGCCCGAGCATTTTTGTCGTGATGACGGATAAGCAGCAAGCTCTGCGTATGCAAGAGTGGCTGGAAACAAACTTTATCCAGAACCAGGACGGGTTCTGCCATGTATGCCGCGTCGATCGTCAGGGAACGACGGTCAGCTCTATCTGAACAAAGGAAGCCAGATATCATGAAGTTGTACAATATCAAGGATCACAGTGAACAGGTCAGTTTTGCTCAGGCGGTCAAGCAAGGTTTAGGGCGTGAGCAGGGGTTGTTTTTCCCTGAGCAGATCGCACCGTTAAGTGACGTAACTGGTTTACTGGACAAGCCTCTGGTTGAGCGCTCGGCAATCCTGTTGCGTCATTTGCTGGGTGATGAATTGCCTGAGTTGGCACAGTTAATCGCTAATGCTTTCACTTTTCCTGCTCCCTTGGTCAAGGTTGCGGAAAATCAGTATGCCCTAGAGCTGTTTCATGGTCCGACACTGGCGTTCAAAGACTTCGGTGGTCGTTTCATGGCGCAGTGTTTGACCGCCGTGTCGGACGGCAAAAAAATCACCATCTTGACGGCCACTTCAGGCGATACAGGTGCTGCGGTAGCTCATGCCTTCTATGGCCTGCCGAATATTGAAGTCGTTATTCTCTATCCCAAGGGCAAGATCAGTCCGTTACAGGAGAAGCTGTTCTGTACTTTGGGAGGGAATATTCGCACTGTGGCTGTTCATGGCGCTTTTGATGACTGTCAGGCCCTGGTCAAGCAGGCATTTGACGATGAAGCATTGAAGGTTGCTATCGGTCTCAACTCCGCTAATTCCATCAACATCAGCCGGTTGTTGGCGCAGGTCTGTTATTACTTTGAAGCGGTGGCGCAGTTACCTGCAGACAAGCGCGATCAAGCCGTGATTGCCGTACCATCTGGCAACTTTGGTAACTTGACGGCTGGGCTGATAGCTAAGGCGTTGGGATTACCGGTCAAGCGCTTTATCGTCGCGACCAATGCCAATGATACCGTTCCCCGCTATTTACAACAGGGGGAGTGGGATCCCAAGGCCACAGTGGCAACGTTGTCGAATGCGATGGACGTTAGCCGTCCGAATAACTGGCCGCGAGTCGAAGAGCTATTCCGGGTCAAAGGATGGTCACTCAATGAGCTCGGCAGTGCTGCGCGCGATGATGCACAAACGCGGGATGCCTTGCAGCGTCTGTACCAACAAGGCTATCTGTGTGAGCCACACGGTGCCATTGCCTGGGATGTGATGCAATCTTCGCTGGCAGCTGATGAGCAGGGTATTTTCCTCTGCACGGCTCATTCGGCCAAGTTCAAGGAGAGCGTTGATTCTATCCTCGGTATTGATGTTGCTTTGCCGGCACCATTAGCCGACCGTGCTGATTTAGCGCTGTTGTCCGATGAAATGAATGCTGATTTTGCTGAGCTGCGGGCATACCTGCTCAAAGCATAACAATGCGTATCTCACAAAGCCGGGCATGTCCCGGCTTTTGTTTTTTGTGAAAGGTCATTCTGGTAGCCTTGTCGTGTTGATAATGTTTGGAGCCATCATCGATGACGGTATTGAATGATTTACTTGCTATGCTGGCCTTGGAGCGTATTGAGGAAGGCCATTTTCGCGGTCAAAGCCAAGACTTGGGATTTGGTGCCGTATTTGGTGGACAGGTGATGGGGCAGGCATTGTCTGCGGCTTATCAGACGGTTTCTCCTGAAAGA
This sequence comes from uncultured Aeromonadaceae bacterium, assembly GCA_945957385.1. Taxonomy (GTDB): domain Bacteria; phylum Pseudomonadota; class Gammaproteobacteria; order Enterobacterales; family Aeromonadaceae; genus Pseudaeromonas. Next base: position 18,793 of record CAMFKP010000002.1, read on the forward strand.
ATGGTCCACTCATTACATTGTTATTTTTTGCGTCCTGGCGATGTTCGTCACCCTATTTTATATGAGGTCGAACATATTCGAGACGGGAATACAGTTTCAACTCGACGAGTTCAGGCAATTCAGCACGGCAAGAGTATTTTTTACCTTAATGCGTCATTTCAGTTGGAAGAGCCGGGACTTGATCACCAGGACGAGATGCCTCAGGTTCAGGGGCCGGAGGGTTTACGCAGTGAGCAGGAGTGGGCTGAACAGCTAAAAGCCTTCATTCCGCCTTTTTTGCATGACAAATTGCTTAGTGAAAAACCGATTGAAATGCGTCCAGTAAGTTTTGTTAACCCATTGCAGGCTGAACCTTGCTCGCCAAACCGATATGTATGGTTCAAAGCCAATGGCCAGATGCCGGATGATCCTGCTATTCATCGTTACCTCCTTGCTTACGCCTCCGATTTCAATTTTCTACCGACAGCATTGCAACCGCATGGTGTAGCGTTTTTTGATCGCGATCTGCAAGTCGCCACCATTGACCATGCGATGTGGTTTCATCGCGATTTTCGTTTTGATGACTGGCTGTTGTATGCCGTAGATAGTCCTAGCGCGTCAGGTGGGCGTGGATTGGTGCGGGGACAGTTTTTTAATCGCCAGGGCAAGTTGGTGGCTAGCACGATTCAGGAAGGAGTGATTCGTCGCCGTATTGGGGATAATTGATACCAATCAAAAATAAAAAAGCCAGCCGAGATGGCTGGCTTTTTAGAGGCAACAAGCTTACTTCTTCACTCGCATAACTGGGGTTTCACCCAGTGTAACGGCGCCATTCAGCTTAATCAGTTCCTTAATGTCATCCATATTGGAGATGACTACCGGTGTCAGTGTTGACTTGGCTTTTGCTTCCAAAACGGCAAGATCAAACTCAATAACAGTGTCGCCCTTTTTAACCTGCTGGCCTTCAGCTGCAATGCGAGTAAACCCTTCACCCTTCAGCTCAACGGTATCGATACCGAAGTGGACGAACAGTTCGATACCACTATCTGACTCGATAGAGAACGCGTGATTGGTCTCAAAAATTTTCCCAATCGTACCGTCGCATGGTGCAACCATCTTGTTGCCAGCCGGCTTAATGGCAATGCCATCTCCAACGATCTTTTCGGCAAAAACGACGTCAGGAACATCTTCAATCGGAATAATTTCACCGGACAGCGGTGCAAAAATTTCGATGCCGCTGGTGTCAGAACTGTCATCAGATACCAGTTTTCTCAGTTTGTCGAACAAACCCATAGTGTTAGCTCCCAAGAGTTGTTTTTATCTTTCTGCTACTGATATTAACAGACAGCCTTTTGCTTCACAAAGTTATCCAGCACAGCTTCAACTTCAGCGATGGTGGCGCAGGCCAAAGCCTTATCTGCCATGGCTTTAACTTCAGCAAAGTTTGCACTACGGACCAATTGCTTGACGCGCGGAATTGAAATGGCGCTCATTGAGAATTCATCCAGACCCATACCAAGCAGCAACAAGGATGCTCTGTCATCTCCAGCTAATTCGCCGCACATTCCAGTCCATTTGCCCTCGGCATGAGACGCATCAATGACCTGTTTGATCAGGTTCAAGACGGAGGGGGAGAGCGGGTTGTACAGACCGGAGATCATCTCATTACCACGATCAACTGCCAGTGTGTACTGAGTGAGGTCATTGGTACCAATAGAGAAGAAATCAGCTTCTTTCGCTAAGTGGCGCGCGATAATAGCGGCAGCAGGTGTCTCAATCATGACGCCTACTTCGATATTTTCATCGAACGCATGTCCTTCGGAGCGCAGCTCATCTTTGAGTTCGGCAATTTCTTTCTTCAATGCACGCAGTTCTTCGACGGAAATAATCATCGGGAACATGATACGCAGCTTACCAAATGCCGAAGCACGCAGGATGGCGCGTAATTGTGTGTGCATGATGTCTTTGCGATCAAAGAATATACGCACGGCACGCCAGCCAAGGAACGGATTCATTTCCTTAGGGAACTTCATATATGGAAGTTCTTTGTCGCCACCGATATCCATCGTCCGCACGATGATAGGGTGATCCGGCATGGATTCAGCTACTTCCTTATAAGCATGGTATTGCTCTTCTTCGGAAGGCAGTGCGTCGCGGTCCATGAACAGGAATTCAGTACGATACAGACCAACACCTTCGGCACCATTACGGTGTGCTCCGTCCATGTCCTTGATGGTACCGATGTTGGCACATACCTCAACGCGATGGCCGTCTACGGTTTCAGCTGGCAATTCGCGCAGTTTGGCTAGTTCAGCTTTTTCTGCCAGGAACTTAGCCTGGGCATCGCGCAGTTTGGTAACCTGAGCTTCTTCTGGATTGATCAACACTTGATTGTGCAGTGCGTCAAGAACCAGGTAATCGCCAGTTTTAACCCGTGCGGTAATATCATTGGTGCCCACAATGGCAGGCAACTCCAGAGAGCGTGCCATGATGGAGGTGTGAGAGGTACGGCCACCAATATCGGTAACAAAACCACGCACAAAATTCAGATTGATCTGGGCAGTTTCAGAAGGCGTCAAATCATGGGCGACCAAAATGACTTCTTCATCAATGGTGCTCAGGTTTACGATCTCCATTCCCAGCGCATTTTTCACCAGGCGAGTGCCGATATCACGGAAGTCGGTAGCGCGCTCGCGCAGGTACGGGTCATCCAACTCGGCCATCATAGAGGCATATTGCTCAATGGCGTGGTGGATTGCCTTCTCGGCACTAAAGCGCTCATCACGAATCAGAGAGACAATATCTGACTCCAGCTCTTCATCTTCCAAGAGCATGATATGCCCTTCGAAGATGGCTTCTTTTTCTTCACCAAACGTCTTGCCTGCCATAACTTTGATGGCTTCAAGCTGTTGGGATGATTTGCTGCGTGCTTCAAAGAAGCGAGCAACTTCGCGCTCGACGTTTTCTTCGGCAACTTGTTCGTTATTGATGACGATCGGGTCTTCTTTCAGCAACAGTGCCTTGGCAAAGGCGACGCCCGGTGATGCCAGGATTCCAGAGATCATAGCTGTACCTGTATGCAGAGTGTGGATACCAGAGGAGAGAAGGGTGGAGCTGGAATTATTCCAGCTCAGCCATCAGGGCAACCAGCTTCTCAACGGCCTTCTGTGCATCAGGGCCATCAGCTTGAATGGTAACGGTGGTGCCTTTGGTCAGCCCCAGAGTTTGCAGCTTGAACAGGCTCTTGGCACTGGCAGTCTTGCCGCCACTGATTACATTGATCTCGCTTTGGAACTCTTTAGCTTCCTTGACGAACTGGGCAGCCGGACGAGTGTGGAGACCGTTTTCAGCGGTAATAACTACAGATTTCTCAAACATTTTTCACCCCAATGTTGTTGAAGTTGGACAGTGCATGGTTGCTGTCCAGGTGCAAATTCAGCGTGGCGGTCATAACAACGGCACAACTGTTAGTCATTATTCTAGTGCTCGGGTTGTGACCGAGACCGGATTATGCCCTGCTATCTGCAGTGGCAAAAGGCCACAGGGTTCTGGTGCAACAAAAAATATCCATGCGTTACTTTTTGATACGTTACCCGTGAAAACCCTTGCTTCAAGTCAAAGAAGCGGCCTAAAAACGTTTCTTTACGGTAGAGCCAATTGATGACAGCATCGATTTTTCTTAACGAAAAAAAAGAAAATCCGACCGAACCTGATCGGTATATAGCATGAAAAAAAAGCGCCAGCTAAGCTGGCGCTTCGATTAAATCGAAAAATCAGGAGTCGATCAGGCTTGTAGCTCCTGGTCACCAAACAGCCCTTGAAACAGCACGCTGGAGAGATAACGTTCGCCAGAGCTGGGCAGAATGACAACGATAGTCTTGTCGGCAAACTCTGGCAATTCGGCCAGACGGTTAGCTGCTACGACCGCAGCCCCAGAGCTGATTCCCGCCAAAATACCTTCTTCTTGCATCAAGCGGCGTGCCATCTCTACTGCATCATCGCTGCTGACCTGTTCGACTCGGTCCAGCAGGCTCAGATCAAGGTTGCCGGGAATGAAACCCGCACCGATGCCCTGGATTTTGTGCGGCCCAGGCTTAATCTCTTCACCCGCCAGTTTTTGCGAGATAACTGGTGACTCTTTCGGCTCTACCGCCACGCTGGTGATTGCCTTGCCTTTAATTTGCTTGATATAGCGCGAGATACCGGTAATGGTACCGCCGGTTCCAACCCCTGCGACAATGACGTCGACCTCACCGTCGGTGTCTTCCCAAATTTCTGGGCCAGTGGTTTTGACGTGAATTTCAGGATTGGCCGGATTATCAAACTGCTGCAACAGAATGTAGCGCTCCGGATCGGAATCCCGGATCTCTTCTGCTTTGGCTACCGCGCCTTTCATGCCCAGCGGGCCTTCGGTCAACACCAGATTGGCACCCAATGCCTTTAACAGCTTGCGACGCTCCAGACTCATGGTTGCAGGCATCGTCAGGGTAATCGGATAGCCGCGCGATGCGGCTACAAAGGCCAGCGCGATACCGGTATTGCCACTGGTGGGCTCGATAATTTCTTTTCCTGGGCCTAACAACCCCTTTTTCTCTGCATCCCATATCATGTTGGCGCCGATGCGGCACTTGACACTGAAGCTAGGATTGCGGCTTTCAACTTTGGCCAGAACCTTGCCTTTGGCGACGCGGTTCAGTTTTACCAGTGGGGTATGACCAATAGTCAGAGAGTTGTCTTCAAATACCTTGCTCATGATGATGTCCCTGTTGAGTGCGCAAAAGTGCTGTTGATTGGTAGATTAATCATAAAAAACATAACAGGAAGTGACATTTAGTTATAAAGATATGTTCCATCTGGATAAAGGTTGGCCAGGGTGTTGCAGAGATCACGGACATACTCTTGTCAGCCCTGAAGCGGCATACCCCGCTGTGAGGCGCATTCAAATGCCCAAGGGAAAGTGTGGCGGGTCATTGACTCTGTAGACAGAAATCGAAACACTGCCTGTCTTCACTGTAAAGTGGTCTGGACACAGGATTGTGTGTTGTGATGGGTCGGGGTGACCGGGGTCGGGAGGCAGGATGTTGAAGTGTTATAAGGTGAGATGGGGTGCAGTTGGCATCATAGGTCTCAGCTCACTGGGAGTGGGCAGTGTCTGGGCAGCCGCCAACACTGTTCCTGTGCAATCAGAAACAACGTACGTGGCGTCAACTGCGACCCAGCCGGATGCCCCGTCTTGGCCATTACCCGCGGCCGCGGTACGCGAAGAGCTGGCGCAGCAGTTGCTGGAGCTGGCCATTGCCGATGTGAATCCTCGTTTTGGTGAGTTGTGGCTGGCCTTGGCTGCGGATAAGCCTGTGGCACAACAACCTCAGCTGTATGCCGATATCTATGCCAGCCTGCACCACTTCCGCGAACGCTGGGCGCATTTGAGCTGGGATGCGCGCGAGCGTTTACAACTCAAGGCGGCCGATATAACTCCGGTTGCCGCGGATTATCAGGCTTATCGCACACTTTTAGTGGCGTCGGATCCGGGTCGCGAGGTTCAGGCTTTACGACCAGGGCAAGCAGACTACCTGGCGTTACGTCGTCAATTAATTCAACTCTTGGACATTGCGCGGCAAAATACCTGGCCGACGCTGCCCGATATGAAACTCAAACCGGACGAAGAGCATGAGGCGGTACCGCTGATTGCGGACATTCTGCAGCGTTGGGGATTGTTGACCGAGTCTGTCAGTGGTACCCGTTATGACGGCGCTCTTGTCGAGGCCGTCAAGCAATTCCAGCTACAACATGGGCTTTTAAACGACGGCATTATCGGACGTCAGACGCTCAACTGGTTGCGGGTGCCTCCGGAACAGAAAGCGGTGATTTTGGCGCGCGCCATGCTGCGCCGTGATACCGCGGAACAACTGCACGCCGACCGTTATGTGTTGGTGAACCTGCCGGGGTATCAACTCGAGTTGATGGATGGCAATCGGCCGGTATTGACCAGCCGGGTGATCGTTGGCCAACTTAAGCGCCAGACGCCGATCATGGCCAGTCAGATCAGCAGCATAGTGCTGAATCCGGCCTGGCATGTGCCGACCAAAATCTTGCAGCAGGATATAGTCCCCAAGCTTGCCAAGGATCCAAGCCTGCTGGCCAAGGAGGGATTCGACATTATCGACAGCGCAGGCGGTACTGTGGATCCGTCGTCCATCGCTATGGATGAGGCCATCTCTTCGGGATTCCCGTACCGGTTGCGTCAGCAACCCGGAACACACAACGCCCTTGGCTTATACAAGTTTTATTTGCCAAATGACGAGTCCATCTATCTGCATTCGACTTCGCACCCGGCTCTGTTTAACAACGACCGCCGCGCGATCAGCTCCGGCTGTGTGCGCGTGGAACAGGCCGCGGGCCTGGCCGAGATGCTGTTACAGGGCTCTGCCTGGGGACCGGAGCGGGTGCAAAAGGTATTGCAAAGCAAAGAGACCAAATGGGTACCATTAAAACAACCGGTCCCGGTCTATATGGTTTATTGGCGCAGCTGGTTGGACGCAGATGGCAAATTGCAATTCCGTGACGATATCTATGGATTTGATCGCGATAAAGAGAGTGGTAGTCGCAAGGTGATGCACTCCTTGATTCAGCGAAATAAAGCCTGATGGTAAATTGTGCACCGGCTCAAATATTGCTCACTTACTGCGCATAATTGGAAACGTATGACTCCAGAGGTGAATTTCTGGTTTGACTCGATTTCGAATTTGTCGGTATCTTCGCTTAAATTATGATCGCATTCAGTGTGCGGACGGATTCTAGAGGAACCTATGCTGGAGATTGAAATCAGTCGTCGCAACCTGTTGGTTGGGAGTGCCTGTCTGATGGCCGCCTCACTGTTACCGAATGTGGCCGTCGCCAGTCAGACTGCACCCGCTCGCCGGCTCAAATTTTATAATCCCAATACAGGTGAGCGAGTTTCCGCCTGTTATTGGGAGAAAGGTCGTTACCTGGCTGATGGGCTGGATGAATTCAACTGGTTATTTCGTGATTACCGGGCTGGTGATGTAAAAATGTCGATTGATCATCGTTTGTTTGATCAATTGTTTGAGTTGCAACGCAAGCTGGGTACCCAACGGGAAATTCACGTAGTCTGTGGATACCGTTCTGCGCAAACCAATGCGCAATTGCGTCATCGTAGTCGCGGTGTGGCGAAAAAAAGTCTGCATATGCTTGGCCAGGCGGTAGATATCAATATTCCTGGTGTGCAATTGTCGATGCTGCGCAAGGCGGCATTATCATTGCGCGCCGGCGGGGTCGGCTATTATCCGCGTTCGAATTTTGTGCACATGGATACAGGCCCCAAACGGCAGTGGTGATATGCAACAATAAAAAGGCGCCACATGGCGCCTTTTTTTTAATGTGCGGTTTATTGTCGATAACGGTCGACCCACATGGCCGTTGCACCACAGATGGCAATTGGCATGATGAATAAATTGAGCAATGGAATAGAGGTAAGCAGGGTGACGAGGACACCAAATGTCATATTGACGGTTTTATGCTCACGTAATTGTGCCTGCATGGCATGGAACGGTATTTTGTGATTATCAAAGGGATAATCGCAATATTGTATCGCGGCCATCCAGCCACAAAATAACAACCACAGTACTGGGGCTAAGGTTTGCCCCAGTACCGGAACAAAAAATAACAACAAGCAAAACAGTGCACGCGGAAGGAAATATAGGAATTTCTGCCATTCGCGCAGGAATAACCGAGGAATATCCTTGATAAGCATGCGAATACTCACTTCCTGAGACTGTTGGCCGGTTAATATTTGCTCGACCTGTTCAGCCAATAGCCCATTAAACGGCGCTGCCAGCCAATTGGCGACCATGCCAAAAATAAAAGAGAAGACCAGTAATATGGTGATGATGGCCAGTGGCCAGAGTAGATATTGCAGCCAGGATAACCAGCCTGGCAGTAGATTTAGCGCGGCTGCTGATAACTTGTCCAATTCACCGAGCAGCCAATAAAAACAGAGTGAAAACAGGACGAGATTGGTCAATAGCGGGAATACGACAAATCGGCGCAGCCCAGGTTGGCGGATAAGTGTGAAGCCACTCAGCAAATAGTCAACACCACTGCGGCCTTTGGTTATTTCATGAACCATGATCTGTTCCTGTAATCAAAAGTGTTACAGATATTACAAACATCGGCTCGATTTGGTAAAGTCATGGCCTGTCTGTGCAGGTGTTCTGGCATGGTGTCGTCATTGGCACTGATGGCAAGACGCTGACACGGGTCGGGGATGGGCATCAAGGATGTTTGATGTTTCGGCCGGGAACACTCTGGATAAAGAATAAAGAGAAGCAGCAATGCAGGATTTGCGAATTATTCTGGTCATCATAGGTGCGTTGGCAATTGCCGCACTGGTTATTCACGGATTGTGGACGAACAGAAAAAACAAGCGAGTCCCAATCAAAGAGAAACCGCTCGGCCGCGTCAGCGAAAATCGTTATGCCACCTCTGATGAGCCGTCGGACGGTTTCGATGCCGATGGTATTGGCAAGGTTCGTGTTGTTTCGCGGCGCCCGGAACCGAGTAAACCCGCCTCAAAACAGTGGAATCAGAACCACAAGGTGGAACCTGAACTATTGATGCCGCAAATGACCGCCACGGACGACGAGCCGGTCGTGGTAGCGGACGCGCCAGCACCGGCAATCGCACCCGTTACACCGCCGGTGCGTGAAAAATGCTGGAGTGATTACTATCAGGTCAACATCATGGCGCGAGAGGGCTTTCAGCTGGACGGCCAGGATCTGTTATTTGTCCTGAAAAAATTAGGTTTCAAGTACGGTGAGATGAACATTTTCCACCGCCATCTGGAAGCGGACGGTCAGGGTGAGGTGTTATTCAGCTTGGCCAACATGGTCAAGCCGGGAACGTTTGACCCAGCCCGTATGTCTCACTTCTATACCCCAGGGGTCAGTCTGTTTATGGAGTTGCCTGCGCCGGGACGCGCCGAGGCCCATTTGCGACTGATGATGCAGGCTGCAGACAAGTTATCGGCCGAGCTGGATGCGCTGGTGATGGACAGAGAGCGCAAGCCCTTGACTGAAATGGCCTATAACCAGTATCTGGCCGAGGTTCGTGCCTACGACCAACCCTGACCGAGTCTGTGCGTCTCGACCTCGACAAAGTGCGGCTCAGGCCGCATTTTGTGTTTCTGAGTCTTAAGGATGGATGATTTTCGATGAGCGAAATCAAGCAACAAATTGAACATCTGGTCAGCGAGCTGACGCGCTATGGTCATGAATATTATGTTCTCGACCAGCCTTCGATCCCGGATGTTGAGTATGACCGCCTGTTTCGTCAACTTCAGGAACTGGAAAGCGCCTATCCGCAATGGATCATGCCCACCTCGCCGACGCAACGTGTCGGCGCAGCACCGATGGCTGGGTTCGCACAAGTGGTTCACGATGTGCCTATGCTGTCGCTAGATAATGTCTTCAGCGCAGAGGAGTTGGCTGCCTTTGACAAGCGCATTCATGAACGCCTGGCGAGCCCAGAGCCGGAACTGTTTTGCTGCGAGCCAAAGTTTGATGGCCTGGCGGTGAGTCTGCTGTATGAGGATGGGCAGCTTGTGCGTGCCGCCACGCGGGGTGATGGCACCACAGGTGAGGATGTGACTCATAACATTCGCACCATCCGCAGTATTCCGTTGCAACTGTTGTTGCCCCAGCCGCCGTCACGCCTTGAAGTGCGGGGCGAGGTGATTATGCCCAAGGCCGGCTTTGAGGCATGGAATCAGCAGGCCGTAGCGAGTGGCGACAAGGTCTTTGCCAACCCGCGCAATGCCGCCGCCGGCAGCTTGCGACAACTGGATCCGAGAGTTACCGCGTTGCGGCCATTGACCTTCTTCGCTTATGGCTTGGGTCGTTATGACGGGGCGACGCTCCCCGAGTCACATCACGCCAGACTGATGTGGTTGCAGGCGGCGGGCTTCCCGGTCTCTGCGGAAGTGAAGTTATGTCGCGGGCTGGAGGGGTGTCAGCAGTATCACGATGCCATTCTGGCGCGTCGGAATGAGCTAGCGTACGAGATTGATGGCATCGTCCTGAAAGTCGACAGTCTGCCGCGTCAGCAGGAGTTGGGGTTTGTCGCCCGTGCCCCGCGTTGGGCCACCGCGTATAAATTTCCGGCGCAAGAAGAGATTACCCGAGTCATCGACGTCGAGTTCCAAGTTGGGCGCACCGGCGCGGTGACGCCCGTTGCGCGTTTAGAGCCGGTATTTGTCGGCGGGGTCACGGTATCCAATGCCACCTTGCATAATGCCGATGAGATCGAGCGGTTGGGACTGATGCGCGGCGATTATGTGATTGTGCGTCGTGCCGGCGATGTGATTCCGCAGATCACCGCTGTGCTGAGTGAACGACGGGATGCGCACGCTGTCTCGCCGGTGCACTTTCCTGAGGCCTGTCCGGTCTGCCAATCGCGCATTGAGCGACTACCTGGCGAAGCTGTCGCGCGTTGCTCTGGTGGGCTGTTTTGCGAGGCACAACGCAAGGAAGCGATAAAACATTTTGCTGCGCGTCGTGCCATGGATATCGAAGGGTTAGGCGATAAACTGATAGAGCAACTCGTGGATCGTGGTTTGGTGACAACTCCCGTTGATCTGTTCCGGTTGAACAGTGAGACGTTATGCCAATTAGAGCGCATGGGGAGCAAGTCTGCCGACAAACTGATTGCCGCCATCCACAAGGCGCGTCAAACCACGTTGCCACGCTTTTTGTTCGCCTTAGGGATCCGTGAAGTTGGTGAGTCGACGGCCTTGGCGTTAGCGCGCCATTTTGGCGCGCTGGAGCGGTTGATGGCGGCCGATGTCGAGGTTCTGACACAGGTGCCTGATGTTGGCGAGGTGGTGGCCAAGCACATCTACTATTTCTTCCGTCAACCGCATAACCTTGAGGTGTTGCACGGGCTCTTGGCCTCTGTTGATGCTGATGGTGCCGGAATTAGCTGGCCAGAGGTGGTGGTTGCGGCGGCGGAGAGCCTGCCGTTGCAAGGGAAGACGTTGGTACTGACCGGCTCGTTGACCATCCTCTCACGTGATGACGCCAAGCAGGCGCTGCAAGGGCTTGGCGCCAAGGTTGCCGGTTCTGTTTCAGCTAAGACAACGGCAGTGTTTGCTGGCGAGGCTGCGGGCTCTAAATTGGCCAAGGCGCAGGAACTGGGTGTTCCGGTGTTTGACGAAGAGGCGCTGCAACGCCTACTGGCTGATCCCCAGGCGTTCGTCTGGTAATTCGCGATGGCCATAACAAAAAAGCCCGGGCAATCTGCCCGGGCTTTTTACAGTAATATTTTGCAGTTGAACCGTTCGATCAGGCACCACTGCGTTTTTCATTGATAACCAGTTTCTGACCTGGTTTCAGACTATGACGGTTGCCAAGACTATTCCAGCGCACCAGATCGTCGACTGATACCTCAAACTGCTGGGCAATGGACGAGAGTGAATCACCACGACGGACCTCATAGGCACGCCCCTTACGAGCGCTGAGGGCATTGGTTTGCAGCTTCAAGACCTGGCCTGGTTTGAGTGACTTGCTGGCGTTACGATTCCAGCTTAGTAACTGCTGTTTGGTAATGCCGTGAGCTTTGCTGATGCTCCACAGGTTGTCACCGGGTTGCACCTTGTACTCGATGACTCGCGGCTGACGCTTACCGGAACTTTTGCTCCTGCGCTCCTCGGCCACCATCAAATGGTCATCTTCACCTGGCAGCACGAATTGTTCACCTGGCTTCAGGCGTTGCTGACGCGGTAGCTCAGCTAATGCCAATTCGAGTTCGCGCGCACCACGTTTGGGCACCAACAAGTGTTGGGGACCATTGCTGGCAGTGCTGTTACGCAGGTAACCAGGATTGAGTCGTTTCAGCTCATCGGTGCTGATCCCGGCCATGTCGGCCACAACAGCGAGAGAAACTTGGCCGCCAGCGTCAATCAATTGCCATTGTTGGCGATTGGGGTGTGTCGGCAACTTGACGCCATATTGGTCGGCATTCTTGATGATATCGGCCAACGCCAGCAGACGTGGCACATATTCTGTAGTTTGGCGAGGCAGATTCAACGACCAGAAGTCGCCGTTCTTACCCTGCCGCATGCTTTGATCCACCGCTTTTTGAATACGTCCTTCACCGGCATTGTACGCAGCTATGGCATGAAACCAGTTACCGTTGAAGTCACCATGCAATTTTTCCAGATAATCCAACGCGGCCATGGTGGAGGCATGGATATCTTTGCGACCGTCATACCAGTAGTCACGCTTCAAACCATAACGCTGACCGGTTCCCGGAGTGAATTGCCACAAGCCAACCGCATTGCTGGGGGAGCGAGCGTTGGGGTTATAAGCGCTTTCAACGATGGGCAGCAGTACCAGCTCCATCGGCATATTGCGTTTATCCAGCTCTTCCATGACCAGATAGAGGTAGGGAGCAGCGCGTTCGGTAACCGAGGTGAGGTAGCGGGGGTGGTTCAGGTACCAATTCCGGTAGGCGATGACATCGGCCTGCTGGGGGATCTCCATCTGCATGCTTTGGCTAGCACGTTGCCAGACGGTGAGGCGTGCGTCCTCTGCCGATCGATCAAGTGCCGAGCGTGCGCTCGGGGCTGTTTGCATCGTCGGTTGATCGTCGGTTGCCACCTCATTCTGCGAGGTCAAAGTCTGGCAACCCGCGAGCAACATAGAGGCTAATACAGCCAGTTGTAGCTTCTTGTTCATCCAGTTTTCATCCTGTGGTTAGGCGGCCGATGGTAAGGGTGATCGAAAACCAGATCAACCAATGCAAGCTTTATGCTCATTTATTGCACCGAGTGGTCAAAGATTATTCTTTTTTTCCCTAAGAATGGCAAAGACCTGGATCTCATTTTCACAGATTTGGCCGGCCTGTATTTCCGCCCATGCCCGGACATCGGTCACATTTGTGCGCAAAAAAACATTGGTTTCCAGCTCTGTAGCCATGGTGGAGGGCAGCGAAGGCACACCCTGTTGCCGTAGTTTGCTGACCTGCTGCATACGGGATAGGGTGTTTGGGTTATCTGGCTCGATGAGCAGGCAGAATTTCAGATTGGCTTGTGTGTATTCATGGGCGCAAAAGACCTGCGTCTCGGGAGGGAGTTGTTTTAAGCGTTGTAGTGAATTGAACAGCTGCTCGGCTGTGCCATCGAGTAATCTGCCACAGCCGCCTGAAAACAGCGTATCACCACAAAACAACATTCCTTTACCGTAGTAGGCGATGTGATCTTGGGTATGTCCAGGCAGATGCAAAATCTGTAGTGTCAGCGCCAAGGCATCGAGTGTCAGTTCATCACCCTCATCGACGATCTGGACAAAGTGCTGGCAGTGCGGAAGCGGCGAGGGGGCAAAAATGCGAGCCTCGGGCCAAGCGGCCAGTAACGCGTCGATGCCATCGACATGGTCATGATGCAGGTGGGTGATCAAGATGGCATCGAGTGACAAATTGCCTGCTGTGAGACGAGACAATACCGGCGCTGCATCACCCGGATCGACAACCACGGCATGATTTCCTTTTTTAATCAGCCAGATATAGTTATCGTTGCGAGCAGGAATCGTCATAACCTGTAACATGATCAACCCTCGTATGATTCGGGAGTGCGAAAGCAGCACTCTAGCAGAGAGGAGCTGCCGTGAAACCTGCCTTGACACGTCGAACCATCAAAGCGCCGTTGCATTGGACGGAGTTGCCGATGGGAGAATGGCTGGCTGCCGAGATACAGGAGCGCCTCAATCTTTGGTGTCCACAATTATTTGGGTACCACCTGCTAAAGCTTGGAGCCTTGAGCAGTGAACTGTCGTGCCGCTGCTCATCCATTCGGCATCAAAGCGCGTTGGCTGTGGAGGGAGAGCGGTTGTCCTTGTGTGGTGAATTGGGCGCCTTGCCGATCCGCGATGGGGCGATCGATGTCTGTTTGTTGGCCCATGCGCTGGATTATTGTGCCGATCCGCATCAGGTGCTTCGCGAGGTGGATCGCGTGCTGACCAATGATGGTTGGGTCATTATCAGTGGTTTTAATCCCCATAGCCTGGTTGGACTCGGGCGCTGGATCCCGTCGTTGCGCCAGCGACAACCCTGGCACGCCCGGATGTTTGCTCCGGCCCGGATCCGGGACTGGCTGGAGTTGCTGGGCTTTGAGATGGTGCAGTGTGAACTGTTCGGTTTCAGCAGCTTTTCCGGAAATAGCCGTATCCACTGGTGGCGCGAGAATCTGGGGCGCGATTACGTTCCTTACCTGGCGTCCGTCTATGTGCTGGCGGCCCGGAAGCGGACTGTGCCATTGACCTTGGAGCCGCAGCGTGCCTGGCGCCGCAAACCGATTATTGTTCCAGGGATGGCAAGAATATGAACTTAGGCTTCCGGCCGATAGCCTGTATCTTCCAGCTGCGGTGACTGGCTGGCGGCCTCTCTTGCTAACACATCACAGCGCTCATTCTCATCATGTCCCGAGTGCCCTTTGACCCAATGCCAGGTGACCTGATGTCGCTGTACCTGCAGATCCAGTTGCTGCCAGAGATCTACATTTTTTACCGGTTTCTTGTCAGCCGTCAGCCAGCCCCGCCGTTTCCAGTTCTGGATCCATTGGGTGATGCCTTGCCGTACGTACTGACTGTCCGTGGTCAGGCTGACGGTACAGCTTTCTTGTAAGGCGCTCAATCCGGCAATCGCCGCCATTAGTTCCATACGATTATTGGTGGTCAGTCGGTATCCTTGCGCGAGCTCTTTTCTATGCTCCCGATACAGCAAGACCACACCATAACCACCTGGCCCCGGATTTCCGAGACATGAGCCATCAGTATAAAGAGAGACCTGTTTTAACATCGCTTGTCGGATAGAATGGGATTTTGGCCCGCAGTCTGACATAAAAGCATGATGAACCCAAACTCCAGCCCTAGCGTAGGACGCCAAGTCATACTCGATACTGAAACCACAGGTATGAATCAGAGTGGTGGCGCCCATTATCTTGGGCATCGCATCATCGAAATAGGTTGTGTCGAGGTCATCAACCGCCGTCTTACCGGCCGTCATTTTCATGCCTATCTGAAACCGGATCGTTTAGTCGACGAAGAAGCGATTCGCGTCCATGGCATTACGGATGCGTTTTTAAGAGACAAACCGTCGTTTGCTGAAAAAGCGGATGAGTTCATTGAGTTCATCCGTGGGGCGGAGTTGGTTATTCACAATGCCCCCTTCGACGTTGGCTTCATGGACTATGAGTTTGAGCTCCTGGGACGGCGCCTGAAAACTCGCGAGATCTGCTCGGTGACCGATACCCTGGTGATGGCAAGAAAGCTATTCCCGGGAAAACGAAATAGCCTTGATGCGCTGTGTTCCCGTTATGACATCGATAATAGCCACCGCACACTGCACGGCGCCTTGCTCGACGCCGAAATATTGGCTGATGTCTATTTGTTGATGACCGGTGGCCAGACTCGCCTCGAGTTGGCGATGGCAGAGCAACAATCAGCAGATAATCACATGGGTCAGGAGCAAGGTTTAATAAGAGATAACCGCCCGTTGCGAATTATTATGGCAAATGATGACGAATTGGCGGCGCATGAAAAACGGTTGGACTTGGTGCAAAAAAAAGGTGGACGTTGCCTGTGGCGTGAAGAACCCTCGATATGAATTAAATTCCAAATAAAAAAGCCGGATTGCCGGCTTTTTTATTTGATGTGAGGTTGTTAATTATTCGCCCTGAAATTCATCTTTGTAGGTGTCACGAATAGCGAGAAAATGTTCAAGGTTTTCCAGCATTAAATCAACCAGGGCTGGATCGAAATGACGACCCCGCTCTTCGCTTATCAGCGAGAGGATTTTATCCAGTGGCCAAGCTCGCTTATAACAACGATCGGAACCGAGCGCATCAAAGACATCAACCAGTGCGGTGATCCGGCCTTCGAGCGGTATCATCATGCCAGACAAGCCTTGCGGGTAGCCGCTGCCATCCCACTTCTCGTGGTGATTCAGCGCAATCTGCGAGGCAACCTGGAATAGCTCGATATCCGAACCCGATAACATGTCGTAGCCGATCTGTGCATGGGTTTTCATGATCTCCCATTCACTGGCATCCAGCTTGCCTGGTTTATGCAGCACAGCATCGGGAATACCAATTTTACCGATGTCATGTAATGGTGATGCGCGTTTTAGTAATTCAGCCTTGTCATCGCTGAGACCTAATAATTTTGCAAAAAGTTCGCAATATAATGCAACGCGTTTTACATGCAACCCTGATTCTTTGGAACGCGTTTCGACTATTTCACCAATACGATAGATAATTTCGCGCTGATTATCGGCGAGTAATTCATTCAGACGAATATTCTCCAGCGCGATAATAATGTTTTCGGTAAATAGATTCAGCAGATAGGTATCCATCTGACTGAGTGGACGTGTACCTTCAATATGAAAAATAAGACTATGGCGCGGGTTATTGCAGTAAATAACTAATTCATTATCGCGATATACATTTTGCCGTTGGCGCATTGCCTCCATGACGACTGCACTCGGCGGAACTTGTTCGCCTTCGCCACCAGCCAACAGCACCGTATTACTGAGCATGGTTTCCAGTGTACTGTTACGTAGCTCATACGCATTGTGGCGCAGCGTATACAGGCTGCTTTCCTCCAATGCGAGCAGCGCGCCAAGTTGCTCCAGAGTCCCTTCGGCAAATTGCTTCAGCGCCTGTTTTTCAAAGATCCCTTTGGACGCCGCTATGACCTTTTCCAGGCCGCGTCGATGATGTTCCAGTGTGCGGATGTCACGGTATGAGCGCAGGCTGGCTCGGATCAGGGTTCTGAGTTTTTGCGAGGTGAGTTCGGTCTTATCCTTGTAATCATTGATGTCATAATTGGCGACCACATCATCTTCCGGCGCCTGTCCAGGTTGGCCGGTGCGGAGCACAATGCGTACATACGGATTACGTAGCACATCGCGGACATGCTTGACGACGTTCAGCCCGGCATTGTCCGTTTCCATCACCACGTCGAGCAGGATCAAGGCGATATCAGGCTCATGGGCCATGATCATCACCGCCTCATCGCCGGTATAAGCATGCAAAAAATCGATCGGCCGATTATCGAACTCGAACTGGGCCAACGTCATTTTGGTGATGCGGTGGACTTCGGGTTCATCATCGACAATCAGCACTTTCCAGCCTTCCCGCAGGTGGCTGGTTACCTCGTGCTCGTCATCGACGATTAGAATTTCATCATCCATTTGCACCGTCTCACTTCGCATCATTCTGTATGGCCCTTTAATCATATAAAAAGATTTCAATAAAAAAAGCGGGCAACAGACTCATGTCTCCGATCTGTGTAAAAGGCAACATAATCGGTTTTTGAGGTTGGCTGACTGGCAACGCATCCTGTGTCAGAATGCTTGCAAAAACATGCAAGGGTCAACATGTATCTTGAACTGATTCAATCCGAGTTGTCAGACGCCGCCAAGGTTTTGCATACCTTTATTTCAGACGACACAAATCTGAAGAAAATTGAACAGGCTGCGCAGTTAATGGCGAAAGTGCTGCATCAGGACGGCAAGATCCTCTCATGTGGCAATGGTGGATCGCATTGTGATGCCATGCATTTCGCGGAGGAGCTGACAGGGCGTTATCGTGAAAATCGGCCTGGTTATGCAGGCATCGCCATCTCAGATCCCAGCCATTTATCCTGTGTGAGCAATGACTTTGGCTATGAGTTTGTCTTTTCTCGCTATTTGGAGGCCGTTGGCCGACGCGGCGATGTGCTGCTGGCGATCTCGACCAGTGGTAATTCAGCCAATGTGTTGCGAGCTATGCAGGTGGCGAAAGAAAAAGGCATCCACTGTGTGGCGTTAACCGGAAAAGATGGCGGCAAGATGGCGGCAATGGCAGACGTGGAAATCCGCGTTCCTCATTTTGGTTACGCCGACCGCATTCAAGAGGTTCACATCAAAGTTATCCATCTACTGATTCAACTGATTGAGTTGGAGATGGAGCGCATCGGTAAGTGAGCGGAGGGACTCAGCATGTGTGAATTACTGGGGTTGAGTGCCAACGTGCCGACGGATATCTGCTTCAGCTTTACCGGGTTGATGCAACGCGGTGGTAAAACGGGCCCGCATCGTGATGGCTGGGGCATCACCTTTTATGAAGGAAAGGGCTGTCGCACATTTAAAGATCCGATGCCAAGTTGTCAGTCGAGAATCGCGCAACTGGTGCAGGAGTATCCGATCAAGAGCTGCGCCATTGTCAGCCATATTCGGCAGGCTAACCGTGGTGCAGTGGCGTTGGAGAACACCCATCCGTTTACTCGGGAGCTCTGGGGGCGATACTGGACCTTTGCGCATAACGGACAGCTGACCGAGCATGAAACACTGGATACCGGGCGTTTTTGGCCGGTGGGACAGACAGACAGTGAGCGCGCCTTTTGCTGGTTGCTTAATCGTATGGAGTCCAGTTATCCGACGCCTCCTGCGGATATGACGCCGCTATTTCATGCCATGGCTGCGTGGTGCCGGGAGCTCAGTGGGCTGGGGGTTTTCAATCTCTTGCTGACGGATGGTGAATATGTCATGACCTATTGTTCGACCCAGTTGCACTGGTTGACGCGTCGTGCACCATTTGGTCAGGCACAGTTGCTGGACGAAGATGTCACCATTGATTTCCAACAAGAAACAACCCCCAATGACGTGGTGAGTGTCATCGCGACACAGCCGCTGACACAGAATGAGTCCTGGCACCGGATGCAGTCAGGTGAGTTCAACCTGTTTCATTATGGAGAGCGGGTTCTCAACGGGGTAGCTGCCAGCTGAGGTGAATTGATTAAGAAAAAGGGAGCCAAGGCTCCCTTCTTTTTTCGCAAACTTAGTCGCTGGTTAGGCGTCTTCTTCGCTGGCATAGCCGGTTGCCGGTAAACAGTGATTATCAAGCCAGGCTTGATTATTCTCCATCTTGAGGCGGCCCAGGCAGAACCAGTTGATGACCAAAGGATAAATCTGGTGCTCCTGAGTCAGCACGCGCTCCGCCAGCTCATCAACACTGTCGTCTTCGAAGATTGGAACCTTGGCTTGCAAGACAACAGGGCCACCATCCAACTCTTCGGTGACAAAGTGCACACTGGCCCCATGCTCGCTGTCTCCGGCCGCAATGGCCCGCGCATGGGTTTTAACCCCTTGGTATTTTGGCAACAGAGAAGGGTGGATATTCAGCATCCGGCCCGCAAAGTGTTGTACAAAAGCCGGTGTCAGTATGCGCATGAATCCGGCCATGACCAGTAGATCCGGCTGCCAGCACTGCAGCGCCGCTATCAGCGCTGCATCATATGCTTCCCTGGATGCAAAATCGGCATTGGAGAGCACCTGAGTCGGGATACCGGCCTGCTTGGCGCGGACTAAACCATAAGCCTCAGCCTTGTTGCTGAGCACCCCGACTAGCTGGCCTTTGATCCGGCCGCTAGCACAGGCATCAATGAGTGCCTGGAGATTGCTACCGTTGCCGGAGATCAGGACCACAAAGCGCATCAGTTGATCTCTACCTGAGCTTCATTAGCCGCCGCATCGGCGACCGCACCGATCAGCCAGGCTTGTTCCCCTTCGGCCTTCAGCAAGGCTAATGCGCTATCAACTTGTTCTGCAGGCAGTGCGATGATCATGCCTACGCCGCAGTTGAAGGTACGATACATCTCGTAGGTATCAACGTTGCCATTTTCTTGCAACCAGCTAAATACTGCCGGCCATTGCCAGCTGGCGCCATCAATCACGGCTTTGGTGTTTTCTGGCAGCACGCGCGGGATATTTTCCCAGAATCCGCCGCCGGTGATGTGTGACAGAGCATGGATGTCGCAGGCTTCGATCAGCTTCAGTACCGGCTTGACGTAGATACGTGTTGGCTCGAGCAGGGCATCGGCCAGGCTCTTGTCACCGACTGGTTGGGTTAGATCGGCTTTGGATACTTCAAGAATTTTGCGGATCAACGAAAAACCGTTGGAGTGCGGACCGGAGGAGGCCAGCGCGATCAGCGCGTCACCTGCTTTGACCTTGCAGCCATCGATGATTTCTGATGCTTCGACCACACCGACGCAGAAACCGGCGATGTCATAATCTTCCCCTTCGTACATCCCCGGCATTTCAGCCGTTTCGCCACCAATCAGTGAACAACCGGACAGTTCGCAACCGGCACCAATGCCGGTCACTACGGCAGCGGCGGTATCGACATCCAGCTTGCCTGTGGCGTAGTAGTCGAGGAAAAACAGGGGTTCAGCCCCTTGCACGATCAAATCATTGGCACACATGGCGACCAGATCGATGCCTACAGTGTCGTGTTTCTTCAGGTCGATGGCCAGACGCAGCTTGGTACCTACGCCATCGGTACCGGAAACCAGTACCGGCTCGCGATAACCGGCCGGAATGCGGCACAGGGCGCCAAAACCACCGAGGCCACCAATCACTTCCGGGCGGCGAGTGCGCTTGGATACACCTTTGATGCGTTCAACGAGGGCATTGCCCGCATCGATGTCTACGCCAGCATCCTTGTAGCTCAGTGAGGTCTTGTCAGTCACGGGAGATCCTTGTCGTATCAGGGGGTGGAAAAAACGCGCACATTCTAGCAACCAACGCCGTCAGCACAAAACGAAATCGTTTGTCTGGTGTTCGATTAAACTGCTCCACACGAAGCGTTACGGATGATAAAATTCTGCAGTTTTGCATGTTGCCGAGGAGCCGGAAATGAAAGTGGTAGAGGTCAAGCACCCATTGGTCAAACATAAGCTGGGCCTGATGCGCGAATGCGATATCAGCACCAAACGCTTTCGCGAACTCGCCAAAGAGGTGGGGAGTTTATTGACCTACGAGGCGACTGCCGATTTTGAAACTGAAAAAGTAACCATTGAGGGCTGGAATGGGCCTGTGGCTGTCGACCAGATTAAGGGTAAGAAGGTCACTGTCGTGCCCATCTTGCGTGCCGGATTGGGTATGATGGACGGCGTGCTGGAGCATATCCCCAGCGCCCGGGTCAGCGTGGTCGGTATCTACCGTGATGAAGAGACCCTCAAGCCGGTGCCTTATTTTGAAAAGATCGTCAGTAACATCGAAGAGCGTTTGGCGCTGGTGGTCGATCCTATGCTGGCCACTGGTGGATCCATGATTGCCACCATCGATCTGCTGAAGAAAAAGGGTTGCAAGTCCATCAAGGTGATCGTGCTGGTCGCGGCGCCGGAAGGTATCCGTGCCTTGCAAGAGGCTCACGATGATGTTGAACTTTATTGCGCGGCGGTCGATGAGCGCCTCAATGACAAGGGTTACATTGTTCCTGGACTCGGGGACGCGGGTGACAAGATTTTTGGCACCAAGTAACCGTTGATTCTGGACCGGCGCTCGCCGGTCCTCTTATCCAGCGCAGCGTCTGGCATCACGCAGGAGACATTCATGTTCACAGCGATCTGCCGGTGGTTTGCGGTCTTAGTCTGTTTATTCTCTTCATGTCTGTCTGCGGCGCCACAATTAGATGTGTATACCGTTGCCTCGACATCATCGCCGGCGTCGGCTCTGGCTTTGGTGCTGAATCGTCTGACGGGTGGCCAGCTTGATCTCAAGCAGCCACTGATCCAGGAGGCATTCGCGACTCCCGGCGACTATCTCGTCGCGGGGACAACGACACCGCTGCGTCTGAACGCTCAAGCGCTTGATGCCCTGTTACTGCGCGTTGGTGCTGCGCATTGGGTTCAACCTCGTCCTGGGTTGCTGTTCTGGATCCGCGACATGGCTCACTCTCAACTGGTCCCAGGAGATCAGACAACGCCATGGGCTGATTTATTTAGAGCGCAAGGGGAATACTGGGCGTTGCCGACTTTGTTGCCGTTAATGGATTTGGACGATGTGACACTGGTGACGCCGGATCTGGTGAGTCAGGGATTGGTGGCGCCTGTCCTCAAAGCTGGACAACGTTATGGGGATTACTGGCCGGTTCTGGCCGAATTATCCAGCGACGGAACCGAGCGTTGGCAATTACGCTGGCAGTTGTACGAGGCTGACGGCAAAGGAACTGCCTTGATCAAGGGGCAGGCCAGTGGTTCACCGCAAGAGGTCGTGAATCAAACCATGGCAGCGATCGCGGATTATTTTGCCCACCGTTTTGCCACTCCTGTTACGGCGCAGTCGGCGCTCGCGTCTCCTGGCTCGCAACGCGATGAACAGCTCGGTTGGAGCGGAAACACATTACGCCTTCGCGTCGATGGTTTGCGTAGCCTGGATGATGTTCTTGCCGTGCAATCGTTGTTGGCCAAGTGGCCCAGTGTCAGTCGCAGTAGTATTGAGAATCTGGCGGGCGATACCGCCATCCTGGTTTTGGAAGCCAAAACCGACCAGGCGGCGGTGATTTCGGATTTACAAGCGGAAAGCCGGCTGCGCGGCGACAGCACGGCACCCTTTATTCGACATTGGCAAAATCCATAGTTTTGATAACAGGAAACGAATCTCACGATGCAAGCGGCGCAATTATCACTGGCTGTGCAATTACCGGATGATGAAACCTTTGCCAGTTTTTATCCGGGCGATAATGCCCAGTTGATCACTAACCTGAAGAATGCGGCGATTGGTCAGGGGGCGCCATTGCTGTTTTTTTGGGGCAGCAAAGGATCTGGCCGGAGTCACTTACTGCATGCCACCTGTGCCGAGGTTAATGCTTGTGGTGAGGCTGCGGCCTATATTCCGCTCGATCAACACGTCAGTTTCGAACCGGATGTGCTGGAGCAGATGGAACAGCTGCCACTGGTTTGCCTAGATAATATTGACGCCATCGCGGGCTACGCGGCGTGGGAAGAGTCGCTGTTCGATTTTTTCAATCGCTGGAAGGAGCATAATCACGGCTCGCTGATCGTCACTGCGGCGACGGCGCCGCGCAAGATTGGCTTGTGTCTGCCGGATTTGGCGTCGCGACTGGATTGGGGATTGTCGTACCAATTGCATGAACTGGATGATGAGGGAAAACTCAGCGCCTTGCAGTTGCGTGCCGAATTGCGTGGCCTGAAGTTGCCTGTAGATGTTGGTCGTTTTTTGTTGCATCGCTTGTCACGCGATATGCGCACACTCTTGTCGACCCTTGATGAACTGGACAGTGCCTCGCTGGATGCTAAACGCAAACTGACCATACCTTTCGTCAAAGAGACGATGGGGCTATAAAAAAACCGCCGAACGGCGGTTTTTTTTATGGTTAGAGAATTTCCAGAACCAGCTCGGGTGGGCGGCCGATGCGCGCTTTACCATCATTGACAACAATCGGCCGCTCCAGCAGTTGTGGGTGGTCGGCGAGGATCTGGTACAGCGCTGGCTCATCCAAATCGGGATTATCCAGCTGCAGCTCGCGATAAAGCGCCTCTTTATGTCGCATCAACTGACGGACTGAACTCAGACCCAGCATGGCTACCAGTGCGCGTAACTGCTCTGCATCGGGTGGTGTATCCAGATAGTGTACGATCTCAGGGACGAGTTGCTGTTGCTGTAGCAGAGCCAGCGTTTCACGACTCTTGGAACAACGGGGGTTGTGATAGATACAAAGGCTCATCAATGGCTCCTGTTATTGACGCAGGCTTTCGTCTAGGCGTTTAGCCTCTTCCAGCTGCACCTGACGGGCATCAATGCGCGCAAGCACCAATTTATCACTGCTGGTCGCGCGCGCGAGATTGAGTTCATCCATGGCGCGAATGTAATCACCAGCCTGGGCTCGGCTTTCTGCCAGAGCAATGTGCATATTGGTTTCGTCGCCAGACTGCTGGCAAGCATCGACCAGTGTTCGCCATCCCAGGTTGCTGTCCGGATGGTTGCGGACATACAGATCCAGCATGCGAGCAGCCTTGGCGGCTTGCCCTTGGTCCAGATAGCCACTTGCCAGATTGAAAATCACGACGCTGTTATTCGGCAACCGGCGTTGCCACTGTTCGAGGCGTTGGATGGCCTTTGCGGCTTGATGGTTGGACATATCAATGTCGGTTTGTGTATCGAGAATAAACAGATTATCTGGCAGGCGTTTTGCCAGGCCATCGATGATAGTGACTGCCTCTGCCGTCTGACCGGTGGCTAGCAGCGCCAATGCTTTACCATACAACAGATCGGCCTGGGACGGGCTACGCACCAGTTGCCGGTTGAAATAGCTGAGCATGCCTTCAGGCGTTTCACTGCTGAAGCGTACCTGGATACGGGCTTTCGCCAACTTGAAATTCAGATCATCGTGCGGTGTGGTCATGTGGTAACTGGCCGCCCGGTTGCGTGCCTCGGTTATCCGGGTTTCAGGCAGCGGGTGAGTCAGTAGCATCTCGGGGGGCTTACTGGCGTAGCGATACGTCGCGGCGAGTTTTTGGAAAAACGTGGCCATACCCATAGGATCGAAACCGGCATCATTCAGTAATTTCATACCGACCCGATCCGCTTCGAATTCATTATCGCGGGTATAGTTGATGGCAGTTTGTGCCTGTATCCCCATGGTCGTTTGCAAGGCGGCAATACCGACTGTGGGGTTCAATAACGCCAATGCCACAGAGCCAACGACACCGGCGATGGTAACCGGTGTTTGCCGGGTCTGCGCTTCCAGATAGCGTGCTATGTGTCGTTGTGTGACGTGGCTGATTTCGTGTGCCAGAACCGATGCCAGTTCGCTTTCATTATCGGCATTTAAAAATAGCCCGGTGTGCACTTTGACCTTGCCGCCGAGAAATGCGGCGGCGTTGATGGTATCGTCACGAATCAAAAAGAACGTAAAGGGAAACCGGACATCACTGGCGTGGCTGACCAGGCGCTGACCTAGGTCATCCAGATATTCGGTTAATACCGGGTCATCGATGATCGGCAATTGGGCGCGTGCTTGTCGCAAGAAGGCATCGCCGTAGACAATTTCCCTATCGATCGTCAAGGCTGCGACACCCGCGGTGCCAATATCGGGCAGTTGGCTTTCATTGACGGCGAGAACAGGGGCACAAAGGCTGGCTATCAGCAGGCCGCTGGCGACGACAAATCCGGAGCGCTTCATAATCACATCAATCTCTCCACTATGGTGCCGGAAGGATACTCTGCGCCGCGGGGCAGGAACAAGGGCTATCTGGCTGGTGGAGCCAAGGTTATCCGGGGATAATGGCGAGCAGGTAGGCTGACATTTTGTTGGCCGGAATAATCCGGTTTTGGGCAGTATAGGATGGGCCATGTTTAATCTGTTTGTTGGTTGGTACCGGCGCCGCTTTTCCGATCCCGCTGCGGCAACCTTGTTTTTGTTGTTGCTGGGCGGTTTTTTGATCATCTATTTTCTCGGTGATCTGATAGGGCCGATCCTCGTGGCACTGGTGTTGGCCTATTTGCTGGAATGGCCAGTGCAGCGCTTAATGCGTATGGGCTGCTCGCGTACTACGGCCTGCGTGCTGACCTTGTTCTGTTTTATCGGTGTCATGCTGTTGCTGTTAACCGGTTTGTTACCCAGCATTGTGCATCAGGGAATCAATCTCGCCAGAGAGGCTCCGGTGATGTTGGCCAAGCTCAAGGTCTATCTTCTGCGCTTGCCGGAGTCCTATCCTGATTTGATGGACGTCTCCCTGGCCGAGACCTTGTTGAGCACCGCACAGGCGCGATTATTGGCGCTGGGAGAGCTAATCGTTTCTGCTTCTTTCTCCTCTCTGGTCAACCTGGTGTTGGTCATGGTCTACCTGATCCTCGTGCCGTTGATGATGTTTTTTATGCTCAAGGACAAAGATCAACTGCTGCGGGCGACGAACCGCTTTTTGCCAAGTAACCGGGATTTGGCGCGGCAGGTGTGGATCGAGATGAATGAGCAGATCGTCAATTATATCCGCGGTAAGGTCATTCATATTCTGATTGTCAGCGTGGCCAATTATCTGATGTTTTATCTGATGGGGATCAATTACGCACTGCTGTTAGGGGTTGGGGTGGGGCTGTCTGTGCTGATTCCTTATGTCGGCGCCGTGATGATCACAGCACCTGTGGTGACGGTGGCGCTTTTCCAGTGGGGACTATCACCGGATTTTGCGTACCTGATGGTGGCCTATCTGCTGGTACAGGCACTGGATGCCAATCTGTTGGTACCACTGCTTTTTTCAGAGGCCATGAATTTACACCCTATCGCCATTATCATTGCCGTGTTGATTTTTGGTGGTTTGTGGGGCTTTTGGGGCGTGTTCTTTGCGATCCCGCTGGCCACCCTGGTCAAAGCCGTAGTCAATGTTTGGCCCAACACGGCGCGAGCCACAATACGCGGTGATGGGGAGAAAAAACTGCCACCGGCCCAATAACAAGACACCGGCTATGGCCGGTGTCTTGTTATGTGAGTTAGTACATCAGGCTGTAGAGCTGACGACGATAGCGGCTGGCCGCCGGATCGCCGTCCATGGTTGCCAGAATATCGAGGTAGGTTTTCTTGGCATCACCGGCGTTGAGATCCAGCCGCAGCACGGGGAGGAGCAAGTCCAGTGCTTCCTGTTGACGTCCGGCCTGGCTGTACTGTATCGCCAGATCCTGGCGTAACTGAACATTATCCGGCTCCTGCGCCAGCTTTTGTTCCAGGGCAACCAGCTCCGGGCTTTGCGATGCCTGTTCGGCAAGCTGCAAACTGGCCATCAGCCGTTGATAGTCACCATCTTGATCCACCATCAAGATGGTTTCGAGAACTTGTCTGGCTTCCGACAGACGATTGAGCTGGATACACACATCGGCGTAGAGCTTATTGATATCGGCGCGCTGTGGCTGGAGCTGGCGCGCCTGCTGTAACAAGGTCAATGCATGAGCGCTGGCGTTATCGGCCAATGCTTGCCGAGCCTGGGTCAGCAGCAGATCTTCCTCCTTTGGCAAATAAGGCGCCAGCCAATCCTGCAGCGTAGCGAACTGTTCCGGTCCCATCAGGGCATCGACAGGGCGTCCTTGTTGGAATAACACCAACGCCGGCAAAGCCTGTAGCCCCATTTGCATCGCGAGGCCTTGCATCTGGGGATCGGCCATGTCGGCACGAAGCAGATTCAGTTGCGGGTTATCCGCACCAATGAGCTGTTCGAGCTGACCGCCAATCCCCTGACACTCGGCCAGAGCGTCAGCATAAAAGTAGACGGCGACGGTCTTGAGCTGGGATGCCTCAATCAGTTCACTGCGCAGGTTTTCCGGAGTCAGGGTAGTAATCATGCTTGTCTTCCAACTATGAGCGTCACCACTAGATGGGGGTGAACGCGACTATTTCAAGGTGATGATGCTCAACGGCGATTACTGGCATCACTCTCCGGGCCACTGCGAAAACGCGACAGATCGCGCATCACCTTCAGTAACATCGGCATATCCGGTCGGCTGTCATCCAGCAGCTGGTAGTGCTTTTTGTCCCTGACCTCGAAATGTCCTTGTCGATCAAATTGTGTTATCTCCTCCGGGGTAATAATCACGAATTGCTGATTATTACCGGCCAGCACCCAACTGTGCGGCTGGCCCTGATAAAGCGACGTTCCGGTACTGAAGTCACTGCTGCTGGAGGTTACCCCTAATAACTCCTGCAGTAAGGTCGGCGCCAGATCGACATGGGAGCTGAGCGGCTGGTATTCGCTCGCGGCCTTGCCAGGCCAACTGATGATCAGCGGTACCGCGAGCTGTGTTTCATCGTAGTTATCGCCGGCGCCCCACTGACCTTGTCCTCGATCACTCAACGCAAAACCGTGATCTGCGGTGATCACGATAACCGTCCGCTCCGTTAACTTCAGATCATCAAGGCGATCAAATAGTTGACCAAGCATTTGATCTGTCAAAAAGGCCGAATTCTTGTAACGGTTGACGACTAAATTGCGTTTGCTGTTGTCTGGCAGATTGAAAGGATCGAGCTGGGTAAGCTCGGGTTGAAACGGGCCTTGCAGGCCGGAAGGGGTCCACAGGTTACCTGGGGTATCCAACTGCAGGTAGGCAAACCAGGGGCGCGGTCCGTTGGCATGTTCCGGTAGCCAGCTCAATAAATGCTGGATACTGGCCTGTTCATCGCCATCGCTTTTGTGCGCGCGGAACTGACGCACGCCGCCAAAAATGCCATTGCGGTACAGCGGCTGTTTCAGATTCTGGCTGGAAAAGACTTTGATTTGATAATCCTGGCGCTGCAATTCATCCAGTAGCAGCGGGGAGCGATGATCCGCCAGCATGTCATCCATATACGAGGCTGGCAGCCCATAAAACAGACTGAACAAACTGGTCTCACGTTCATTATCGGCTGAAAGCTGTTGTGTAAAGCGCTGGCTTTGGCCAGCCAGTCGACTCAGATTTGGCATCACCACATTGTTGACCATATCTGCACGCAAACCATGCAGTGTAATCAGCAGCAAGTTGGGATGGTTGTCACTGGCTGAGACTTGGAGTGGTGCCAGCGGATAGACGAGGCGCCGATGGAGCTGGTTGGCCGCATTGGCGCGTTGGGCATCAAAGGTCTGCTTGTCGAGCCAACCATGTCGGGCCAGAAAACTGCGCGCCGTCATCGGGTAAGAGAGTGGAAAATTGGACTTCTGCGCCGTGATGGGTAAATAGAGATTGGCATCAGCCCAGATATGAATTAGATGGGTAGCCAGAAAGCAACAGACAAACAAAATCGTCAACGTACGTCCTTGCCACGGTCTTGCCCGTCTGAACTGACGTTTCCAGGCTAGGGACGAAAAAACGATTTCCAGCGCAATAATCAATGGAATGGCAATAAACAGAAAATTCCAATTGAGACTGGACTTGGATTGCGAGTTTTCAACCAGTAGATTCCACACATAAGGATTCAGGTGGAATTTTAATAATTGATACACCTGTGTATCAATAAGTAACAATATTTGTAATACGGCGGCGATAAGGATTGCCGCGCCGCGCAGAATGCGGTGATTGGTAACCAGAAACGAAAGTGGGAATATTGTCAGCAGGAACAGTATGAAGCCGATATAGCCAAAGTGCCCTATCCAGCTAACCAGCAGATAGAGTTGGCCCATTCCGGTATCCGGAAATGGGGTGGCCAGGATATAGCGGATAGCAATAGACATACCCAGCAGTATGTTGCCCAGCAAGAACCAGTGTCCCCAGGCGATATGTTGTGAAACTTGCTCGCGGTAGCGGGTGGATTGGTTTGAACTGAAAAGCGCATTCATGCCGACAGGTTCCGAATCAGTGGCGTTCTTGACGCACAGACTGTTGCAGTGCCCGCGCGAACGAGGAGGCGATGGTCTCGCGTTGCGCTACAGGCAGGCGTTCATTGATCAAGAACGTAACCAGGTTGCCAATTGCCAACAATGAGAGCTCCATTCCGGCGGATTGTTTATCCAGCACGTTCAACAACTCATTAACCAGCGTTTCCACCTGATCATTGCTGTATTTTGAGATAATTGGCATGGCATTTGTCCTAAGTTTTGCGAAAAGCGGTATGATACTGCACATTGTACCGTAACACTATGATGGCCATGAGCGTAGAAAACGTATCGATCATTTTGCACGAGCTGCAATATCACAGCGACTCAGGTATGCAGGCGTTGCTCAGTCCGACATTACTTCCTGTCAGCAGCTCGGTTCAGGAGTTGGCATTAACACTACATCAAACCTTCCAGTCAAAAAATAATAAGGCGTACGCCATATTTAATGAAATAGCGGATAATTCAGATGAAAATACTGTTTTCTTTCCTGAAGAATTTAATCATTTCATTTCTCAAGAATCCGATTTAGTTGCATTGTCGAAGCGTTCATCAGCATTTCTTATAAATAGCTTGAATAAATATGGCCTGCAGTGCGAAGGTTATCTTTATTTTATGTTTTATGACTATCTTGGTGTCAAATATCTAATGATTGGGGTGTTTGAAACAGAGGAAACCGTGTTAGTCGGTGACTCACTGGATATTCGAAAAGTAAAACATATCGATCTGACGAAAATGGGGTTGGCCGCTCGCATCGATATCACCGAATTGACCGTGCACCCAGATTCGAAAAAATACATTTCGTTCATTAAAGGACGGGCCGGCCGCAAAGTGGCGGATTTTTTCCTGGAGTTTTTATCTGCCAGCGAAGGGATTGATCAAAAGATACAGAATCAAGCCTTCGTTCGAGCTTTGGATACCTATGCCGAAGAACAACACATCGATGCGCCGCTGATGCAGGAGTCCCGCCAAGCGGTGATGCACTACTGCAAAGAGCAGATAAAAGCCGGAGAGGAATTGGAAACCCGCAAGATTTCAGAGCTGTTACCTGCGGCTGCTGATACGGATTTTTATAGTTTCCTCAGCCAGGAAGTGGGGCTGCCGGAGAGTTTTCCTCCCAACCCGGCTGCGCTGCGCACGCTGACAAAATTTGTCGGTAGCGGTGGTGGTTTAACCATTAGCTTTGACGAGAAGTTATTGGGTGAGCGCATTCGTTATGACAGTGCGCGTGACGAACTGACGATCGTCGGACTGCCGCCTAACCTCAAAGATCAGCTGTTAAGACGCCAAGGATAAAACCTATACAAGCGATAAAAAGAGAGGCATTGCCTCTCTTTTTTTATTCAAATTATGAGCAACTAGCTCGTTAATTGATAAGGTTTTCAAAAAATGCTTAGGCCCGCTTCTTAATCAGGATTCACATTTCTGGGATATTTCATTAAATGAAACCGATACCAGAAAATGTTTTCAGTTTCGTCTTACTTTCGTTTAGTTCTTCTCTTTCCAAAAATGCGAGATCCGTCATAGGAGCAGAAATGCCCTTGCCTTAATATGCTCACCGCACACAGGCTTATAACAGCGTGTTCAGCGTGGGACTAACAACTAAGTAAGGAACGGCTAATGAAAAAGAAAATTCTCGCGTCTTTTATCGGGCTGGCAACTCTGGGTATGGCCACTGCGGCCACTGCTGCGATTGAAGAAGGTCAACTGACCATCTGGATCAACGGCGACAAGGGTTACAACGGTCTGGCAGAAGTCGGTAAGAAATTTGAAGCAGCAACTGGCGTTAAAGTCACTGTTGCGCACCCGGATCAGGTTGAAGTCAAGTTCCAGCAAACTGCTGCTACTGGCAACGGTCCGGACATCTTCATGTGGGCTCACGACCGTTTCGGTGAGTGGGCCAAGGCTGGTCTGATCGTTCCGGTCACGCCGAACGCCGCTACCAAGGCCAAGTTCGAAGATTTCGCATGGGATGCCATGCAAGTTGATGGTAAATATGTTGGCTACCCGATCGCTGTTGAAGCTGTCGGCCTGATCTGTAACAAGAAGATTGTTGCTCAGGCTCCGAAGACTTTCGAAGAGATGATTCAGCTGGACGAAAAGCTGAAGGCTGAAGGCAAGCGCGCCATCATGTGGTCTTACACCACTCCGTACTTCAGCTATCCGATCGTTGCTGCTAACGGCGGTTATGCATTCAAGAAGACGGCCACTGGCTATGACGTCAAGGATACCGGTGTTAATAATGCAGGCGCTAAGGCCGGCGTTAAGTTCCTGGTTGACCTGGTCAAGGGTGGTCACATGGAGAAGGGTGTCGATTACGGTGTAATGGAAGCCAAGTTCTCTAAGGGTGAAGTGGCTTGTATCATCAACGGCCCATGGTCATGGTCTAACTATGATACTGCTAAGATCGACTACAGTGTGAACCCGCTGCCGACTCTGAATGGCAAGCCAGCTAAGGCTTTCGTTGGTGTTCTGGGTGCAACCATCAACGCTGCTAGCCCGAACAAGGATCTGGCTGTTGAATTCCTGGAAAACTACCTGTTGACCGATGCTGGCCTGAAGGCTGTGAACACTGACAAGGCTCTGGGCGCCGTTGCACTGAAGTCATTCCAAGCCACTCTGGCAAAGGATCCGCGTATTCAGTCCACCATGGCTAACGCTCAAAATGGTGAGCCGATGCCTAGCGTTCCGGAAATGGTTCGTTTCTGGTCATCTTTTGAAACAGCTCTGAAGAATGCTACCACTGGTCGTCAATCCCTTGACGATGCTCTGGATACAGCAGCACGTCGTATCGTGCAATAAATGATTGGGAGGCCCCGCAAGGGGCCTCTACTATATTTTTTGGCGTTATGAAGGTTTTTGGGCATGGAACAAATCCAGTCTGTTGATACTACTGCGGCCTCCGGCTCCAGAACTGCTTGGTTCAAGTGGTTACTGGCTGGCCTGGTAGTGCTGCTGAACGGTTATGCTGTCGTCATGATGTATGCTGGCGGCGAGATAGCCTTCGCTCTGTTGGACCTGGTGCTTGTGGCATCAGGGGTTTATGTTTTCATGAATAAGAAAACATATGCCCACCGTTATATTTTCCCGGGTGTGGCCGGGATGGTCGCGTTTATTATTTTCCCGCTGGCGTATACGATCAGTATCGCCTTTACGAACTACTCAGGTGCCAACTTGCTCTCACTCGAGCATGCAATGACGTATCACCTGAAGAAAACGTACAAGGTAAAAGGTGGTGAATTTGACTTCGCGTTATTGGACCGTGGCGAGCATCGTTACCAATTGCTGTTGACACAGGAAGGGGCGACGTACATTAGCAATCCAATGCAGCTATGGACAAATAATGAACTGAAGAGTGGGACAGCCAAATTAGCTGGTCAGGTTGATGTGAAGCTGGTCCCGCTTGATGTTGCCCCTCCTGCACCTGAGGTTGCGGTTCGCGATATCATTGCCCGTAAGGGACATTTGAGCCAGTTGTCGCTGTCTCTGCCGGATGGCACCCAGCTGAGTATGATTAGCTTGCGTAAGTTTGCGGCTCAAAAGCCGTTATTCACTCATTTGCGCGATGGCTTCAATCTCAAGTCAGGGATTCATCTCAGCGATCAGCACATCCTGCGTAATAACGAAACGGGCCAAATCATGTTGCCTAACATGGAGACCGGTTATTATCAGTATGTTAATGATGAAGGTGTCTTTGTCGGTGATGGTCTAGCTCCTGGTTTCGTGGTTAATGTAGGTTGGAAAAACTTCCTGCGTGTTCTGACTGACCCAGGTATTCAAGGACCGTTCCTGCAAATTTTTGTCTGGACAGTGATTTTCGCTGCATGTTCTGTTGGCTTCACTTTGGCCATCGGTATGGTCCTGGCTTGTCTGGTTCAGTGGGAAGAGTTTAAAGGGCGTGGTTTCTACCGCGTCATGTTGATTCTTCCCTACGCTGTTCCGGCCTTTATCTCCATTCTGGTTTTCAAGGGCCTTTTCAACCAGAGTTATGGCGAAATCAACATGTTCTTGGCGTTGTTGGGATTCGATAAACCTGAATGGTATATGAACCCGATGCTGGCAAAGACAATGATCTTGATCGTCAACACTTGGCTTGGCTATCCGTATATGATGATTTTGTGTATGGGCTTGCTGAAGTCTATTCCTGAAGATCTATACGAAGCATCGGCTATGGATGGTGCTGGTCCGATCCAGAATTTCTTCAAGATCACGGTCCCGCTTCTAATGAAGCCGCTGACTCCGTTGTTGATTGCCTCTTTCGCATTTAACTTCAATAACTTTGTTCTGATTCAACTGTTGACCAATGGTGCTCCGGATATTATCGGTGCCACAACGCCTGCAGGTACAACTGACTTGTTGGTCAGCTATACCTTCCGTATCGCTTTCCAAGGCGGTGGTGGTCAGGATTACGGCTTGGCTGGTGCTATTGCCACAGTAATCTTCCTGATTGTGGGTGCCTTGGCTCTGCTGAACATGAAGTTGTCAAAAGTAGAGAATATTTGAGGGATCAGAGATGGCGATTGTTCAACCTAAATCCATTAAATACCGGCAGTTTGGTACACATATTCTGATGTGGTCCTTTATTGCCATGATCGTATTCCCATTAGTGATGGTCATTGCGATTTCTTTCCGTGCGGGGAATTTCTCTGTCGGCGAGATCATTCCGACCAATCCAACACTGGATCACTGGAAGCTCGCTTTGGGCTTCCCAGTTACAGATGTTAGCGGGAAGCTAATTCAACCGCCGTTTCCGGTTCTGACCTGGTTATGGAATTCAATCAAGGTAGCAGGCCTGTCATCGATTTTTATCGTAGTGCTGTCTACTACCTCAGCCTATGCGTTTGCGCGTCTTCGCTTCCGCGGTAAAGACACAATCCTTAAAGGCATGCTGATTTTCCAAATGTTTCCAGCCGTACTGGCGTTGGTGGCAATTTATGCATTGTTCGACAAGATTGGTGACTATATCCCCTGGCTTGGCCTGAACACGCACGGTGGTCTGGTTCTTGGCTACATGGGCGGGATAGCGTTGCATGTATGGACGATTAAAGGCTATTTCGAAACGATCGACCCTTCGCTCGAGGAAGCGGCTGCCATTGATGGTGCAACTCCTTGGCAGGCGTTCCGTTTGATTCTGTTGCCGTTGTCTGTTCCGATCCTGGCAGTGGTGTTCATTCTGTCGTTTATCGGTGCGATCACCGAAGTTCCTATGGCCTCGATTCTGTTATCTGACGTGGATAATTTGACCTTGGCTGTCGGTGCTCAACAGTACCTTTATCCGCAGAATTATCTGTGGGGTGACTTTGCCGCTGCGGCTGTAATGTCCGGTCTGCCTATCACCATCGTATTCCTGCTGGCACAACGCTGGCTGGTTGGCGGCCTGACCGCTGGTGGTGTTAAGGGTTAATAAATGTTCTGAGGGGAGACTGTTCACTCCCCTCTGATTGGTTTCCATATAATTATCGATTTTTACAGCGGAGCGACTCATGGCTGAAGTAGTTCTGAACAATGTGCGCAAAAATTATGATCCTTCTAATCTGAAAGACACCCTGCGCAGCGTTAACCTTAATATCAAAGAGGGCGAGTTTGTCGTCTTCGTCGGTCCATCTGGCTGCGGTAAATCAACGCTGCTGCGTATGATCGCTGGTCTGGAAGATATCACCTCTGGTGAATTGACCATCGGTGGAAAATACATGAACGATGTTCCGCCAGTTGAGCGTAATGTCGGCATGGTCTTCCAGTCTTATGCCTTGTATCCGCACATGAATGTGTATGAGAACATGGCGTTTGGTCTTAAATTGAAGAAGATGGACAAAGACACTATCCATAAGCGTGTATCTCGTGCTGCGGATATTCTTGGTTTGGTGCCTTTGCTGGAACGCAAGCCGAAAGCCCTGTCTGGTGGTCAACGTCAGCGTGTAGCTATCGGCCGTTCAATCGTCCAGCAACCGTCGGTTTTCCTGTTTGATGAGCCGTTGTCAAACCTGGATGCAGCTTTGCGCGTCAAGATGCGTATCGAGATTGCCAAGCTGCACAAAGAGCTGAACTCAACCATCATCTATGTTACCCATGACCAAGTGGAAGCTATGACGCTGGCTGACAAGATTGTTGTTCTCAGCCCTCTGAAAGAAACGGCTGAAACTAACCTTGAGCAATACGGTACTCCGCTAGAGCTATATCACAATCCTGCCAACAAATTTGTTGCCGGCTTTATCGGCTCACCCAAGATGAATTTCTTGGGCGGTGAGTTGATTGAGATCGGTGAAGACAAGTGTAAGGTTAAATTGAGTACAGGCGATATCATCACCGCTTGTGTTGATGCTCGTCGTGGCAGCGTTGGTGACAAGGTCGAGCTGGGTATCCGTCCTGAACACTTGGTTCCAGTGGATCATCCAGATGCCGCTGGTCGTTTGTCAGGTTTGGTACAGGTGGCTGAACACTTGGGTGCAGAATCTTTCGTGTATATGGAAGTGGATGGCAAGGACTTCACGGTCAAAGCAGCGAGCGAGATCCCGGTGGATACAGGTGATACTCTGGAAGTTGGTGTTCCAGCTCAAGCTTGCTATCTGTTTGACGCTAAAGAGCAAGCTTTTCCTCGTACAACCAAATACAACCGTACCTAAGCGCGTTGTAATGCATAAAGAGGCGCTGCAGTTGCAGCGCTTTTTTATTCTGTCTGATCTCTCTGCTCATAAGCTGTCGGTGGTTGCGGTGTGGTAAATTGTTGCAACACACAGTAATGATGGAGCATTGAGGAATGAGTAGATGGCCAAGCCTTAAACAGCTTCACTATCTCGTTGCGCTAGCGGAATACCAAAACTTCAATCGCGCTGCACGGGCGTGTTTTGTCAGTCAATCAACCTTGAGTACAGGTATTCAGACCCTGGAGGAGTTGCTTGGTATTCAATTGATAGAGCGTGACCATAAGTCTTTCATCATGACAACAGCCGGTCGCGATATTGTAATCCGCGCGCGTAAGATGCTGGCGGAAGCCCGTGATATGATGGAATTAGCCGCGGCACAAGGCGGCCTCATGTCGGGCGGTTTAAGACTGGGTTGTATACCCACGATAGCCCCGTTTTTGTTGACCGATCTGGTTAATCGCTGTGCGCAGCAAGCCCCTCAATTAGAGCTGTTATTACGTGAAGACACGTCCGCTAATTTATTGAATCAGCTTGAAGAAGGCGAACTTGACCTTCTTGTTCTTGCACTGCCTTACGAGTTGAGAGGTTTTCACAGCCGCATAGTTGGCACGGATCCTTTTCGATTAGTGGTGCATCAGCATTTAATAGAAAAACTACCAGCACCGGTCAGCGTCGATACGTTACCTACACATTCAGTCTTTTTGCTTGAGCAGGAGCACTGTCTAACAGGACATGCTTTGGCTGCATGCCAAATGACGGCTCGAGATAAGATTAATCCCTTTGCTGCCTCCAGCCTTTATACCTTGGTCCAAATGGTTGCCGCGCAAGAAGGGGCAACATTCTTGCCTCAGATGGCGATTTGCGGGGGGATATTGTCTCAAACCGGGTTGCAGGCTTTGCCTTTGGCGCAAGAGGGCGCAGCTCGTGAAATTGGATTGGTATGGCGACCAAGTACGACACGCGTAGCAACTTTTTATGCGTTTGGAGAGTTGGTTGCAGAGAGTTTAAAACAGATCTGTCAGGCGTAAAAAAAGAAACCCGACATAAGCCGGGCGCTATAGCAAGCTATGGATATAACAGCAAGACTAACTAAGGGGTGTTGCAAACTCTTGGCATCCAGACGTCAGGATGCGTTGAAGTGATTACATGATAGTCCATTGTAGTTTTTTTTCAACATTGCTTGTTGTGTGTTACGCAAAAAAGTCGCTAATGAAACCTTTTTCATTGCTGTTTGATCTAATTAATTCATCTTATGCGTCATATATTGTGGCGAGACATAGACCAAAGCGCTCGGCACTGCGTGCCTTTTCTTGATCCCTCGGAAAGCACTGAATAGACTGTGCCGTCTTTTTTGCTTGAGGTTCCCATGCAGGTTTCCGATTTTCATTTTTCACTACCCGAAGAACTGATTGCTCGGTATCCAATGCCGGAGCGTTCTGCAAGCCGGTTATTACAGCTGGACGGTGTGTCCGGTGCTATCCATCACGGGCAGTTTCGTGATGTCATCGACTTGCTGAATCCAGGGGATTTATTGGTATTTAATAACACTCGAGTTATTCCTGCGCGCCTATTCGGCCAAAAAGCGAGTGGTGGCAAAATCGAAGTGCTCGTCGAACGGCTTTTGGATGAGCACCGAATTCTGGCCCATATAAGATCATCAAAGTCTCCGAAAGAGGGGGCTAGCCTGCTCTTTGACCATGGATATTCGGCGACAATGCTGGCGCGTCACGGTGCCTTGTTTGAGCTTGAGTTTGACGGCGATAGTCGGGTGCTCGAAATACTTGAACATATCGGTCACATGCCTTTACCGCCGTACATTGACCGTCCTGATGAACAGGCGGACAAGGAACGCTACCAGACTGTCTACAATGCTAAACCGGGTGCCGTTGCCGCGCCAACAGCCGGTTTGCACTTCGACCAGCCGCTGTTGCAGTTGCTGCAAGCTAAAGGGGTTGAGCTGGCGTTCGTTACGTTGCATGTCGGTGCAGGTACGTTTCAGCCGGTGCGGGTTGAACGCATTGAAGACCATCATATGCATCAGGAGTACGTCGAAGTGCCCCCTGAGGTGGTAGAGCAAATTGCCGCAACCCGGCGACGCGGAGGGCGCGTAGTTGCGGTAGGCACCACATCGGTACGTTCATTAGAAAGTGCTGCATGTGCATCTGGTGTGGCAGAGGGCCAACCACTACAGCCGTTCTATGGCGACACCGATATCTTTATCTATCCTGGCTACCGCTTTGCTGTCGTCGATGCATTGATCACTAATTTTCACTTACCCGAATCAACACTGATTATGTTGGTCTCGGCCTTTGCCGGGTATCGGCATGTCATGGATGCCTATGCTGCTGCGGTAGCGCAACGCTATCGATTTTTCAGTTATGGTGATGCCATGTTTGTAACACGTCAGTCCATGGCGTGACGTCTATATGAGTCAGACTGTTTCTCTGACATCGAGGTTATTATGAAGTTTGAATTGAAAAAGGTTGTTGGCCGTGCGCGTCGTGGCTGCTTGGTCTTTGAACGTGGCACGGTCGAGACACCGGCTTTTATGCCTGTGGGGACCTATGGCACGGTCAAAGGGATGACCCCCGAGGAAGTGAAAGCGACGGGTGCGCAAATCCTGTTGGGTAATACGTTCCACCTCTGGATCCGCCCTGGTCAAGAGATCATGAAGAAACATGGTGACCTGCATGATTTTATGAACTGGCATGGCCCGATACTGACTGATTCAGGCGGTTTTCAGGTGTTCAGTCTCGGTGATATTCGCAAGATTACCGAAGAGGGGGTGCATTTTCGCAATCCGGTCAACGGTGAGCGTATTTTCTTGTCGCCAGAGAAGTCGATGGAAATCCAGTATGATCTCGGTTCTGACATCGTCATGATCTTTGATGAGTGCACGCCCTATCCGGCAACCTGGGAAGTGGCGAAGAAATCAATGGAGATGTCATTGCGCTGGGCCCAGCGCTCCCGCGACCACTTCAATGAACTGAAAAACCCAAATGCGCTGTTTGGTATCATCCAGGGCAGTGTATATGAAGATCTACGCGATATTTCGCTCAAAGGATTGCTGGAGATCGGTTTTGATGGTTATGCGGTGGGTGGTCTGGCGGTGGGCGAGCCTAAAGCCGACATGCATCGAATCCTTGAGCATGTCTGTCCGCAGATCCCTGCCGACAAGCCTCGTTATTTGATGGGGGTTGGTAAGCCTGAAGATCTGGTTGAGGGCGTACGTCGTGGCATCGATATGTTTGATTGCGTAATGCCGACGCGCAACGCTCGGAATGGCCATCTATTTACCACCGATGGCGTCGTGAAGATCCGTAATGCGCAGCATAAGGACGATACTGCAACGCTGGATGCCGAGTGTGATTGCTACACCTGTCAAAATTATTCACGTGCCTA
This sequence comes from uncultured Aeromonadaceae bacterium, assembly GCA_945957385.1. Taxonomy (GTDB): domain Bacteria; phylum Pseudomonadota; class Gammaproteobacteria; order Enterobacterales; family Aeromonadaceae; genus Pseudaeromonas. The sequence goes on from CAMFKP010000002.1 coordinate 58,004, forward strand.
CTTGCACCACCTGGACCGCTGTAATGAAATCCTCGGCGCTCGTCTAAATACCATTCACAACCTTCGCTATTACCAGCGTCTGATGCAAGGTTTGCGGGACGCGATCGATGCGGGTACATTAGACGCCTTCGTGGAGGAGTTCTATTGTCGGCAGGGTAAGCCCGTACCTCCCTTAGTAGATTGATTTTGCTTAATTAACGATAACGAGGAAATCCCATGGATATTATCTCCAACGCCTACGCCGAAGGTGCGGCTCCAACGCCAGCAGGTGGCGGCATGGAAATGTTGATCATGCTGGCCGTATTTGGCTTCATTTTTTATTTCATGATCTATCGCCCACAGGCTAAGCGCAGCAAAGAACACCGCAACCTGATGTCCGCTCTGTCCAAGGGTGACGAGGTGCTGACCTCAGGCGGACTGGTTGGCAAAATCAGCAAGGTTTCTGCCGATAACGATTTCTTGGTCTTGGCGCTGAATGATCAGACCCAAATCACCATCAAGAAAGACTACATCACTGCCGTATTGCCGAAGGGCACTATCCAGTCTCTGTAATTTCCGCTGAGGAGTCAGCCGTGTTGAATCGGTTTCCGCTGTGGAAGAACCTGATGGTGGCCTTTGTGGTCATCATCGGTTTTCTTTATTCAGCTCCCAATCTCTATGGTGAAGATCCGGCCCTGCAGGTCTCTGCAGCGCGCGGTGCCGAAGTCCAGGTCGATACGCTGGACAAAGTAAAGAGCATCCTCGAACAGCATCACCTGGCTATCAAGTCAGCAGTGCTGGAAAAAGGTCAGCTCTTGGTCCGTTTCAATAACACCGAAGATCAGCTCAAGTCGAAGGAATTTGTATCACAAGCGTTGGGTGACCAGTTTGTGGTGGCGCTGAACCTTGCGCCGGCAACCCCGGCCTGGCTGGCGGCGATTGGCGCAGGCCCATTGAAACTGGGTCTGGACTTACGTGGTGGCGTGCACTTCCTGATGGAAGTGGATATGGCCGAAGCGATCGCCAAGTCTCAGGATCAGTTGGTGCAAGATTTCCGTACCGAGTTGCGTGAAGAGAATCTGCGTTATTCTGGTGTGCGCCGTGATGGTGACACCGTCGTGATCTCGTTCCGTGACAGCGATGTTCAGCAAACGGCATTGGCTGATTTGCGGACCCGCCATAAGGATCTTGAATTCACCGAGCGTGAGCAAAACGGGCAGTATCAGTTGTTGGCCAAGATGAGCGAAAAGCGCATCAAGGAAATCAAGAACTATGCCCTGGAACAGAACATCACCATCATCCGTAACCGGGTGAATGAACTGGGTGTCGCCGAGCCGCTGGTGCAGCGTCAAGGTTCAGAGCGCATTGTTGTCGAACTGCCAGGTATTCAGGACACCGCGCGTGCCAAGGAGATCCTGGGTGCGACGGCAACGCTGGAGTTCCGCATGGTGGATGACACTGCGGATCTGCAAAGCGCCGCAGCCGGGCGTGTGCCAGCCAATTCGCAACTGTACACCACCCGTGATGGCCGTCCGGTCGTCCTGCAAAAGCGTGTAATTCTGACCGGTAACCATATCGTCGATGCCAAATCGGGTGTTGATGAATACAGCCGGCCACAAGTCAGCATCAGCCTGGACTCCCAGGGCGGCAACAAGATGTCAACTTTCACCAAGGATGCCGTTGGCAAGTCCATGGCGACGGTTTTCATCGAGTTCAAACCTGAAGGTGAACCTGGTGCGGATGGTAAGCGCAAATTCCGTAAGCATGAAGAAGTGGTCAACGTCGCTACCATTCAGTCGCGGCTTGGCAATAACTTCCGCATTACCGGCATAGACAATATGCAGGAAGCGCACAACCTGGCTCTGGTGCTGCGAGCCGGTGCCTTGATTGCCCCGATTCAGATTGTTGAAGAACGGACCATAGGTCCGAGCATGGGGCAACAAAACATCGATAGCGGCCTGAACGCCATGGCGTTGGGTATGGGCGTGCTGGTTATTTTCATGGCGCTTTACTACCGGAAGTTTGGCCTGGTGGCCGACTTGGCACTGTGTTTTAACGTGGTATTGCTGGTCGGCATCATGTCGCTGATTCCTGGTGCAACCATGACCTTGCCTGGGATCGCCGGTATCGTCTTGACCCTGGGGATGGCGGTTGACGCCAACGTTCTGATCTATGAGCGGATCCGGGAAGAGTTACGCAACGGACGTAGTCCGCAACAGGCGATCAACCTGGGTTATGAACGCGCCTTCGGCACCATTGCTGACTCCAACATCACAACCCTGATCACCGCATTCATCCTGTTCTCTGTCGGTTCAGGACCGGTGCGTGGATTTGCGTTAGTGCTGATGATCGGTATTGCCAGCTCCATGTTTACGGCAATAACGGGTAGCCGTGCTGTGGTCAACCTGTTGTGGGGTGGAAAACGCCTCAACGACTTGTCCATCTGAGGGTAATGAAATGTTCCAATTGTTGAAGCCGGGTCATGTCATTCCCTTTATGCGGTTGGCTCTACCGGCAACCATTTTCTCTTGCTGTGTCATCCTGCTGTGTGTGTTCAGCCTGGCTACTCGCGGTCTGAACTGGGGGCTGGATTTTACTGGCGGCACCATAGTGGAGGTGAACTTCCCGGAGCCGGCTAACCTGGATGCGGTGCGCAGTGCCCTGAATGGGCAGCATATCGAAGGTGCTGTAGTACAGCACTTCGGGAGTACGCGTGATGTGCTGATCCGCCTCGCTCCGAAGGGGGATGTGAATCAGCAACAACTGGCTACCGCGGTCACGACTGCGGCCAAGCAAGTTGCTGCGGATGCTAAGCTGACCCGGATCGAGTTTGTGGGCCCGGCCGTCGGCGCCGAGCTGGCGCAAAGCGGTTTCATGGCCATTGTCGCCTCCTTGTTGTGTATCCTAGCCTACGTTGGTTTCCGCTTTGAGTGGCGGATGGCAACGGGTGCTGTGCTGTCATTGGCGCACGACGTGTTAGTGACCCTCGGGGTGTTCTCCTGGTTCCAGTTCGAGTTCGATTTGACGGTACTGGCGGCTGTGCTGACGGTGGTGGGCTACTCCCTCAACGACACCATAGTGGTATTCGACCGGGTTCGGGAAAACGCACGTCGTCTGCGCAAGGGCGAAATGCGTGAGATCATCGATATCTCGATGACAGAAACCCTGAGTCGGACCTTGATCACCTCTGGTACCACCTTGTTCACGGTTGTCGCGTTGTTTGTAATGGGCGGTGCCTTGATTCATGGCTTTGCAACGGCGTTGTTGATCGGTATCGGCTTCGGTACTTATTCATCTATCTACGTTGCCAGTGCCTGGGCCATGTACCTGAAGGTCAAGCGTGAGCATCTGTTACCGACGGAAGTCGAAAAAGATGAGAGCGGCGTCGAGTCGCTATGATTAAAACCCCCGCTACGCGGGGGTTTTTGTTCATGTGGTCCATGATCGACAACTGCAATCACTATTGCTCCATTTTTCATCAGGTTATCTATGGCAGGCTTTATTGTTTTCTCCTGTCGCGAAATACGCATCTTTACATGACAAACGCCGTGCCGACTCGTAACATTAACGTCAGTAAACCTGCTTGGGTTTTGGAGTCGATATTGGATTGCAGGAAACAGATCGCCTGGCTGGGCTGGGCGTGCGTGTTGCTGACACTGACGGGGTGCAGTAGCACACAGGGACGTTCACCACAGGCGCAGGAAGACATTCCTCTTGCCACGCTGGCGGTTCCGCAACAGGTTAGCTACCAAAGCGAATTGGCGTTGGCCAAACTCGGACAGATGCTCTCCTCGCCTGAGCTGAATCCGGATCAGCGTGCCGAGCTGTTTTATGAGCGTGGCGTGATGTTTGATCGGGTTGGTTTGCGCACGATGGCGCGTATCGATTTCAGTCGTGCGTTACGCGAACGGCCGGATTTTGCCGAAGCGTATAATTTCATCGGCGTTTATCTGACTCAGCAGCAAAATTTCGATGAGGCATATGAGGCATTCGATTCTGCGCTTGAGCTGGCGCCGGAATATGATTATGCCTATTTAAATCGCGGCATCGCCCTGTATTACGGCAAGCGTCCTGCGTTAGCCGTCCAGGATTTGGGTGAGTTTTATCGACGCCGTCCGGAAGATCCCTACCGCGTATTATGGCTCTATATGGCAGAGCGTAATATTAATAACGATCATGCATTGCTAGATTTGCAGCGTCGCTATAAGCAGCATGGTGGTAATGAATGGGGCTGGAATATTGTCGGCGTAGTTGCAGGGGAACAGTCTGAAGCTGCTTTTTTCCGGCAAGTCGCACAAGATAGCAGCAATAATAAAGAGCTGGCGGAGCGTTTGTGTGAAGCCTATTTTTATCTCGGCAAGGTTTATTTGGCCCAAGGGCAGATAAAACGGGCTGCCAGTTATTTCAAACTGTCCATGGCGAGTAATATTTACGACTTTATTGAATATCGCTATGCGATGCTGGAGTTGAATTTACTCGATCCTGCGCTAGCACAGAGCGATGATGAAGAGGCCATGTGACGAGTGCGATGTGGCAGTGCAAACAAGCCCGGGTTAGCCCGGGCTTGGCATTTCTATTGCTGTTGCATTCCGGCGATACTGTGCCAGTAACCATTGCAGTCGCGATGCGAGGGTTTAAAGGTAATCGTCTCGCCATTGCGCGCTTTATTAAATTGATTAATCCACGATGCAATATCGTCGCCTTGTGGACTAATACGCAAAATATCGACTAAGCCTTGCATACCTGAAATATCATTGAGCAGGTTGTAGCAATATCCTGATTGGGTTTGTATGCCATTGAGCACAAATACCGGTTGTCCCTCCTGGCTTTGCGCGACACGTCCTGCTGGATAATTAATACAGGCCAATTCGCACTGATCTTTGGCTCGATTTTCAGCGCGGGCAGTGAAACAGCGTGCAGAATAAGCTAAGGGTAAATTACCGTAGGAAAAAACCTCAACTTCAAATTTATTTCTCAGTCCACGTTGCTCACATTCAGCTAATAATAATTGCAGCCAGTCGCGTGATAATTCTACCGGCATGACCCAACGTTGCATGCCGCGCGCCAATAATAGTGCAATGACATCGGCGTTATAACAGTTGATGGCTGGTCCACAGACGAAAGGCAATTTAGCTTCATGCGCTAATTGGATTGCCCCCATGTCATTAGCCTCGATCAACAGTTCACCATTATCTAACCAGCGTTTCACTTCGTTGAGTTCGGAAGGCGCCTGGATCAGCGCCAACGTGGACAATACGACCTCTTTTCCCTGGGCGCGAAGCGCTTTGGCAATCGCCAGCCAGTCGCCGAGTTTTAGCTCGCGACGTTTGCTGCAGACGGTTTCACCGAGATAAACTATGTCGCTCTCTGTCTCCGCCAGTTGTTGATACAGCGCCTCGACGCGCTGTTTTTCCCAGAAATAGAGCAGTGGGCCTAATGCAATTTTCATATTCGACATCCTGTTACTGCCACTGTTTGTGATAGGCACCCAGCGTGGTCTGGCTGCCCTCGGAAACGGCGGCCAGTTGCTGATCCCAGAGGGGGTCGACCTGATACGCTTCCGGGTTGGCATGGTAGCGGTCGATCGCCGCGCGCCAGACTCGCGTCACCTGTTCGACATAAGCCGGGCTGCGTTGCCGGCCTTCAATTTTCACGGATTTGACGCCACAGGCGAACAGTTCAGGCAGTAATGACAGGGTATTGAGGCTGGTGGGCTCTTCCAGGGTATGGAAAAGCTGGTCGCCCACCCGATAGCGCCCCTTGCATAGCGTGGGGTAACCGGCGTTCTCCCCTGGGGCATAACGATCGATCAGCACTTCGTTCAACCGCGACTCGAGGCCGGCCGGTGTCTCTTGCCAGCGCACGAAGCGGGCGGGGGAACAGGCACCGACGGTATTGGGGCTTTCACCGGTCAGGTACGAAGAGAGATAACAACGTCCTTCGGCCATGATGCACAAGCTGCCAAAGGCAAACACCTCCAACTCTGCGCTGGTCTCCCGGGATAGCTGTTTAACTTGATGAATCGATAACACCCGGGGCAAGACGACACGTTTGATATTGAATGCCTGTTGGTAGAAACGGACGGCCGCGGCGTTGGTCGCTGAGGCCTGGACCGAGAGATGCAGCTCGACCTCTGGGTAACGACGTGCCGCATATTCCAGTACGGCGATATCGGCAATGATCAGGGCGTCAGCACCGAGGGCGACAGCCTTATCGACGGCTTGTTGCCAGCGCTGTCCTGCGCCTGGATGGGCAAACGTGTTGATCGCGATATGCAATTTTCGTTGGTGTTGATGCACATATTCGACGGCGCGTTGCAACTTTTTGTCATCAAAATTCAAGCCGGCAAAATGGCGGGCGTTGGTATCGTCCTTAAAGCCGATAAAGACGGCATCGGCACCACCATCCACCGCCGCTTTCAACGCAGGCAGATTGCCCGCCGGACAGAGTAATTCCATACACAGACTCCATAGATCGATGGCCGTGATTCTAATCAGCCTGTGTCTACACTGTTTTGACTTGAGGCAGTTTTCACTCGGCGAGCAGGATAAAGTTGATTTTCAACAGAATTTAATGCGCTGAAATATGGTTAGATGCGCAGCAATACAAAAGGAGATCACGAACGTGTTCAATCAGTTGCATGGCCGTCTGGTACGACTGGCACCGAGTCTGTTGCGAGCCCCGGCACGCTGGATGCCCTTTGCGCTGCAGCAAAAGCTGATGGGGGCTTTGCTAAGCCGAATCTTTAGTGATGCGTTGGCGGATGGCGATTTTGCCTTTCTGCAGGATCGCTGGTTACGGATTGAAGTCCGTGATCTGCAATTGGGATGGTTCATCTCCTCGAGCGAGGCTGGATTGATCATTGCCGAGCAAGCGCCACAAACGGATGTAACTTTCTCTGCCGAGCTTAACGATCTGATTCTGATCGCTGGACGAAAAGAAGATCCGGATAGTCTGTTCTTCCAGCGGCGGTTGCGTATCGAAGGAGATACCGAGCTGGGGCTGGAGGTCAAAAATCTGATGGATAGTATTGATCTGGCGGTGTTGCCCTCGGTGCTGCGCTATGCGCTACAGGATTTTTCCGGGTTTGTGCAACGCGGTTTGGCACAACCGATGGCGAGTGAGCGCGCACTGTAAAGCGACGGTGGCAAACACATCTTTTATCTGCATCATCCTGGCAAGTGGGGACAAGTCTGTCGACTGCGTGATACCATCTTGCGCCGTTTTTTAGTCGTCAGCTGCCGCCATGTTGGACAATATTCGCATCGTTCTGGTTAACACCTCCCATTCTGGAAACATCGGTTCCGCCGCTCGAGCCATGAAGACAATGGGCATTCATGATCTGGTTCTGGTTGATCCCGTCGAGGCGCCGGATGGGCGAGCAACCGCGATGGCTGCGGGCGCGGTGGATGTGCTGGCTAACTTGCGTACCGTTGCCACGTTGAGCGAGGCGGTGGCGGATTGTGGCTTGGTCATCGGCACCAGTGCCCGAAACCGCACTCTGGAGTGGCCGCTACTCGACCCGCGGCAAGCTGGGGCGCAGGCGATCCGTGAAGCGGCTACCCACAAGGTGGCCCTGGTTTTTGGCCGGGAACGAACTGGCTTGACCAATGACGAGTTGCAACAGTGCCATTATCACGTCTGCATTCCGGCTAATCCCGAATACAGTTCGTTGAACTTGGCGATGGCCGTTCAGACGTTATGCTACGAAATGCGCATGCATGCGTTGGCGAGCGAGCCTGTTCCGGCCAGCGATACGACGCTTCAGGAATACCCACAACAGGGTGAACTGGACCGTTTTTACGTTCATCTTGAGCAAACATTGCGTGATGTTGCTTTTTTGCGTCCCGATCATCCCGGTCAGGTGATGGGCAAGTTGCGGCGTTTGTTCAATCGCTGTCGTCCGGATAGTCAGGAATTGAATATTCTGCGAGGTATTCTGACGGCGGTGCAGAAGGCGCGGCGCAATACCTGAGTTCATTTAGGGGTTATATACTTGACTGAAAAAGTCAGGTATGAAATCATGCTCTCAGAGTGAATACAGAGGGTTGCCAAGCCATGAGACTGACATCGAAAGGACGTTATGCCGTAACTGCCATGCTGGATGTAGCCTTGCATGCAGATCAGGGCCCGGTACCGCTGGCCGATATTTCTGAGCGTCAGGGGATCTCCCTGTCTTATCTGGAACAGTTGTTTTCCAAACTGCGCAAGCAAGGGCTGGTGGCCAGTGTCCGGGGACCAGGCGGAGGCTATCGTCTCGGTTTGTCGGCGGATGAAATTTCTATCAGCAAGGTCATTGCTGCCGTCAATGAGTCAGTTGAAGCGACCCGTTGCCATGGTGAACAGGGCTGTCAGGGGGGAACGCGCTGTCTGACGCACTCCCTGTGGCGGGATCTGAGTGACCGGATTAGCCATTTTCTGGATGAAATTACGTTAGGCGAACTGGTGCGGCAGGCGGAAGTGAAACAGATCGCCGAACGCCAGGATAAGCAAAAACAGGTAGCATTGCCGATGGGGCACAAGCTGGATCTGGATGCGATCAGTGTCTCTGTTAACGCGGGTTGATGTTCTACCGACCGAATCGAGGTAATTGAGTAATGAAGCTGCCGATTTATCTGGACTACTCCGCAACGACGCCGGTGGATCCGCGCGTTGCCGAGAAGATGATGCAATGTCTGACGCTGGATGGCACCTTTGGCAATCCGGCATCCCGTTCCCACCGCTTTGGCTGGCAAGCTGAAGAGGCTGTGGATGAGGCGCGTAATCACATTGCCGATCTCATCGGTGCTGATCCCCGTGAAATTGTGTTCACCTCCGGGGCGACCGAATCCAACAACCTGGCGATTAAAGGCATTGCCCATTTTTACCAGAAGCAGGGCAAGCACATCATTACCTGCAAGACCGAACACAAAGCGGTGTTGGATCCCTGCCGTTATTTAGAAGGGCAAGGTTTTGAGGTGACTTACCTGGATCCGCAGCCCAATGGCCTGGTTTCGCTGTCGCAGCTAGAAGCGGCGATGCGCGATGACACCATCCTGGTTAGCCTGATGCATGTGAATAATGAGATCGGCGTGATTCAGGATGTGGCGGCCATCGGCGAGCTGTGCCGTGCCCGCAAGATCTTCTTCCATGTCGATGCAGCACAAAGCTGCGGCAAGATTGCCATCGATGTTGAAGCGATGAAGATCGACCTGTTGTCGATGTCGGCACACAAGATTTATGGACCCAAGGGGATTGGTGCCCTGTTTGTCCGTCGCAAGCCTCGTGTGCGTCTCGAAGCCCAGATGCATGGTGGTGGTCATGAGCGGGGTATGCGCTCTGGTACCTTGCCGACGCATCAGATTGTTGGCATGGGTGAAGCATTCCGTCTGGCCAAACTGGAGATGCACACTGAAGAAGCCCGTATTCGCCAACTGCGTGATCGGCTGTGGAATGGCATCAAGAATATCGAAGAGGTCTATGTCAACGGCGATCTCGAACAACGAGTGCCGGGGAACTTGAATGTCAGCTTTGCGTATGTCGAGGGTGAATCTCTGATCATGGCGCTGAAGGATCTGGCTGTTTCCTCTGGTTCTGCGTGTACATCAGCCAGCCTGGAGCCGTCGTATGTACTACGCGCGTTGGGATTGAACGATGAGTTGGCACATAGCTCTATCCGCTTCTCTATCGGTCGTTTTACGACCGAAGCCGAGATTGACTATGCCGTGTCGCTGATTAACGAAGCGATCGGTCGTCTGCGGGAGCTATCTCCGTTGTGGGATATGTTCAAGGAAGGCGTCGATCTGACCAAGGTCGAGTGGGTTCATCACTAATCCGTCAGGATGCAGTTAGTTGGAGGTGAGACATGGCATACAGTGAAAAAGTCATTGATCATTATGAAAACCCGCGTAACGTGGGCTCGTTTGACAAGAATGATCCGGATATTGCCACCGGTATGGTGGGGGCTCCCGCCTGTGGCGACGTGATGAAGCTGCAGCTGAAAATCAGCGCCGATGGCGTGATTGAAGATGCCAAGTTCAAGACATACGGATGTGGTTCAGCCATTGCGTCCAGTTCCCTGGTCACCGAATGGGTCAAGGGTAAGACACTGGATGAGGCTCAGGCCATCAAGAATACCGATATCGCCGAAGAGCTGGCGTTGCCTCCGGTTAAAATCCACTGTTCGATTCTGGCTGAGGATGCCATCAAGGCTGCCATTGCGGACTATCGCAAGAAGAAAGGCCTCGAATAATAAGCGGTGAGCAAGAAGGATAGGTGAGTAATGGCAGTTAGCATGACGCATGCCGCAGTCGAACGGGTAAAAAAGTTCCTGCAAAGCCGCGGTAAAGGCATAGGTTTACGCCTCGGTGTTAAAACATCCGGGTGTTCAGGAATGGCCTATGTTCTGGAGTTTGTTGATGAGCTGCAGGCGGAGGACGAAGTGTTCAACGTCGAAGGCGTCAACATTATCGTCGATGGCAAGAGTCTCATCTATCTGGACGGTACCGAATTGGACTTTGTTAAAGAAGGCCTCAATGAGGGCTTCAAATTCAACAATCCGAATATCAAAGGGGAGTGTGGCTGCGGCGAAAGCTTCACGGTCTGAGCTCTCCGTTAGTATGTGAGTGCATGGTGAACTATTTCGAGCTGTTTGAATTCCCTCCGCAATTGACACTGGATACCGCTCTGCTGGCAGAGCGGTATCGTGCCTTGCAACAGCAATATCATCCCGATCGTTTTGCAGCTGCGCCCGAGAGTGACCGAGTGCAAGCGCTGCAACACGCCGCCGAAATCAATGCCGCTTACCAGACGCTCAAAGATGGACTTAGTCGGGCTGAATATTTGTTGGCATTGCAAGGATGGGATATTCGCGGTGAGCAACAGACACTTCAGGATACTGATTTTCTGATGCAACAACTGGAATGGCGCGAAGAGCTGGAAGCGTTACGCCAGCATGCCGATCCCGATGCGGCTATTCCGGTATTTGAACAGCGTATCAGCAGCGAATATAACCGTCTGAGCCTACAGCTGGAGGCTGCCTTTATTGCTGCCGACTGGCCCCTCGCGGCGGATTTGATCCGCAAGTTGAAGTTCGTACGCAAGCTGCGCGACGAGCTCAGTCGTCTTGAAGACTCATTAATGGATCTGTAATCCGATGGCGTTACTTCATATTGCCGAACCGGGGCAGAGTGCTGCTCCCCATCAACATAAGTGGGCTGTCGGTATCGACCTTGGCACCACTAACTCGCTCGTGGCTGTGGTACGCAGTGGTGTGGCTGAAACCCTCGCCGACTCCGATGGTGAGCACCTGTTACCCTCAGTCGTTCATTATCAAGCAGATGGGCTACGGGTGGGGCATCAGGCGCGTGTTGAAGCCGCAACTGACCCGCGGAATACCTTGTCATCGATTAAACGCTTGATGGGCAAGGCGTTGCGGGATGTGTCGGCTTCGGGGTTACCCTATCAGTTCAGTGCCAGTGACAGCGGTATGGTGCAAGTTGATACCGTGCAGGGGGCTGTCAATCCGGTGCAGGTTTCTGCCGAAATCCTGCGCGCACTGGCTCAGCGCGCCGCCTCCACGCTGGAGGCTGAACTTGATGGTGTGGTGATCACCGTGCCGGCTTATTTCAATGATGCCCAGCGTCAGGCCACCAAAGATGCCGCACGTCTTGCCGGACTGCATGTGCTGCGTTTACTGAATGAACCGACGGCTGCCGCGGTGGCTTATGGGCTGGACTCTGGCCAGGAAGGGGTGATTGCCGTCTATGACCTTGGCGGTGGGACCTTCGATATTTCGATATTACGCTTACATCGCGGTGTGTTTGAGGTGTTGGCCACCGGCGGCGACTCGGCGCTGGGTGGGGATGATTTTGATCACTTGCTGGCTGACTGGATCCGTGAACAGGCCGGGGTCAGTACCGATGCCATGTCTCCAGAGCAGCAGCGTACTTTGTTGGATCTGGCGTGTGCCTGCAAGATTGCGTTGACCGAGCAGAGTGATGTGCCAGTGGCATTTTCCGGATGGCAGGGGCAACTCTCCCGCCAGCAGTTTGAGACGCTGATTGATCCTCTGGTACGCAAGACACTGCAGGCATGCCGTCGCGCGATCAAGGATGCGGCGATCGATATCGCCGAAGTCCGCGAGGTCGTCATGGTCGGCGGCTCGACCAGAGTGCCGCTGGTTCGACAACGGGTGGGGGACTTTTTTAACCGTCCGCCGCTCACCAGTCTGGATCCCGATCGCGTGGTAGCCATTGGCGCCGCTATTCAGGCCGATGTGCTGGTTGGCAACAAACCGGACAGCGAAATGTTGTTGCTGGACGTGATTCCGCTATCGTTGGGACTGGAGACGATGGGGGGACTGGTCGAAAAAATCATTCCGCGCAACACGACCATTCCCGTGGCCCGGGCACAGGAGTTCACAACTTTCAAAGATGGTCAGACCGCAATGGCGATCCATGTGGTACAGGGTGAGCGGGAATTAGTTGCCGATTGTCGGTCTCTGGCCCGTTTTACGCTGCGTGGCATCCCGCCGCTGGCGGCCGGGGCCGCTCACATCCGCGTGACGTTTCAGGTCGATGCGGATGGCTTGCTGTCGGTCAGTGCGCTGGAAAAGAGTTCTGGTGTTCAGGCTGCGATCGAGGTCAAACCCTCATACGGTCTGAGTGAGTTGGAAATTGCCACCATGTTGCGAGATTCACTGCGCTATGCGCAGCAGGATGTCGCGGCGCGTACGCTGGCAGAGCAACAGGTTGAGGCCGATCGCGTGCTGGAGAGTGTTCAGCAGGCATTGCGTGCCGATGGCGATGCACTGCTGGAGCGCGGGGATCGCGCTGTGATAGATGCTGCCTTGGTACAGTTGTCGGCCTGCCGAAACGGCTCAGATCCCGACGCGATTCAGGCCGCCATATCGGCGCTTGACCATGCTACTGCCGAGTTTGCCGCCCGACGTATGGATGCTTCCATCCGGCTGGCCTTGCAGGGACAACAGATAGATAAGGTGTGATATGCCAAAGATCATTTTTCTGCCCCATGAAACCCTGTGTCCAGAGGGATTGGCGGTTGAGGCGCAAAGCGGTGAGACCATCTTGGACGTGGCGCTGCGTAACCATATCGAGATTGAGCATGCGTGTGAGAAATCTTGTGCCTGCACGACATGCCATTGCATCGTGCGTGAAGGCTTTGACTCGTTAACCCCGAGCGATGAACTCGAGGATGACATGCTCGATAAGGCATGGGGATTGGAGCCTGAATCACGGTTAAGCTGTCAGGCTCAAGTTGCAGATGAGGATCTGATCGTCGAGATCCCACGTTACACCATTAACCTGGCTTCAGAACGCCACTGACAGGTGTGATATGCGTGGTCAGCACAGAGAAAGCTAAATAGAGTAAGGCCATCCCCACAAGGGATGGCCTTAGTTGTTTATTGTACAATAAAAACAGGGATACCAAGGTTATGTCCGCCATCATGAAAGTCATGCTCAGTGAGCACGCTGCCGATGCCCAATGGGGTGAAAAGGCATTAATCAGTTTCAATCAAAATGGTGTTGCCATTCACCTCGATGGCTCAGAGTCCGAACAATTACGCCAAATTCAGCGGGCGGGACGTCGCCTCGATGGCCAAGGTATCAAACAGGTGGCATTGGTGGGCGCGGAGTGGGAGCTGGAACGTCGTTATGCGTTCTATCAGGGTTTCTATAATCCGCGCGCCGGTCAAAGCCTGTATCTTGGCGACATGCCTGCCGAGGAGCAGAAACAACTCGATGCCTTGCTGGAGGCGACGCGCTGGGTCAGACAGATCACCAATGCCACACCAGAAGATCTTTCTCCGCAAGCGCTGGCGGAACAAGCGGCAGATTTTATAGCGCGTCAGGCTTGGGAGAATGTCAGCTTCGAGATCATTAGTGGTGAAGCCTTGCTGGAGCAGGGACATATTGGCATCTATCACGTGGGGCGCGGCAGTGAGCGTGCACCGGCGTTACTGAAGCTGGATTTTAATCCCAGTGGTGATCCCTTGGCACCCGTAGCCGCCTGTCTTGTCGGCAAAGGAATTACCTTCGACTCTGGCGGTTACAGCCTCAAAAGCTCCGATAACATGCTGCCGATGAAATCAGATATGGGCGGAGCCGCCATGGTCAGTGGTGCCTTGGCGTTGGCGATACGTCAAGGCCTCAAGCAGCGGGTGCAGTTGTTCCTGTGCTGTGCTGAAAATCTGGTTAGCGGCCATGCCTTCAAACTCGGTGACATTCTGACGTACCGCAATGGTGTCACGGTAGAGATCCTCAACACCGATGCCGAAGGACGACTGGTTCTGGCGGACGGTTTGCTGTGTGCCGCGGACAGTGGTGCCAGCCATATCCTTGATGCGGCCACGCTGACCGGGGCGGCCAAGATGGCCTTGGGGCGTGACTACCATGCCGTATTCAGTCTGGATGAGCAGCGTGGCATGCAGTTATGTCAGTGGGCTAAATCAGTCAATGAGAAGGCCTGGCCATTACCGCTGGAGAGCTGGCATCTGGGGCAACTGAGTTCAAGTTTCGCAGATCTGGGGAATGTCGCGTCTGCGGAGGGAACGGCTGGGGCGACCACGGCCGCGGCATTCCTTTCTCGTTTTGTTCCCGAACGCGCACAGTGGCTACATATGGATTTGTCTGCTTCCTACCAAAAGAACGGTAACGAGTTGTGGGCACCGGGAGGGAAAGGGCATGGTGTGCGTACGATTGCGCGCTGGTTGCTAGAGGTCACGTCGGCATGATGCAGGTTTATCTCTCGCCACAATTGGCGAGCCCTGAGTGGGGAGAGACGGCGTTATTGAGCCACGATTTGGCCGGTTGGCAGATCCATCAAGCCGAATTAACTGCCATCCAGCAAGCTGCGCGGCGGCTGGCGAACATGGGTTTGCGCGAGATTCAACTTGCCGGGCACTGGGAGCTCAGCCAGCAGTGGGCCTTTGCTCAGGGGTTCATGCCAAGCCGGGGGGAGGTGACGTTACGCTGGGCCGATGCTCCGGATGCCAGCTTGCAAATGCTTGAGCAACGTCTGTACTGCGCCAACTGGGTGCGGCGCCTGACAAACAGCTCGCCTGAGGTGTTGGGGCCGCTGGAGTTGGCGTTGGAGGCGGTGTCATTTCTCAGTGAGTTGGCACCAGGTGCCATCAGCCATCGGTTGCTTAAAGGGGATGGCTTATTGGAAGCCGGCTGGGTCGGATTACATGCCGTTGGGCGGGCCGGTGCCCGCGAGCCGGTAATGCTGGAGTTGGACTTTAATCCGACCCACGATCGACTGACGCCTGTTTCAGCTTGCCTGGTGGGTAAAGGTATTACCTTTGATTCTGGGGGCTACAGCCTCAAGAGTTCCGAAGGCATGGTAACGATGAAATCGGATATGGGAGGGGCTGCCCTGTTGGCTGGTGCGCTGGGTTATGCCATCACCCAGGGACTGAGTCAGCGGGTCAAGTTGATCCTCTGTTGTGCCGAGAACCTGATTAACGAAAAAGCCTGCAAGCTTGGCGAGATTTTGCATTATCGCAATGGCATCAGTGTCGAAATTGTCAATACCGATGCCGAGGGGCGGTTGGTGTTGGCGGATGGCCTGCTGGCGGCGGCTGAAACCGGTGCGGCGCGGATCCTGGATGCGGCAACCTTGACGGGTGCGGCATATATGGCCTTGGTTGGCCACTACCAAGCCATTTTTGCGCTGGACACGACGGCACAGCAGCATTTTTTGCAGCATGCCGAGCGTTGTCATGAGTCGTTCTGGCCATTGCCGCTTGCGCGCTGGCATCGCCAACAGTGCCCATCGCATTATGCCGATACGGCTAACTCGCGTCCGGTGAAAGGAGGGGGACCTGGCGGCGCGTCTAATGCGGCCGGATTTCTATCCCGTTTTGCTCCCAATGACGGCGCGGGTTGGTTGCATCTCGATCTTGCCGCTGCATTTTGTGATAACGGCAATCACCTGTGGGCTCCCGGTGCCACGGCGGTTGGCCTCACTACGCTCGCCAGCTGGCTTATGCAGCCGTAAATGCTGCGGTGACAACGGATTAAAAGGGGCGCTTGGCGCCCCTTGTTGGATCATCTGGCCTGTCAACTGGCACTGAAAGGCGGCAGATCCTCATCCTCGTCGTCATCTCGGACACTTAAATGCGGTAGCGGCTCTCCACCGCGCAGGGGGGTGGCCTGGCGTTCACTGGCCAGGAGACTGGTTGGCGCAAGCTCAGGCAGCAGTGGCTCAGATAGCGTTCGCTCACGGTGGCGGACTGGATTCGGAAACGGAGTGCCTAATTGGGGCTCGTCTCGTTCTGCTTCTGGTGTTAAATGGGCCAAATCGATTCTGGGCTCTTTTTCTTGTCCCGAGCCAACACTATTCAGTCCAGGGCCTGTTGTCAGCCCAAAGCGGTAACTGCCGGCATGGCCTTGGGGTTCCGATGTTGATGGGGAAACCCTGCTCGGTGCAGCCGGAGCCGGATTTTCCCTTCGTTCGAGCCGTGTTTTATCCAGTGGACTCGGTTGGCGAAAACCACTGCGCGGCATATTGTCGGCGCTATTGCGCGCCGCTAATGCCCGGTGTTCGTTATTGAACGTCGAGCTAGCATGGCGGTCTTCCGAGCGAAGCTGACGCTGCGGTTGTAGGCTGGGGCTCACCGTACTCTTGACGTCAGCGATGGCAGAGCTGGGCATAGCCGCAGTTGAGCTAACGGCATGACTGGGACGGTTGGTCAGCGGAAGCGGACGCGGTTTCGGGGTATCTGTCAGCGGCGTGCGCGCTATTGCCGAGTGGCTTGACGCAGGACGTGAAGCCGACTGGATCACGGTGTCCAGTTGTCCGGGTACAAGTCGGCGCCCTTCGCGTGCGCTGCGAAGTCCCAGTTCGATTAACTCCATGACTTTGAGTGCGTCTTCGGCAGGGACGGGGGCGGGAGTCCCTCTTTGGATGGCATCGGCCATACCCTGATAAAACGCCAGATAGTGCCCTTGTTGATTGCTCAGGTCTTGAATGCGCTGCTTGCCGTTTTGTTCCGTGATCAAGCGGCCAGGTCGAGGGTCGAGACCAAAGCTGGCGTCGCTAGGGGAGATACCTTGTTTTAGCTGCTCTTCTTGTGTATCAAGACCCACTTTACTGTAGGAGCCGAGCGTGCCATGCACGATAAAGCGCGAGGCGTTTGCGACAACCTGTGTGCTGGCATGGAGTATCACGCGACGTTCTCCGTATTGTAGAACCGCATGAAAAAAATCATCCGTCCGTGCGCCGGGTCGTTGTCTGGCCAGATCCAGCCATAGGCTCTCTGGCGTGCCAAATAACTGCAGTGTCTGATCCAGCAGATGGGCTCCCAGATCGTACCAAAGGCCACTGCCTGGGACCGCTTGTTCGCGCCAGCGATCGCGGACCTCGGGGCGATAGCGGTCAAAATGGGACTCTAGATGCAAGATATCGCCTAGCTCGCCACTCGTGATTAACTGACGCAGTGTGAGAAAGTCAGCATCCCAGCGGCGGTTATGAAAAACGGATAGCTGTAAGTCATGCTCATGGGCCAATGCAATCAGCTGACGCGCCTCTTTGCTATCCAAGGTAAATGGCTTGTCGATGACCACGTGTTTGCCAGCCAGTAGCGCAGCCTTGGCTAGTGGGAAGTGGGTATCATTGGGAGTGGCGATCACGACCAAATCAATATCTGGGTCAGCCAATAATTGCTCGGCATCGCTTTTGTGCTGCACATCGGGCCAATCGGCACGAACCTTGTCGCCATTGCGAGACACGATAGAGTGCAGATGAATACCGGGAGTGGCGTTAAGTAGCGGTGCGTGCAGTGTCTGACCTGCATAGCCGTAGCCAATCAGACCCGCGTTGATATGTTCGAGCATGTTCTCCTCCGTGATACCGGAACGGGCGCGTAAGCCGCATAGCCGGAAATGTGGCCACAAGGGTAGCAAACCCCTGGTGTGACGAGAAGCGTTGTAGGGCGGCCGTGCCGCTTCACTTTGCCGAGCAGATATTGATGTGGCGTTAAAATATTTAAGAAAAGGTAACAAGCGCACATGTTATGTCTGTGGATTACCATATAATCGCGCTGCAACTCTGATAATAATTCTGGTCTTGAAAGGATTACGCCATGCTAGAACGTACCTTTTCCATCATTAAACCCGACGCTGTGGGCCGCAATCTGATTGGCGATATTTACCACCGCTTTGAAAACGCCGGGCTGTGCATCATTGCTGCGAAGATGTTGCATCTGAGTCGAGAGCAGGCGGAGGGTTTTTATGCAGAACACAAGGGTAAACCCTTCTTTGATCCGCTGATTAAGTTTATGACCTCAGGCCCGATCATGGTTCAGGTTTTAGAAGGTGAAGATGCGATCCGCCGCCATCGCGAAGTGATCGGTGCAACTGATCCGAAGAAGGCGCAGGCGGGAACCATTCGTGCTGATTATGCGGCCTCCGTCCAGCAGAATGCGGTGCATGGTTCAGATAGCATCACATCAGCTGAGCGTGAGATTGCTTATTTCTTCCCGGATGAAGAGATATGTCCTCGAACTCGCTGAGGCGTCAATAAATGTTAACGTCAGGGGGCTCAGGCCCCCTGACGCGTTTTAATACATGGCGAAGATGTCATCCTGTTCCCATACAAAGCGTAAGTGGAAAGCGCGTGGTAAAATTTGTACAATGCGCGCCCTTCTTCGGTGGCCGCCATGGCAACACCGTTTTTTCTGCAGATATATGGGTTATCCCGGAGTCAATCATGAGCAACACCAAAATCAACCTGCTGGATCTGGATCGCAAAGCGCTGCGTGCGCTATTTGCAGAAATGGGTGAGAAGCCATTTCGCGCCGACCAGATTATGAAGTGGATTTACCACTTCGGGTGTGATGATTTCTCCCAGATGACCAATGTAAACAAGGCATTACGTGAAAAGCTCAGCACCATAGCCGAGATTCGGGCTCCGGAGATAAGCCGTGAGCAGCGCTCCAGCGATGGAACAATCAAATGGGCCATGCTGGTGGGCGATCAAGAAGTCGAGACGGTCTACATTCCGGAAGACGATCGCGCCACCTTGTGCGTCTCTTCGCAAGTGGGATGTGCGCTGGAGTGCAAGTTTTGTTCTACGGCACAGCAGGGTTTCAATAGAAATCTCAAGGTTTCTGAGATCATCGGCCAAGTCTGGCGTGCGGCACAGGTCATCGGGTTTTCCAAAGATACGGGTAAGCGCCCTATCACGAATGTCGTCATGATGGGGATGGGCGAACCGCTTCTGAACCTCGCGAATGTGGTTCCAGCAATGGAGCTGATGTTGGATGATTTTGGATTTGGCCTCTCCAAGCGACGGGTGACGCTTTCTACCTCAGGCGTTGTTCCGGCATTAGATAAGCTGGGCGACATGATTGATGTGGCGTTGGCCATATCACTGCATGCCCCGAATGATCAGTTACGCTCTGAGATCATGCCAATCAACGACAAGTATGATATTCAGGAATTTCTGGCGGCGGTACGGCGCTATTTGGAGAAATCTAACGCCAATCAAGGGCGGGTCACGATAGAGTATGTGCTGCTCGATCATTTCAATGATGATATGCAGCAGGCTCATGAATTGGCCGAACTGCTGAAAGATACGCCATGCAAAATCAATCTGATCCCGTTCAATCCTTTCCCGGGCAACCCGTATGGTAAACCGAGCAATAGCCGCATTGATCGATTCTCCAAAGTATTGATGGAGTACGGTTATACGGTCATCGTTCGCAAAACCCGTGGCGATGATATCGATGCCGCATGTGGCCAACTGGTGGGTGATGTGATCGACAGAACCAAGCGAACCTTGAAAAAACGGATGCACGGTGAGGGGATTTCCGTCAAAATGCTTTGAAATCCAATCCGTTAATGCTTAATCCATGAAAATACATATCCTTATTGCCGGGAGTATGCTGTTAGCCTTGACTGGCTGCGTAACGGAAACGACTTATGTCGGCAAAGATGCCGTGCGGGACGGGGTTGATAACAAGGCCGCAGCAAAAACGCGATTGAATCTTGCCATGGGCTATATGCAAAAAGGCGAGATGTCTCAAGCCAAAATCAATATCGAGAAGGCGTTGGCGTTTGACCCGGATAATCCCGATGTCTATTTGACCCAGGCTTACTACTTCCAGACGGTCGGTGATACTAAATCTGCGGAAAAGAGTTATCAGCAGCTGTTATCTCGCGATGGTAAAAATCCAAACGCATTGAATAATTACGGCGCCTTCCTCTGTAGCAACAAGCGCTTTGCTGAGGCGGATAAGCAATTTAATCTTGCTTTGCAACAGCCTGAGTATGTGCGCATGGATGACACCTACGAGAATGCGGCACTCTGCGCCTTGAAGTCCGGCAACAAACAAAAAGCGGCACAATACTTTGACCTCGCAATTGGGTACAATCCCAACCGCGGCATGTTACTGCTCTCTGCCAGCGAGTTGGCGTTGATGAATAGCGATACCGCGAAAGCCGCGGCGTACCTTAAACGTTACAGTCTTGGCGGCAAGGAGACTGCCCAGAGCTTGTGGTTGAATCTGCAGCTGGCCCAGGCTCAAGGTGAAATTGCGTTGTTGCACAAATACGGCCAAGCGCTGGTGCAGCAATATCCCAAATCAGATCAAGCCAGAAGATATTTGAACAATGACTACTGAACATCACGATTCCAGCCCTATGGCTATCAGCCCGGGTGAAATGTTGCGCGAGGCGCGTGAAGCGAGAGGCTTGAGTCAGTCAGAGGTTGCCGCACGTTTAAATCTTCGCGTTTCATTGGTTCGCGATATTGAACTGGATCGTTTTGATCAACAGACCGCTACTACCTTCACTCGTGGTTATCTAAAGATTTATGCTCGTTTGGTTGGAATCTCTGAGGATGAGGTTGTTGCTGCATACGAGACGTTAGGTTTTGTGGATAATCCGTTTGCCGAAATGCACAGTTTTTCCGGCCGCCGCCGTCTTGAGGCAAATGAAAACCGCCTGCGCCTCTTCTCTTGGTTGGTTTTTATTGCATTGGGTGCGGGAATTTTATTCTGGATTTTAGGCCGCCCTGCCGATAAGCCAGAGTTGGTCAAATTGGATGAGAAGGCGTTGTTAAGCGCCGCAAGTGCGGCAGTCACTTCTACCGCGACTGCGGTGTCATCTTCTGTGTCTACCGACAGTCCTGTTATTGCATCTCCTGCTGTTTCTTCCGCTCTGGTTACAGCGCCCTCAGCCGCATCTGCCTTGGTTGTGACTTCTGCGGCCCAACCCACTGCCAGTGCTTCAACCTCGGCTGCCGGCTCGAGTGTTGAGACGCAAGTGGTCACTGCAGCCTCCGCAGCCACACCGAGCGAGGCAGTGGATAAAGTAAGCGGTGATGTGGTGATCCGTTTTTCCGGCGACTGCTGGCTCGAAGTGTTTGATGCCAAGGGTCGCAAATTGTTGTCTGGTGTGCGCAAGGCTGGACATCAGGAAGTTTTGAATGGTGAGGCGCCGTTCCGATTGGTGATAGGGGCGCCTAAGTACGTTTCCGTTGCATTCAAGGGTAAAGATGTCGACATGAGCCAGTTCCCTAAAGGCCGTGTTGCGCGTTTCCAGTTACCGCAGTAGAACCGAATTATGACTCTTCCTACTCCAATCAAGCGTCGCCAATCTAAACAAATCATGGTTGGCAAGGTTGCTGTCGGCGGTGGCGCGCCGATTTCAGTTCAGAGCATGACCAATACCAGAACCACGGATGTGGATGCGACGGTGGCCCAAATCCGGGCAATTGCGCGTGCTGGCGCCGATATTGTTCGCGTATCTGTACCGACTATGGATGCAGCAGAAGCCTTTCGTCTTATCAAGCAGCAGGTCTCTATTCCGGTTGTGGCCGATATCCACTTTGATTTCCGTATTGCTCTGAAGGTTGCCGAATATGGTGCCGATTGTTTGCGGATCAATCCGGGCAATATTGGTAAAGAAGACCGGGTTCGTTCGGTTGTGGATTGTGCGCGTGATCTGGGTATTCCGATCCGCATTGGTGTTAATGGCGGTTCATTGGAAAAAGATTTGATGGACCGTCATGGCGAGCCAACGCCTGAAGCCTTGGTTGAGTCGGCGATGCGACATGTCGATATTCTTGACCGCCTGAATTTCGATCAGTTCAAAGTCAGCGTCAAAGCATCAGATGTTTTCCTTGCCGTTGATGCCTACCGTTTACTGGCCAAACAGATTGAGCAGCCGTTACATCTGGGAATTACCGAGGCTGGTGGCTTCCGAGCTGGAGCGGTCAAGTCTGCCATCGGCTTGGGCATGCTTCTGGCAGAGGGCATTGGTGACACGCTGCGTATTTCGTTGGCCGCGGATCCCGTTGAAGAAGTGAAGGTCGGTTTTGATATCCTCAAGTCGCTGCGCATTCGTTCCCGAGGGATCAATTTTATCGCCTGTCCTTCTTGCTCGCGGCAAGAGTTTGATGTGATCGCGACAGTCAATGCACTTGAGCAGCGTTTGGAAGATATCATTACGCCAATGGATGTTTCGATCATCGGCTGTGTTGTGAATGGTCCGGGTGAAGCGCTGGTCTCTGATCTGGGATTGGCTGGCGCAAATCGCAAAAGCGCCTTGTATGAAGCTGGTGAGCGGGTTGATCGTCTGGATAATGAACATCTGGTTGATGAGCTGGAAAAGCGGATCCGGAGCCGAGTCGCCAGACTGGATGCAAGTCAGCGTATTGAGATTGATGAAGTCTGAACCAAGGCGGCCTGTGCCGCCTTGGTTCCTTATTTTACCTGGCTGGTGAAACTTCCTATAATGCGGTCAATTTTTTCCAGCCATCAACGGCATTCGAGATAGTAACGTGGCTAAACAGATTCAAGCAATTCGTGGTATGAATGACTGCCTGCCTGAGCAGAGCCCATTATGGCAGATGGTCGAGTCAACCCTGAGACAGGTTGTGGCCTCCTACGGCTATTCCGAGATGCGGATGCCGATTGTTGAAATGACCAACCTGTTTCAGCGCGCCATCGGCGAAGTCACCGATGTCGTAGAAAAAGAGATGTATACCTTTGCTGATCGCAACGGCGATAGCCTGACATTACGCCCAGAGGGGACGGCTGGTTGCGTCCGCGCCTGTATCGAGCATGGACTGACCTACAACCAAGAGCGTCGTGTTTGGTATATCGGTCCCATGTTTCGGCATGAGCGGCCACAAAAGGGTCGCTATCGCCAATTTCATCAATTTGGTGTTGAGGTCTTTGGCCTGAATGGACCGGACATCGATGCCGAACTCATCATGCTGACCGCACGTTTGTGGCAATCGTTTGGTATTGCAGAACATCTGTCGTTGCAACTCAATACATTAGGCTCATCTGAGGAGCGTGCCCGCTACCGTGAGGCGCTGGTCGCATTTCTGGAACAGCATAAGGATCGCCTGGATGACGATTGTCGCCGCCGCATGTATACCAATCCGCTGCGTGTTCTCGATACCAAGGATGCCTCTATCCAGTCGCTGTTAGTCGATGCGCCAAGATTGTCCGATTATTTTGGCGAAGAGACGCAAAACCACTTTACGACCCTCAAAGCCACCTTAGAGGCGGCCGGTATCGCTTATGAGGTCAATGAGCGGCTGGTGCGGGGTCTTGATTACTACAACTACACCGTTTTTGAATGGGTTACCAATAGCTTGGGGGCTCAGGGAACGGTCTGCGGTGGTGGCCGTTATGACGGTTTAGTCGAGCAATTAGGTGGCCAGGCGACGCCGGCGGTCGGTTTTGCGATGGGTATGGAGCGTCTGGTACTGTTGCTGGAAACGCTTGGCAAAACTGAGGGTGTGGCGCGTCAAGTCGACGTCTATGTCTGTATGAGTGGTGATGGTGCCATGACGGCTGCATTCAGTCTGGCCGAGTCGCTGCGTGATGCATTGCCGCAGTTACGCATCATGACCCATTGCGGTGGCGGTAATTTCAAAAAACAGTTCAAACGTGCTGACAAGGTTGGCGCCGAGATCGCGCTGATTTTGGGGGAAGCCGAGATTGCCAATGGCGAGGTCGGCATCAAATATTTGCGAGCAGAGGGTGATCAGCAGACCGTCAGACAGGATGAGCTGGCGACTGTTTTGGCAGCCCGCATAGGAGCGTGACAACGTGGAAATCTACAACACCGAAGAACAACAAGCAGAAGCGATTAAAGCGTGGTGGAAGGATAACGGTAAGGCGATAGTGCTTGGCGCTGTGCTCGGTCTGGGTGGCATGTTTGGATGGCGGGCCTGGAACGAGCATCAGCATGCTCAACTTGAGGCTGGCGCGGTGGCTTATGCTGGCATCGTTAAATCTCTGGCCGAGCAGCACGATAAAGCGTTCCCGCAGGCTGAAGCGTTTATCAAACAACATGCTGGCTCCACCTATGGTGATATGGCTGCCATGCAATTGGCTGCTGCCGCGGTCAAGTCCGGTCATTTAGATGTGGCTGCAGCGCAACTGCAGCTGGTTGTCGACAATAGCAAAAATGACGCGTTGAAGCCGTTGGCTGCCGTTCGTCTGGCGCGCGTACTCGGCGAACAGGGCAAGGTGCCTGATGCACTGAAGCTGCTTGAGTCGGTAAAGGACAAGGCGTATGCCACCATGGTGGCAGAAGCGCGTGGCGACCTTTATCTGCAACAGGGTGATCGCGCCAAGGCCTATGCCGCTTATCAAGATGCTGCCGATAAAGCAGAAGGGGCGGTCAATCCTGAATTGCAGATGAAGCTGGACGAATTGACTCCACTGCCTGCTGCTACTGAAGAGAAAACTAATGCATAACTGGTTCAAAAAACTGGGAGGCATTCTGGTTACCGGTCTGGTTCTACAGGGGTGTTCCCTGTTTAACTCGGAAGAGGACGTCGTCAAGATGGCGCCGGTGCCGGAAGTGGATTCCCAGTTCAAACCCGAGAAACTCTGGTCCCACTCCGTCGGGGATGGCGTCGGTAAGTTCTACTCCCAACTGAGTCCAGTTGTCGCTGGCGATCTGGTGTATGCCGCATCTCGGGATGGCGTTGTTTCGGCATTTGACAAGATGACCGGCGAGCGCAAATGGAAGATCGATCTTTCTGATGAGCCGGAAAATAGTGACAAACGTAGCCCCCGCTTATCGGGCGGGCTGACCGCGTATTACGGCAAGCTCTTCCTCGGTTCGGAAAACGGTTATGTCTACGCACTGGATCAGGAAACCGGCAATCTGCTGTGGCGCCATGAGGTTCCCGGTGAAGTGCTCGCGGCACCGGTGGCCGAGGCAGGAAAGGTCGTGATAGTTACGACCTCCGGGAAAATGGTCGCTCTGGAGGTCGAACATGGTGAGCAAGTCTGGTCGACGGGTGATGATCAACCCCGGTTAACGCTGCGTGGCCAGTCAACCCCGGTGATTTCATCCGGTGGGGTCATTTATGGCCGTGCGGATGGGCGTGTCGGTGTGGTGTTGCTCGACAGTGGCTTGTTGGCTAACGTTTCGCGCGTCGCGTCACCGCGTGGTGCAACCGAACTCGAGCGGATGGTCGACGTCGATGCCCAGCCAGTTGTCGTTGGCGATGAGCTGTTTGCGGTGGCATATAACGGCCAGTTAGTCGCCCGTAAGCTGATCAGCGGTGAAGAGTTGTGGAAGCGTAAATACAGCGCCTATCAAAATGTTGGCGTTGGGGCGAGCGATCTGGTGTTGACCGATTCACGTAGCCATATCTATGGCATCGATCGTCGCAATGGCAGCGAGGAGTGGTCCAATACCCAGCTTTCCTACCGTAACGTCACCGCACCCGTGGTGTTCGGTAACTATATCGTGGTCGGGGATGGCGAAGGCTATCTCTACTGGCTCGATGGTTCAAGTGGGCGCATTCTGTCGATGCAGAAACTGGATAGCGATGGCTTGTATGTCGCGCCGGTGGCCGATGGAGATGTTATCTACGTCCAAACACGCAGCGGAGACCTGGTCGCCCTGAAGCGCCCATAAGTCGCAGTCTGCTGATTAATCTGGCTCCTGGTCGATGACCAGGAGCCTTTGTCGTTTAAAAATCGAGGTCTTTTATGACTCCAGTTGTAGCCCTGGTGGGACGTCCGAATGTCGGCAAATCCACCCTGTTCAATCGTCTGACGCGCAGCCGTGACGCGCTGGTCGCTGACTTCCCGGGGCTGACCCGGGATCGCAAATACGGTCAGGCTAAAGTGGGCGAGATGGAATTCATCGCCGTAGATACCGGTGGTATCGATGGCTCCGAAGAGGGAATTGAGCTGAAGATGGCCGAGCAATCTTTGCTGGCCATTGAAGAGGCGGATGTTGTCCTGTTTCTGGTTGATGCACGCGCTGGCGTCACCCCGGGAGATATCGTCATCGCTAACCACTTGCGCCGTCAGCAGAAGAAAGTGTTCCTGGTGGCCAACAAGACCGACGGCATCGATGCTGATTCGGTCGTGGGTGACTTCTATGAGCTGGGCTTGGGCGATATTTATCAGATCGCTGCCGCCCATGGCCGTGGGGTGCACAGTCTGCTGGAGCAGGCGTTGACGCCGTATCTGGAAGTTCTGCAACAACAGGCCGATGGTGAAGACGCCGACAGTGACGAGTGGGACGACGAGTGGGATGAACTCGACGAACTCGAACCGGAAGAGGAAGAGGGTGACGACGTATCGCAGCCATTTGCCGACTTGCCGATCAAGTTTGCCATCGTCGGTCGTCCGAATGTCGGTAAATCCACCCTGACTAACCGGATGCTGGGCGAAGACCGCGTCATCGTTTTTGATATGCCGGGTACGACACGGGACTCCATCTACATCCCGATGGAGCGCGATGAACAGCAGTACGTGATCATCGACACCGCTGGGGTGCGCAAGAAGAAAAAAGTCTACGAGGCGGTCGAGAAGTTCTCTGTGGTCAAGACACTGCAGGCGATCGAGGATGCCAACGTCGTCATTCTGGTGATTGATGCTCGGGACGGCATTTCGGATCAGGATCTGAGTCTGCTTGGTTTCACGCTGCACTCCGGCCGCTCCATCGTCATCGCAGTCAATAAATGGGATGGCCTGGATCAGGATGTCAAAGAGCAGATCAAACTCGATCTCGAGCGTCGTCTCGGCTTTGTCGACTTTGCTCGGATTCACTTTATCTCTGCATTGCATGGCACGGGTGTGGGTCACCTGTTCGAATCCATTCAAGAGGCTTACCAGTCGGCGACGCGTCGGGTTAGCACGTCGCTGCTGACGCGCATCATGCAGATGGCGCAGGATGATCACCAGCCGCCGTTGGTGCGTGGCCGTCGGGTCAAGCTCAAGTACGCCCATGCCGGGGGATACAACCCGCCGCGTATCATCATCCACGGTAACCAGGTCAAGGATCTGCCGGATTCCTATAAGCGTTACCTGATGAACTACTATCGCAAGTCGTTGAAGATCATGGGCACGCCGATCCACATTGACTTCCAGGAAGGGGAAAACCCGTTCGAAGGCAAGAAGAACAAGCTGACCCAGAGCCAGATCCGCAAGCGTCGCCGTTTGATGAAACACGTCAAGAAGGGCTAAGGGCGCCTGGACATTCAAGGAGTAGCACATGGCTTATCAGATTATCTGTCCCGAATGCGGTCAAGAGGGACTGGATCCACGTCGCAGCCAGACCGACTGTTCGGCCTGTCATAAGACATTCGTGCTGACGCCGCACTGCCCGCAGTGTGATGCCGAGCTCGAACGAGTGCAGGCCTGTGGGGCTGTGGATTTTTTCTGTAACCACTGCAATAACCTGGTGTCCAAGCGCGCCGCCCGCTACGACATCCGGCCGGCGTAATCCCCGACGAGGCTAAAACGACAAAAGGAGCCATCGGCTCCTTTTTCTTTTTGCTGGTTTTTGTGTTGCTTTGGCTGGTTTCCGCCAGTGAGCAATCCGCCTTGCCTGCCGTGCCCGCGTTGCCGCTGGCAAGCGTTATCCCTGGTTGATGACGCTGAACAAGACATGCCGGCGGCGACGAACTTTGCGCTTGTTGAGCGACAGTGGACTGCGGTGGTTTGGCCACCGGCTGGCGGCGCGTTTGCGCAATGCCAATTTTCTTTTTCTTAACATGGTCTTTCTCCTGCCAATACAGCCTGGCTGGCTAGTGACAACGCTACCATAACCGATCCGACCAGACAACTTCCTGCCCTTTCGAGCAAGAATGCGGCTCAAGATGGAATTTTAGGTACTTTTTGACGCCATCCCATCGGCTGCGGTGCGGAGTTTGACTATAAAAACTGCGCTTGCCTGCCACCGATGCCGCTGCGGCCGCCGCGGGATCCGAGCGACTAAAACGTTTGTCTTTTGCGGTCGACATCACATCGGCAGCTTCCTATAATACGCGCACTTCCACATCCCCCCCTTAACTTGGTGAGAATTGGTAACATGGAAATCTTACGAGGTGCCCCCGCTTTATCCGGCTTTCGTGTCAGTAAACTGTTGCGGAGCTTTGAAGAGATGGGGCTACCCATCAGGGACCTGTATGCCGAGTTCGTTCACTTCGCCGACTTGTCGGCCGAGCTGGATGACGCGGCGCGAGCGACACTGGGCAAGCTGTTGACGTACGGCCCCACCATCGCAGAACACGCTCCTACTGGTCATCTGTTCCTCGTCACCCCCCGTCCCGGCACCATCTCCCCCTGGTCTTCCAAAGCAACTGACATCGCCCACAACTGTGGTCTGAACCAGATCCTGCGTCTGGAACGCGGTATTGCTTACTATGTGATTGCCGATGCGCTGGATGCCGAACAACGCCGCCAGGTCGCGGCGCTGCTGCATGACCGCATGATGGAGTGCGTGTTTGATTCGCTGCCGGCCGCCGCAGCCCTGTTCTCGCACCATGAGCCGGCGCCACATACCGTGGTCGACATCCTGACCGGCGGTCGTGCTGCGCTGGAACAGGCCAACATCCAACTGGGGCTGGCGTTGGCGGAAGATGAAATCGACTACCTGGTCAGCAGCTTCACCCGTCTGGGGCGCAACCCGAACGACATCGAGCTGTACATGTTCGCCCAGGCGAACTCCGAACACTGCCGTCACAAGATCTTCAACGCCGACTGGACCATCGACGGCGTCAAGCAGTCGAAGTCGCTGTTCAAGATGATCAAGAACACCTTCGAGCAGCACAGCGAACACGTGCTCTCGGCGTATAAGGACAACGCGGCCGTGATGGTCGGCTCCGAAGCCGGACGTTTCTTCCCGAGTCCGGAGACCTTCGAGTACGAATACCATCAGGAGCCGATCGACATCCTGATGAAGGTGGAAACCCACAACCACCCGACGGCGATTTCACCGTTCCCGGGCGCAGCCACGGGGTCAGGCGGCGAAATCCGCGACGAAGGTGCCACCGGTCGGGGCTCCAAGCCGAAGGCCGGTCTGTGCGGCTTCAGTGTCTCCAACCTGCGCATCCCGGGCTATGAGCAGCCGTGGGAAACCGACTTCGGCAAGCCGGGCCGCATCGTCACCGCCCTCGACATCATGATCGACGGTCCGCTGGGAGCGGCGGCGTTCAACAACGAATTTGGTCGCCCGAATATCCTTGGCTACTTCCGTACCTATGAAGAGCGGGTCGCCAGCCACAACGGCAGCGAGATCCGCGGTTACCACAAGCCGATCATGCTGGCCGGTGGTCTGGGTAATATCCGCCGCGAGCACGTACAAAAAGGGGACATCCCGGTCGGCGCCAAGCTGATTGTGCTGGGGGGCCCGGCGATGAACATCGGCCTGGGTGGCGGTGCCGCTTCGTCCATGGCCTCCGGCCAGTCGGCCGAGGATCTGGATTTTGCCTCGGTACAACGTGATAACCCCGAGATGGAGCGCCGTTGTCAGGAGGTGATCGACCGCTGCTGGCAGATGGGTGAAGACAATCCGATCGTCTTTATTCACGACGTCGGCGCCGGTGGCCTCTCCAATGCGATGCCGGAGCTGGTCAACGATGGTGGTCGCGGCGGCCGCTTCGAGCTGCGCAAGGTGCCGAATGACGAGCCGGGCATGAGCCCGCTGGAGATCTGGTGTAACGAATCCCAGGAGCGGTATGTCCTGGCGGTGGCGCCGGATCAGCTGGCCCGCTTTGAAGAGCTGTGCCGCCGTGAGCGTGCCCAATACGCGGTCATCGGTGAGGCGACCGCCGAGCAGCATCTGACGCTGGCCGACAGCTACTTTGGCAACCAGCCCATCGATCTGCCGCTGGAAGTGTTGCTGGGCAAGCCGCCGAAGATGCACCGCGATGTCAAACGTCAGCAGGCACAGGGCGAAGCGCTGCAGCTGGACGGCACCAGCGTCAAGGATGCGGCCGAACGCATCATGCGCCTGCCGACTGTTGCCGAGAAGACCTTCCTGATCACCATCGGTGACCGTACTGTGACCGGCCTGGTGGCGCGCGACCAGATGGTCGGCCCGTGGCAGGTTCCGGTCGCCGATTGTGCCGTCACCGCCGCTACTTACGACACCTACGCCGGTGAGGCGATGTCGATGGGTGAGCGCACACCGGTGGCGCTGTTGAACTTCGGTGCCTCGGCGCGTCTGGCGGTGGCCGAGTCGCTGACCAATATTGCGGCGACGCGCATTGGCGATCTGAGCCGCATCAAGCTCTCCGCCAACTGGATGGCCGCAGCGGGTCACCCGGGTGAAGATGCCGGTCTGTATGAAGCGGTCAAGGCGGTCGGTGAAGAGCTGTGTCCAGAGCTGGGACTGACGGTGCCGGTCGGCAAGGACTCGATGTCGATGAAGACCCGCTGGCAGCAGGATGGCGAACAGCGCGAGGTGATTGCTCCGTTGTCGCTGATCATCACCGCCTTTGCTCGTGTCGAAGACGTGCGTGGTACTGTCACGCCGCAACTGCGCACCGACAAGGGTGAAAGCGATCTGATCCTGATCGACCTGGGCAATGGCAAGAACCGCCTCGGCGCCTCCTGTCTGGCGCAAGTCTACAAGCAGCTCGGTCAGCAGACGCCGGATGTCGACAATCCGGTGCAGGTGAAGGGTTTCTTCAACGCGATCCAGGCGCTGGTGGCCGATGACAAGCTGCTGGCCTATCACGACCGCTCCGACGGTGGTCTGTTCGTCACGCTGGCCGAGATGGCGTTCGCCGGCAAGACCGGGATCACGGTCGAGCTGGATCAGATCGGCAGCGACAACCTGGCCGCGCTGTTCAGCGAAGAGCTGGGGGCGGTGATCCAGGTGCGCCGTGCCGACAAGGAGTCGGTGCTGACCCTGCTGGCCGGTCACGGCCTGGCGGCGTGCACCTATGTCATCGGCGCGCTCAATGGCGAGGATGTGCTGCGCTTTACCCGCGACGGCAACGAAGTGCTGTGCGAAAGCCGCGTGCACTTCCGCACCCTGTGGGCCGAGACCACCCATCACATGCAGGCGCTGCGTGACAATCCGGCCTGTGCCGAGTCCGAGTTCAAGGCCAAGTTTGACGCCGCCGACCCGGGCCTGCATGCCAAGCTGAGCTTCGATCTGAACCAGGATGTGGCGGCACCGTTTATTGCCAAGGGCGCCCAACCGCGCATCGCCATCCTGCGTGAGCAGGGCGTCAACTCGCAAAACGAGATGGCGGCGGCGTTTGACCGTGCCGGTTTCAGCTGCATCGACGTGCACATGAGCGACGTACTGAGCGGCCGTGTGCAACTGGCGGACTTCCAGGGCCTGGCGGCCTGTGGTGGTTTCTCCTACGGCGATGTGCTGGGGGCCGGTGAGGGCTGGGCCAAGTCCATCCTGTTCAACTCGCGGGCGCGTGACGAATTTGCCGCCTTCTTCCAGCGCAACGATACCTTCGCCCTCGGCGTCTGTAACGGTTGCCAGATGATGTCGAACCTGCGGGATCTGATCCCGGGGGCCGAGCTGTGGCCCCGTTTCGTGCGCAACGAATCCGAGCGTTTCGAGGCCCGCTTCAGTCTGGTCGAGGTGCAATCCTCGCCGTCGCTGTTCTTCGCCGGCATGGCCGGTTCCCGCATGCCGATCGCCGTCTCCCACGGCGAAGGGCGGGTTGAAGTGCGCGATGCGGCCCATCTGGCGGCGATCCAGGGCAGTGATACCGTGGCGGTGCGCTTCATCGACCACTACGGTGCACAGACCGAGCGCTATCCGTTCAACCCGAATGGCTCGCCGCAAGGCATCACAGGTCTGACGACCCGTGATGGCCGCGTCACCATCATGATGCCGCACCCGGAGCGCGTGATGCGCACCGTGGCCAACTCCTGGCATCCGGATGAGTGGGGCGAAGCCAGCCCGTGGTTGCGCATGTTCCGCAACGCCCGCGTCTGGCTGGGCTAAGCGCCGCGCCGCCTTGTCGAAGCCCCCTCTGCGAGGGGGCTTTTTTTATGCGTTTGTCGCTACGCCCACATGGCGTCTGGCGGGATTATTAAGTTTCATTTAATAATCCGTGCCGTTGGTTAGCGCTTTTTTCGGGTAATCGTCGGGGCGGTGGCTCCGGCATGCTATTACCGCCGGATTATTAAGTTTGATTTAATAATCCCTTCCATCTATTAGTGCTTTTTTAGCGGAATCGGCGCGGCCGCGCTGAACGGAGGTGCGGCGCCGTCCGCGGCGAGGGGCCGCGCAACGGCTGGGCTGGGGTTATTGACTCAGGCGGCGGGTCTGACTGTAGGTCTTGCGCCAGTAGGGATTGTCGAGGCTGGAGATGATCACCCCCTTGCTGGTGGAGGCGTGCAGAAACTGCCCCTGCTGCAGGTAGATGCCGACATGGCGGCTGAAGCGACCGGTATTGAAGAACAGCAGGTCACCAGGTTGCCGCTGTCCGCTGCGCACGGCGACGCCAATCCGTGCCTGGCCGTCGGTATCCCGTGGCAGTTGCAGGCCAAACTGCTGGCGAAACGTAATCTGCACGAAGGCCGAACAGTCGACCCCGTAGCGGCTGGTGCCGCCGGTGCGGTACGGCACGCCGCGCCACTGGCCATATTGATCGAGCAGCGCGGCACGGACCGCTGCCGGTGAACCGAGCCGACTGCTGATTTCCGGCTCTCGCTGGCCGGATGGCGTCTGGCACCCGGCGAGCCATAGCAGCAGGAGACAGGGTAACAGGCGCTTGATCCAGTACATGGTTATCGCATCCATTCGTTAGCGGGCGGTCACAGGCTGCCGCAACCCCCCGGCGCTGGCAAGTCTCAGGGTGTGGTTTTGAGGCGTAACAGACCGGGATGCAGCTCGAAACCGGTGACATGCGCCTTGAGCCAGGCCTGCTGTTTATCTTTGGGATTCAGGCGGTAGGCCGGCTGGCTGGCGAGACGTTGTTGCAAACTCCGGGTCAGATAGCCCATCAGCGGTGCAAATTGCTGTTGTAGCTCGGCCGGTTGCAACTGGTAATCCTGCAGCGTGAAGTTGTCCAGATAGATGGCGCCTTGCCGGGTATCGTAGCGCGGGCGGGCCTGAAAATTGGCTTTCAAGGTGCCATTGATCGCCGGTTTGTTCGGCAGTGCCAGCGTAAAGTCGCCGAGACTCTGCACATTGGCCAGTTGGGGTTGCTGGCGAGCCAGCGAGACCTGCAGACTCTTGGTGCGAATATCCGCTTCGAACAGGCCCGGTACGCCAAATTGCTGGGCGTATCTCACCTTGCTGTTAACATATTGTGTCAACTGTTGTTCACTGATATCGACATTGCCTTGCGGCGAGACCGTCAGGGCCAGAGCAAGAAACAGGCTGCTTATCATCATGATGTGTCCACGGCGAAGAATGGCCGCATGATAGCACTGGTGAGTGCGGATGGCAGCGCGGTTGCGCTTGCAGGAGGTTGCATGGGGTCACACGTACTGTTGTTCGATTATGTCAGCAATATCATAGGGCTGGCGCTGTTTGTCAGCTATGTCGTGCTGGTGGTGGGGATCGTGATGCGGGTAATCATGAACCGGCGTCCTATCGGGGTCTCTCTGGCCTGGCTGAGCCTGATCTTTACCATTCCGATCCTCGGCATCAGCTTGTATCTCCTGTTTGGCGAAATCCGCCTCGGGCGCAAACGGGTGGAACGCGCCAAGGCGCTGTATGAACCGTTGGCGCGCTGGATCCACGATCTGGTGGCCAGTTTTCCACAGCAGCCGGCACGCGCCTCATCGGCAGCCGAACCGCTCAGCGAGCTGATCCTGACCCGCCTCGGCCAGCCGATGCTGGGGGGCAACAGCGTCACCTTGCTGGATGAGCCCAATGCCATCCTGTTTGCAATTGCCGAGGATATCCGCAGCGCCTCGGTGTCGTGTTATCTGGAATTTTATATCTGGCAAGCCGGTGGCTGGGCGGATCAGGTCGCCGAGGCGTTGGTGGGGGCGGCCGGGCGCGGGGTGGACTGTCGGGTGCTGCTGGACTCGGTCGGCAGCAAGTCCTTCTTCCGCAGCCAGTGGCCGGCACGCTTTGCCGAGGCCGGTATCAAGCTGGTGGAGGTGCTGCCGGTAGCCGGCTGGCGCATTCCACTGCAACGCCAGGATCTGCGCATGCACCGCAAGCTGGTGGTGATCGACGATCAAGTGGCTTATACCGGGTCGATGAATCTGGTGGATCCGCGCTTCTTTAAACAGAATGCCGGCGTCGGGCAGTGGATCGATGTGATGGTGCGCGT
Organism: uncultured Aeromonadaceae bacterium; assembly: GCA_945957385.1. GTDB lineage: Bacteria > Pseudomonadota > Gammaproteobacteria > Enterobacterales > Aeromonadaceae > Pseudaeromonas. Next base: position 92,480 of record CAMFKP010000002.1, read on the forward strand.
CCAGGGGCCGATCGTGCCGCTGATCTGGTCGCTATTCGTGCGCGATTGGGAGATGGAGACCGGCGAGCGCCTGCTGGATTCACAGCAGCATAATCCGGAGTTTGACACCCACAGTGATCAGCATCTGCAACTGGTGCCCTCCGGACCCTTTACCGGTGGTGATTGTATCCAGCAAATCTTGCTGCTGGCGGTGTATCGCGCACGACGGCGCGTGGTGCTGACTACGCCTTATTTCGTGCCGGATGATCCCTTGGTCGCGGCGCTGCGTGCCGCCGCCGATCGCGGTGTTCAGGTTCGGTTGATCCTACCGGCGCATAACGATTCGTTCATGGTGCGGCATGCCAGTGATGCCTTCATGACGGAATTGCTCGAGGCCGGCGTCGAAATCTACCGTTTCCAGAATGGGCTGCTGCATACCAAGAGTGTGTTGATTGATGATGCGATGGCGCTTTTTGGCACACTGAACCTCGATCGCCGCAGCTTGTGGCTCAACTTCGAAACCATGTTGCTGATCGACGATGCGCGCTTTGCCGGCCAACTGGCTGAGCTGCAACGAGGCTATATGCAGCAGGCGCGCCGTCTCTACCTGTCGGCCTGGAACAAACGGCCGTGGCGCAAGCGGCTATTGGAAAACGTGCTCTATCTGTTCAGTCCGCTGCTGTGATGGCTTGGCGTTTGGTGCCGCCTCTGGCAGAGTGTGCGCTTTGCCGGTTGCGCCAGGCGCCGGCACAGTTTATCAATCGGGATTGGACGGCAGGATGCGCAGAGCAGTCAAAATAGCGGGTGTGGGGTGTGTTGGCGTACTGGCGCTGGCAAGCGTTGGTCAGTGGCTGACAGGGTACTATCATGACCAGCAGCTGGATGCATGGCTGCAGCAGCTGCACTCCGTGCCCGGGCTCAGCGCGGTCTGGGAGCCGGATACCAATAACTGGTTGCAACGCGATGGAGCCTTGCAGTTGACGCTTGAGCCGCAGCTGGTGTGGCAGTTGTCGGCTGGCGCCTGGCAGCCCGCGGCGCCCGTCACGCTGCAATGGAATGTCAGCCAGCAGCTGTGGCCGTTTTATATCAGTGGTCGTGCCTATCTCGATTCCGATGTCGGCGCCTATCAACAGCTGCGTCTGCAGCAGGGCATTGCCTCGATTCCGCACAAACTGCGCTGGCATATCAATGGCCTGACCCGCCATTTCGATACGCGCCTGGCGGTGGCCGGGTTCGAACTGGAACAGGACGGGCTGCAGCTGACGATGGCCCCGTTGCAACTGCAGCTGGAAGGGCGGGGCGACAGGCTCTCCCTGCAACTGCAGTGGCAGGGTGGCAAACGTCAGCGGCAAGACCGGGCGGATTGGCAAGTCGAGCCGCTGTCCGTGGTTCAGGATTGGCATCAGCAGGATGGTTTCTGGGTCACACAACATCAGCAGTGGCAACTGCAGGGCCTGACATTGCCGGCAGTGGGTGTCGAGGTGCGCCAATTGGCCTGGCAACTCACCCGCCAGGATGATGAGGCCGCCTCGCGCCTGGATCTGACGGCCCAATTGGCTTGTCAGCAGTGCCAGTGGGCGGGCGGTGACGTCTTGGTGCAACAACTGCAGGCGCAGTTGCAGCTACGGCATCTGGATCGGCTGGCTTATCAGGCATTGTGGAATGGCCCCATGACCGGTGCGGTAGCGCAGTGGCAGAAGCTGGCGGCACTGCAGCAGCTGGTTAGTGCGGGGATGACGGTGACGATCCCGGAGGCCGCGGTGCATTATAACGGCGGTGAACTGCAGGTGAGCGCCGATTTGCAACTCGCACGCGATCCGCGGCCGGTGCTCTCGGTCGCCAGTTTATTCTCGCGTCTTGAGGGACAGGCACAGCTGACGGCCTCCGAGGCCCTGATTCGGCAATGGTCGAATGCCCAGGCCATCCAACAGTGGCAACAGGCGGGCTATCTGCAACCGGTGGCCCAGGGGTGGTCCAGCCGGCTGCAGGCCAAGGACGGGCGCGTGACACTCAATGGTACCGCCTTGCCGGTTCAATCGGTGAGGTAATATTCCACGGTCGAGACGATGCGTACGCGTTTGATATAAGGCGTATTGCTGTCCCGATCTTCCACGCTGAACTGTCCCTGGCTGGCGCGCTTGATTTTGCCCAGCTTGCTGCCGGAGTCGTGGGCAAATTTTTCAGCCACTTCTCGGGCATTGCGGGTGGCCTCTTCGATCATCGCTGGTTTGATGTTATTGAGGCCATTAAACAGAAACTGGGTGCGCACATCGTAGTCCTGGCCGCTGATGGCGATACCGTTTTGCCCCAGTTGCGCCAAGTTGGTCATCGCCTTGCGCACCATATCGATATCGGTGCTGTAGACCGTCAAGGTTGAGGTGCCGGCATAGCGGCCGTTGCGCACCTGCTCCTCGGAGAAGCCCTGTGCCTGTCGATCCTGAATACCGGGCACCGCAACCGAGATCTCATCGGCCTTGAACCCCTGCTGCTGCAGGAACAGACGGATTTTTTCGTTCTTTTGTTCGATGGCGCCATAGACTTCACCCAGATCGTTACTGACCTCGGTATAACGGATCGGCCAGATCGCGACATCGGCCGCCACCTCGCGCTCGGAGAGGCCTTTGACGGCAACGGTTCTATCCATGTCTTTGAATTGAATCATGCCTTCCGTCAACAGCACGCCAAATACCGTCATGCCGACGCAGAACAGGGCTCCTAGCAGAACCGAACTGATGATATTGCGCTCTTGCATACAGACTCCTAATCCAGAGGGGCTGTTTTTCAGTCTAACCTCTGGTTTCGCTCGAGAACAGACGAAAACGCAGAAGGCTCCCGCGGGAGCCTTCTGCTGACAACGCCGTTGAGACTGGGTTTACTTAAAGACCACTGTCTTGTTGCCATAGACAAACACACGTTCATCCAGCACATGGGCCAGGGCGCGTGACAACACGGAACGTTCGCCATCACGGCCGGCCTTGGCCATGTCTTCCGCGCTGAAAGAGTGGTTCACATGGATCACATCCTGTTCAATGATCGGGCCTTCATCGAGATCGTCGGTGACGAAGTGAGCCGTGGCACCGATGATTTTGACGCCGCGGTCAAAGGCTTGCTGGTAAGGGCGAGCACCGATAAACGCCGGCAGGAACGAGTGGTGAATGTTGATGATACGGCGGCGATAGGCGGAGACGAACTCAGGGGTCAGTACCCGCATGTACTTGGCTAACACCACATAATCGGGGTGATATTGGTCAATAATCGCACGGACCTGCTGTTCGTGCGTTTCACGGCTCAAGCCATCGTGGCTGACCGTGTGGAACGGAATCCCAAATTTGCCGGTCAGTTCAGCCAGCGAGTCGTAGTTGCCGATGACGGCAGCGATGTCGACATCCAGTGCACCGGAATAGCTTTTCATCAGGATGTCACCAAGGCAGTGGGACTCCTTGGTCACCAGAATCACCAGACGCTTACGACCGACCGGGATCAGACGACGATCCGAGCCTTCCGGCAGGGCATCATCGAGATCTTCAAGGAATGTTTCGTCATTGAACCGGCCTTCCAGTACGGTGCGCATGAAGAAACGTCCCTGCTCGTGGGTCACGAACTCATCGTTCTTGATGATATTGAGCTGGTGCTTGTAACAAATGTTGGTGATCTTGGCGATCAGCCCTTTGGCATCCGGGCAGTCGGTCAGCAGTATTTTCCGTTCCATCTGTGGAGAATTCCTTTAAGTCCAACGGCAAAGCTTGTGGCCGAACACTATGCCATAAATCAGTGGTATTTCCAGATGTGGCGCCCTGCTGGCGCAATAAAATCGTGCAGCTGCGGCAAGTGAGGGCAGGGATGACGGGCACAAGTTGGTGCATTGGCAGAAAATAAAACGGCCCACGAGTGTGGGCCGTCGAAATCATCACGGCGGGGTTATTCCCGCTCCTTCACGTATGGGGTGCCCAGCGCTTTAGGGGCGACGGCCCGGCCGATGAACCCAGCCAGCAGGAACACGGTCAACATATACGGGATGGCTTCAATGAACTGCACCGGGATTTCGAAGCCGGCGATTTGTACCCCTTGCAGGCGGATCGCCACGGCATCCAGAAAACCGAACAGCAGACAGGCGCCCATCGCCGGCCATGGCCGCCATTTACCAAAGACCAGTGCGGCCAGTGCCATGAAGCCTTTGCCGGCGCTCATGTTCGGGATGAACTGTGCTGTTTGGGCTACGGCAAGGTAGGTACCACCGAGCCCGGCGAGCAGGCCGCCGATCATCAGTGCGGTATAGCGCAGGCGCACGACCGAGATACCGGCGGTATCGACAGCAGCTGGCGCTTCACCCACGGCCCTCAGGCGCAAACCAAAGCGGGTACGGAACAAGACCCACCAGGCGAGCGGTACTATGGCCAGAGCCAGGTATTCCAGCATCGAGTGGCCGCTGGTCAATTCAGAGTACAGCTGCCCGATCACCGGCACATCGGCCAGCTGTTTTTCAAACGGCAACGAGATCGGTGCAAACCGGGCATCGCCGGACAGAGCCGGAGTTTGCCCGCCCTGATCGAACCAGTAACGGCCCAGCGTAATGGTCAGGCCCGCGGCCAGAATGTTGATCGCCATACCGCTGACCACCTGGTCACCCCGGTGGGTTATGGTGGCAAAGCCATGTAGCAGCGCCAGCATGACGGAGGCGGCAACACCGGCGCCTAATCCCATCCAGGCTGAACCCGTGACGGCCGCGGTGGCACCACTGGCGAAAGCGGCGGCCAACAATTTCCCTTCCAGCGCTATGTTGACGACGCCGGAGCGCTCACAGAACATGCCGGCCATCGCGGCAAAGATCAGTGGTGGTGCGACTCGAATCGTGGAGTCGAGCATCAGAATCAGGGTTTCAAACATGATTTATGCTTCCCCTTTGCGAGTCAGAGATAAATACAGCGCTTCGATGCGCGGGCGGAACATGTGCTCCAAGGCGCCGGAGAACAGGATTACCAGCCCCTGGAGTACGACGACGATGTTACGGTCAACACCAAATTCGAAGCTCAGCTCGGCCCCGCCTTGATAGAGGAAACCAAACAGCAAACTAGCCAGAATCACGCCGATCGGGTGGTTGCGCCCCATTAATGCCACCGCAATGCCGGTGAAGCCGAAGCCTTCGACAAAGTTCAGCTTGATCTGGTGCAATTCCCCCTGCAGCACGTTCAATGCAAAGAAGCCTGCCAGCATGCCGGAGATGAGCATCGCCACCATGACGACACGTGAATAGCGGATGCCTGCATAAGCCGAGGCGCTGTGATTGGCGCCGACAGAACGTAATTCATAGCCCCAGCGGGTGCGCCAGATGAACAGCCAAACCAAGAGGGCACAGATCAACGCCCAGAAGAAACTCAGGTTCAGTGGACTTGGCGATAGCTCAAGGCCCAGCGGCGCCAGCAGGTCGGTCATCTTTGGCAACCAGGCGGCTTCGGCAAAGACCCGGCTTTCCGGTGCCATGGTGCCGGCCGGCTTGAAGACATCCACCAACAGGTAGGCCATCAGCGCCGACGCGATGAAGTTGAACATGATCGTCGTGATGACGATATGGCTACCGCGCTTGGCTTGTAGCCAGGCAGGAATAAAGGCCCAGGCCGCCCCGAACAGGCCACCGGTGACAATCGCCAGCGGTAACAGCAAGGCAAACGGTAATTTGTCACCCAGCAGTAGACAGACCAATCCGACCCCGAGACCGCCGATATAGGCTTGGCCTTCGCCACCAATGTTAAACAGACCGGCGTGGAAGGCGATCGCGACCGCTAGACCGGTGAAGATAAAACCGGTCGCATAATAGAGGGTAAAGCCGATGCCTTCACTGTTGCTGAACGCGCCTTCCCACATGATCTTTGCCGCTTCCAGCGGGCTGATATCGAGGTAGTAAAATAGGATGGCCGATACGGCAAAGGCCATCAGGATGTTGACGGTGGGCAGCACGCCAACCGTAATCCACGCCGGGATACGTGTTTGACTCATGGGGTGATCTCCGCTGCGGTGGATGGTTTGAGGTGTTCCGGCACTATGTTGGCCATCATCAGGCCAAGCGTGCGCTCATCGGCCTCGGCGGCCGAGACTTCGCCGACGATGGCGCCATCGGCCATCACAAGAATACGATCGGCAAGGGAGAGGATTTCATCCAGCTCGACCGAAACCAGTAAGACGGCCTTACCTTTGTCGCGCATTGCGATCACTTGCTGGTGAATGTATTCAATGGCACCGATATCGACGCCGCGGGTAGGTTGACCGATTAACAGCACATCCGGGTCCTGTTCGACTTCACGAGCGATGACCAGTTTTTGCTGGTTACCGCCGGAGAAGTTAGCTGTTTTCAGTGTCGGAATGGGTGGCCGCACATCCCATTTGGTCATCTTGTCCTGGCACTCCGCCAGAATCGTTGCTTTGTCCTGCAGGACTCCCCGGTTATACAGGGGGCGATCGTGGTAGCCGAGAATGTAGGCTTCTTGGGCTTCGAAGCGATTAATCAGCCCCATCTTGTGGCGATCTTCCGGCACGTGTCCCAAGCCGTAGTGGCGGACTTGACGCGGGTCCGCTGGTGCTTCGGAAGTGACGCTGTGCTGACCGATAGTGAATTCACCGGCGGTCGGCTGCAAAATCCCTCCCAGCAGACTGAGTAATTCGGATTGACCGTTGCCAGAGACGCCGGCGATGCCAACGACTTCACCGGCATGGACGGTAAAGCTTGCCGCTTTGACTCGGGCGACACCGGCCGCATCGACGTAGGTCAGGTTTCGGGCTTGCAGCAAGGCTTGTCCTGGTTGTGCGGGTTGCTTATCGACCTTGAGACGCACCTTGCGCCCGACCATCAACTCGGCCAACTCTTCCTTGTTGGTTGCCGAGGTCGCGACATGGGCCACCATTTCACCACGGCGCATGATGGAGACGTGATCAGTGATGGCGAGGATTTCCCGCAATTTATGGGTGATCAGGATGACCGTGGTACCTTGATCGCGCAGCTTGCGCAGGATCTCGAACAGGTGATCGGCTTCCTGAGGGGTCAGGACGCCGGTGGGTTCGTCAAGAATCAAGATGTTAGCTTGACGGTAAAGTGCCTTGAGGATTTCTACGCGCTGCTGCAGTCCGACCGGCAGGTTCTCGATGCGTTCATGCAGAGGCACATCCAGCCCGTAGCGACTGGCCAGCTCTTTGAGCATCTTCTCGGCGGAGGCCATGCTCTTACCCAGGTGCCAACCACCTTCTGCTCCGAGAATGACATTCTCGAGCACGGTAAAGTTATTCACCAGCATGAAGTGCTGGTGAACCATGCCAATACCAGCCGCGATGGCATCCTGGGAGCCATGGGGACGGAACGGTTGGCCGTCGATCAGCATCTGGCCACTGTCGGCATGGTAGAAACCATAGATGATGCTCATCAGAGTCGACTTGCCGGCGCCATTTTCGCCGACGATGCCGTGAATGCTGCCTTTGCGAACTTGCAGATCGATATGTCGATTGGCGTGGACCTCGCCAAAGCGTTTATCAATGCCGTTGAGCTCAATGGCAAAGTGTGCTGTTTGTTCCACGATAAGGGGTTCCCGAATAGTGCTGTGATGACCTGAGAATAGGCAATAAAAGACCGGCCTCCATGGGCCGGCCATTTATGCGGAGCCCGGGACGACTCAGTACTTGCAGCCGTTATCTGCCATGTAGTCGTGTACCTTGATCTTGCCGGCAATGATGTCCGCCTTGATAGCATCGACCTTGGCTTTCATCTCAGGGGTGATCAACTTCTCGTTGTCCTTATCCAACGACCAGTCGACACCGTTCTCAGCCAGCCCCAGCACCTTGATGCCCGGCTTCCACGTGCCCTTGGCGGCATCGTCCCAGGTGGTGTAGGCGGCCAGCCCCACGCTCTTGACCATGGACGTTAGCATGGTGCCAGGTTGCAAGTGGTTCTGGTTGGAGTCGACACCGATGGCCAGTTTGCCTTCGTCCTTGGCGGCCTGATAAACACCAATGCCTGTGCCGCCAGCTGCGGCATAAACAACATCCGCGCCCTTGGCAAATTGGGACTTGGCCAATTCGCCACCCTTGGCTGGGTCAGCGAAGGCCGCTGGAGTGGAACCCGTCATGTTCTGGAACACATCAATCTTAGGATTGACGTACTTGGCACCTTGCTCGTAACCACATTCGAACTTGCGGATCAACGGGATATCCATGCCACCGACGAAGCCCACTTTCCCGGTTTTGGAGGCCATGGCCGCCAGTGCGCCGACAAGGAATGAGCCTTCATGTTCTTTAAACACCACAGACTGGACGTTGGGCTTGTCAACAACCATATCGATGATGGTGAATTGGGTCTTCGGGAACTCGGTAGCGACTTTCTCTACCGCAGAGGCGAAGTTGAAACCGACTGCAACGATCGGGCCGTAACCACGGCTGGCCAGACGGCGCAGACCCTGTTCACGTTGTGCCTCGTTTTGTGGTTCGAATTCCTTAACGGCGATGCCTTTATCCTTTTTGTAAATCTCGACCCCGTTGCGGAAGACCGCCTCGTTGAACGATTTATCGAACTTGCCGGCAGAGTCGTAAACGACGGCCGGTTCTGAAGCAGCATGGGCCGACAGGGCTGACAGCGTCAGGGCAGTCAGGGTGGCGAGCTTGAATGTCTTGATCACGATCGTGTGTCCTTATTTTTGTATGATTCCGCGTCACAGCAAGGGGGAGTCCTGGCCGCAACCACTCTATGTTAGCAGCAATCCCGGTCAAGTTTGATGCTTAAGAAAACCGATTGCGCTATTAGTTTACAAATTGTTCAGGCACGGCGGGAAGCCGCAGTAACTGATAAGGCAAAAAAGATGCCAGAGATGGTTATAAGTGACTCGTTTACGCGATCTGATAATTCACTCGCCTGTTCTATGTGATTGTCGGTTATCGGTTAATGACGGCGAAAATCAACGCGTTTTTAGGGGCGTGCAACGTCGGCACCACTATTTTGTTGGCGTTGTTCGGGAAATCACGGATGCCTTGCTCATGGCTGGCGAGATGTTAAGATAGCAGCCCAATAGCGCCATGAATGTCATGACGGGAAATAAAGCTTTATTTTTCAATTTGTTATTTAGTTTTACCGCGGTGTGGCAGCGGCAAGCCAGGGGCGGTAGCCATGATCTTTTTTAGTGATGACTTGCTGTTGTGCTAAAGCGATATCGTTTTCAATGTTGGCTTTGTGCCTGTCGCCTCAGGTAACTTCTAGTTTGTTCGAGATTTTCTACTACGGCTCGTCAGTAGGATCCTGCTATTGGCTGCTGGTATGCAGGGCCTTGGCATAAAGAAGCAAACAAATAACGAACCTTAGGATGGCGTTGCCGTGTCTTGCTGCTCTGTCGCTCGGTTATCCGAGAGGTTGACTGATCGGTGCCCCTCAAGCGTGTTGTAGATAATTGACCATAACATCACAGGATTAACCCAAGAATGAAACCTGCAGTGATGCGTCCGCTGTTGCTTGGCTCTATGCTGAGCGTCCTTTCCTTTTCGAGTCATGCTGAGATCCCGGCGAATGTGATGGCACAATTTAGCCAACTGTCACCGGCACAACAGGAGGCTGTGGCTGCCCAGTATGGAATTAGCTTGGATCAAATACGGGGACAGGCACAAACGCCAGCCCAAGAGCAAAAAGCGACCCCTACGCTGGCTCCGCGAACTGTTGATGCGGCCAACCAGAGCCAACGATTATCAACTGCTGTAACTCGAACCGAAAAAGGCACGCTGCAGCCCTTCGGCTATAACGTTTTTGCTGGCCAACCCACCTCACAGACGCCGTTGGCTGATATTCCGGTTCCGGATGATTACATTGTGGGGCCGGGCGATGAGCTGCGTGTCCAGATGTACGGGAAGGAAAATGCTAGCTACAAACTGAAGGTTAATCGTGATGGCAGTGTAGAGTTTCCCAAATTAGGTCCGATTAATGTTGCTGGCCAGAGTTTTGAACAGGTCAGTGCCATGCTGCAACAGCGCATCTCTGAACAGTTCATTGGTGTGGAGTCAGCTATCAGCATGGGTAGCTTGCGCACGATACAAGTATTTGTGATGGGGGATGCCTATCGCCCTGGCGCATATAACGTCAATGCGCTGACCACTGTCACTCAGGCGCTGCAGATAGCCGGTGGAATTGATACTGTAGGGTCACTGCGTAAAGTTCAGGTTAAGCGCGGTGGCGCGGTTATCCAGAATGTTGACCTTTACAAGATGCTGATTTGGGGCAACACCGCTCAGGACATTCGCCTCAGGGCCGGTGATACGATCTTTATCCCGGCCAAAGGCAGTGAAGTAACCATCGATGGTTTGGTCAAACGCCCCGGGATTTACGAGCTTTCTGGACCGGCCGGCCTGGGTAATGTGCTGGAAGTTGCTGGGGGGTTGAAAGCTGAGGCTTTGCGTGAAGTAACGGTTACCCGCCGTGGTCAGAGTGGAATGCAAGTATTCAATTTGAACATGGCTAACGGTCGGGATAATGCATTTACGGTGCATGACGGCGACAAAATTGAGGCCAAACCTACCACCACTGAGTTTTCCAATGCGATAGCAGTCAAAGGCGCGGTTATCCGTGAGGGTACCTATGCTTATCAGGCGGGGACGCGTGTCAGTCAACTTCTGCAAAATCCGCGTCGAGATTTGAAAGCGACGGCAGATCTGGATTATGCATTGGTAGTGCGTGAAATTAATCCGCGGCACGATATTGAGGTATTGCAGTTCAATCTGGGGATGGCCATTGCTCATCCGGGAGATATTGACGATTTAGTATTACAGCCTCGGGATCAGATCCTGGTATTTAACCGGGGCCAAGTCGACACGTTTGGTCAGATGGCTGCTGAATCGAAAGCACGAGAACAACAAAAACGCGCGCAGACACAACAAGGCGAAAATGAGCAAGAGTTTCTTGATCAAGGACAGCAGCAACGTACTGCGCTAAAACAACAAGGGTTGGCCAAAGATCAGATCGTTGATGAGCAGACAGGAGCGGTAGTCAGCAGCAAGGCGCTCAACGATAGAAATCGTCTGACTTTGCAGGATAGTGGCGAACAATTGATTGATTCAAATAAGGATCAAGCAGATAGCCGTGAGGCATTGTTAGCCCCTGTGATTGCCAAGCTTAAGGCTCAATCTGGAACCAATGCTCCTGTGCAGCTTGCCGAAGTGCGTGGGGAAGTGCGTTTCCCTGGCGTGTATCCTCTGCCGCAACAACCAACGTTGGGCAAGCTGGTGTTAGCTGCCGGCGGCCTTAAAGAGTCTGCCTCTGTCGCCGAAGTGTCCCGGATCGATGATGTCGCCGGAGATTTGCAGATTACAAACTTGCGCTTTGAGCTTTCCGATTTAGCGACTGCAAATGGCTCTCCAAGAGCCATGTCCAAAGACAACCTGAATATTCTGGCCAACCCGCGTTGGCGCGAAGAGGTGTCAGTTAAGTTATTTGGTGAAGTTAAATATCCTGGCACTTATCGTGTGCAACGTGGTGATACGATCGGTAACTTGATTAAACGTGCAGGTGGGTTGACGGAGTTTGCTAATCCCAAAGGGGTCGTATTTGCCCGTGAGTTTTTGCGTAAGCAGGAACAGGAGCGGTTAGTGTTCTTGCGAGAACAACTGCAAGAAGAGATAGCAACGATGACGCTGCGACGTCAGACAGGAACGCTGGGTGCGCGCACCTCCAGCCCGGCGGAGGCATCAGAACTGGTTGGTAAAATGCAGACCGTTCAAGCGATTGGCCGCATGAGTATCAACATGCCCGCTATTCTCTCCGGAGATAAGCAGGCCGATGTGATGCTGGAAAATGGTGACAAGCTGTATATCCCCATGATGCAAAAAGTGGTATCCGTTGCGGGCCAAGTGCAGATGCCTTCAGCGCATGTTTATGATCCCTCACTTTCCGTTCAGGACTATCTGGATAAAGCCGGCGGAACCAAGAAGCAGGCGGATACCGATCGCATTTATGTCATCAAGGCGGATGGTTCTGTGATGTTGCCGGAAAACAGCTGGTATGCGCGCCGTAATGATCAGCTAGAGCCTGGTGACACCATCATTGCTCCTATTGACACGGATTACCTGGATAATTTGAGTGTCTGGTCGACTGCAACCCAGATGATGTATCAACTGGGCGTCGCTTGGGCTGCCATCAAGAACTGAGGATGACTGGTCGTAACAGATTTGCTGGCGATCGGAATAATATTGCTATGAATGATTCTAAATCTACGTTGCCTCCGTCTTGGCAGGGTGTTGTCGCGTCGGACGATGAAATTGATCTAATGGAGCTGGTTGCCGCGCTTTGGCGCGGCAAATGGTGGATCCTTGCAACCGCCACCCTAGGAGCTGTGATCGCGGTGGGTGTGGCCCTCTGGCTACCGAATGTGTATCGGGCAGAAGCATTATTGGCTCCGTCCTCTGAACAGCAAGGGGGGGGGTTATCGGCATTAGCTGGCCAATTTGGTGGTATTGCTTCGTTGGCTGGGATTAATTTGGGAAGTGAGAAAGCGGATAAAACGGCGATTGCTGTAGAGATTGCCAAATCACGCCAGTTTGTTAGTCAATTTGTACGGCGACATCAATTGGAAGTACCACTAATTGCGGCAATCAAGGCGGATAAAAAAACGGGTGAGCTGATAATTAACGGCGATATCTACGATTCACAACATAACCGCTGGCTTCGCCCTGCAACGTTGAACAAAACATCAGCTCCGACAGATCAAGAGCTTGTTAAAGCGTTTAATGCGATTGCCTCGATCTCTTTGGATAAGAAGAGTGGTCTAGCGACAGTCTCGGTCGAATATTACTCCCCGCAGATGGCAAAGCAGTGGGTTGACTGGCTCGTCAGCGATTTGAATGCCACGATGAAAGCTCGAGATCAGGCGGAGACTGCGCGCAATATTGCTTATCTAAAGGCCCAGCTCGAAAAAACGGCCGTAGCCGATATGCAGACAGTTTTTTACAAGTTGATTGAAGAGCAGACCAAAACCCAGATGTTGGCTGAAGTCAATCCTGAGTATGTCTTCAAAACGCTCGACCCGGCTGTTGTGCCCGAGGAGAAAGCCAAACCCAAGCGCGCCCTGATTGCCGTATTGGGTACAGTATTGGGCGGCATGGCTGGCGTACTGATTGTGCTGGTGCGTTATGCCTTGCGTCGACGCGAGAGCAACACAACTTCCTTAGCTGCAAGCAAGGATGCGTAAAACTGAGATCCAATCGACAAACCGTTTGCCCGGTAGTCAATTTGGTCTTAACCTGAGGCTGAGGTGATCTGATGTCGCCCGTTTTATGGGGTCATCGGGTGCCGAAACCTGAACCAACCTGAAAACAAAGAGGATAAACAGATGAAGAAGTTCATCGCACTGGCTACCGCCCTGCTGCTGGCAGGTGGTAATGCGGTTGCTGCAGAAGCGGGCGGCGCAGGCGTTTTCGGTACCGCAGTTGGTACTACCACTGCGGTTGCAGGCGTCTCTCTGGCTGCGATTGGTGTTGCAGTAGCTGTTTCTGACAGCTCCAACAACGATACGACCAGCACCAGCACTGCGACCAGCACCACTACTGCTACCAAGTAAGCAGTTGTTGTTGAAAACCGCCTCCGAATATCGGAGGCGGTTATTTATATCAGGACAATCGATGTTTCCCGCCATGCGATATCCCCTATGGATACTGGCCGCCAACATACTGGCTGCATGTAGCACGCCAGCTACCGATCTCTACGACACGGTCAAGCTAAGTACACTGGGCACTCCAGATGCAAACTTGAGTCCGGACGAGATAAAACAGATTCCTTATGCTACCGCCTATTTCAAGATTGAGGGGCTCCCTCGTGCGCTTGTGGTGTTGGCTTTTGCCGAAAATAACGAACTCAAATGGATGTCTGCCGATCGCAATCTGTTTGTGACACGTCACGGCCGTCTGGTGAAGACATTGGGTTTGCGTGATGATTTACGAAACCTGACGAGCAGCGAACCGGATCCCTTACATAATGAAACGCTCAGACGTGTCGGTGGACATGCGACATGGCGTTGGCAGGCCCAATGGAGCCGTTATCCCGCTGTGCATGAGATGTGTTCCGAACTGACATACGTCGCGACACAGACCGTAGAGGTGAATGGACAGCCGCGACAGCTGGTTCAGGTGGAAGAGCGGGTCACCGATGTGACGCTGGCAAAGAGCTATCGTAATGAGTACTGGCTGGATCCGGTGCAGGGTGATGTCATCATGAGTCGCCAGCAACTTGGTGTGGATTTGCCAGTTGTGGAAATGACCATTCTGAATCCCTATACCCCATGAGCAAGCACTTTGTATTATGTCTCGCCACCTTGATGGTTTATTTGCTGCCAGTTCGGTTGCAAGCGGCAAGCCAGATAGAGATTCTTTCTCCAGGTCACCATTGGCAAGTGCAGCTTACCAATGGTGCTCGACTGTCCAATTTATTGATGCTGCCGTCGTTGCCGCGCAGTACGGACTGGAGTTTAGCCGTGATCTCTACTCCGGCTCAGGATGCGGTGATTGAGCAGCTACGTCAGCGTGTGTCGACGCAACTGGAACAACTGGAGTATCTCTGGTTAACCGGTAGCGAGAATCGCGGCGGGTATGCTGTGCATCAACTGAGAGTAGAACTGCTACGCTATGCGTTTGCCGGACGCCTCTTTACCAATCTGGATCCGGACTGGGTTCGCACCAAGCCAGGCGCTGACCCTGTGCTGCAGGGAAAATACCGTTTGCGGCTAAGGCCTGCAGCCTCTGGATTTCGGGTCGCTGGTCTGATTGATGGTGCGATTGACGTTGAACCGAATGCCAATATGGCGGATGTCGCGACCTTGCTCAAACAACGTAAATGCCTGCCGATGGGGGATTGTCGGTGGGGTTATCTGATTCAGCCTGATGGCCAGGTTGAGAAGATTGGCTTGCAAGCATGGAATAGCCATTACCGCGAGGCAGCACCCGGAGCCTTATTGTGGGTCGGTTTCGATGAGTCGCGTCTACCTGACGGCTTTCGCTCGCTGAATCAAGACATTATCTTGTTATTGCGCAACCGGATTTCCAATTGATGAAGCCGTTTTTTTCTATCAGTTTACTTGCCTGTCTGGTGGCCGGCTATTGCCATGCCGATCCGGTAGGCACTCGTTATCGTCCGGAGCTGGATGGCGTCGGGCCATCGCAACAGGATTTTGGTGGTGTCGGCTTGATGCAGATGCCCACAGCACGCATGGCCCGGGTTGGCGAGTTCAGTGCCAACTATATGGACAATGAGCAGTATCGACGCTGGTCCGTTTCACTGCAGCCTTTTGATTGGCTTGAGACAACGTTACGTTATACCGATGTTAGAACTCGTCTTTATAGTCCTTACCCTGATTTTAGTGGCGACCAGACGTATAAGGACAAGGGGATCGATTTCAAGTTTCGTCTCTGGCAAGAAGGTACCTGGTTACCACAGGTTGCAGTGGGTGTTCGGGATTTCGCGGGTACTGGACTGTTTGACAGTGAGTTTTTGGTGGCCAGCAAGCGCTGGTATGACTTTGACTTCACCCTCGGCATGGGATGGGGAAACATGGCCGAGAGTGGCAATATCAAGAACCCCTTCTGTTCGATCAAAGAGTCATTCTGTGAGCGCGCCGGCTTTACCGGTGTACCGGGTGGTTTTGAATTTGGCAATTTGTTCCACGGCCCGGCCGCCCTGTTTGCAGGGGTAGAATACCAAACGCCATGGCAACCGCTGCGCCTGAAGGTGGAATACGATGGTAATGACTACAGTCAGGAGTTTGCCGGTGCCATAAAGCAATCTAGTCCGGTCAATGTCGGGGCTGTGTATCGGGTATTCGATTCGCTCGATACCCACTTGAGTTACCAGCGTGGCAACACCCTGATGTGGGGCTTTACTCTCAGAACCAATTTTAATGATCTCAGCAATCACCATGTGGATGAGCCGGCTGAAACACTACACGCCGTCACCCAAACACAGACAGCGACAGATTGGAACCTGGTGGCGCGCAAGCTGGAGCACAATGCCGGTTGGTATAACCCGCAGATCGTGACAGCTGGCCAGCAGGTGCAGGTCGTTGCGGAACAGAAAAAATACCGCGACCGAAATGAAGCCAATCAGCGTGCTGCGGCGATCGTTGCCAATGCCGCGCCGCAAACCCAGACCTTGCTACTAACCAATCGCCGGCAGCAGATGACCATCGATGAGACCCGCGTTGATATCCCGGCCTTTCGGCAGCAGCAATTGGAACCGGTCTTGGGCGCGCCCGAGTCGCCGGTGACGAAGCAAGAGGCGCCGAGTTTGCCCGCGGGGGTAGTACAGCGCGCAGGCGATCGTCCGCAGCTGGATTACTCCTGGTCCCCGCATTTAGCCCAGTCGTTTGGTGGACCCGAGTCGTTTTACATGTACCAGGTCGGTATCAATGGCAATGCTGATGTAGCGCTGACCAACCAGATTTGGGCGTCTGGTACCTTGTATCTGAACCTGGTAGATAACTACGACAAGTTTAACTACTCCACGCCGCCGAGTGATACCGATGCGTTGCCGCGCGTGCGGACCTGGATTCGGGAGTATGTCAGCTCATCGAATCTGTTACTCAACAACCTGCAATTGACGGCGATGGATAAGCTCTCCGACAGCGTTTACGGCCAAGCATACGGTGGTTATCTGGAGATGATGTATGCCGGGGTGGGAAGCGAGCTCTTGTATCGCCCGTATGGCTCCAGCTGGGCGCTGGGGCTCGATGCAAACTATGTGCAGCAACGCGACTGGAATAACACCCTGCAGCTGGCGGATTACAAAGTGGCAACCGGCCATTTGACCAGTTACTGGCAATTGCCGTTTGTCGACAATACGTTGGCCAAAATCAGCGTCGGACGCTATCTGGCCGGCGATTACGGTACCACCATCGATCTTTCCCGTCGTTTCGACAGTGGCATCATCGCTGGCGCGTTCGCCACCTTCACCAATGTCTCGGCTGAGGAGTACGGGGAGGGCAGTTTTACCAAAGGGTTCTATTTCACAATTCCGTTTGACTTGATGTTGGTTAAACCGACCACGCGTCAGGGCAGCATCAGTTGGATTCCATTAACGCGTGATGGCGGGCAAATGCTGTCGCGTAGATATGGTTTATATACACTTTCAGCCCCGCAGACGGGCAGCACTGATTAATTTGATAGCCTGGTATTCGAGTGATGGAACATAAAGTTGTACTCCAGCCGTCGGTGGTGGAATTTGCCGCCGCAACGGAGGAAAGCCTGCTTGCCGCTGCAACGCGGCAAAATATTGTACTTGAGCACAGTTGCGGGACTGGTCAGTGTGGTGCCTGCAAGGCGAAAGTGCTCGTTGGCCAGGTCGAGTTTGAAGACCGCTATAACGTACTGACTAGCGATGAGTTGGCCAGTGGTGTGGTTCTGACCTGTGTCACCAAAGCGCTGAGCCCTCTTGAACTAGAGGCGGAATACCACCCCGAACTGGCCGGCATCGTGAAAAAGACAGTGCCCTGCAAAGTGGCGGACCTGCAGTTTCCGGTGCCTGACGTCGCCGTGTTACGCTTGCGCCTGCCGCCGACCGCGCAATTCCAATTTCTGCCGGGGCAGTTTATCGATCTGTCTGCGCAAGGCGTAACGCGCAGCTACTCGGTAGCCAGTGCCGGAATCGAGAATAATCAGCTGGAGCTGCATATTCGCCAGGTCCCGGGTGGCCAGTTTAGCGACATCGTGTTTAACCAGCTCAAACCGGAGCAACTATTACGTTTACACGGTCCTCATGGCACTTTTTTTGTTCGCCACGAAACGCGACCGCTGATCTTCCTGGCTGGCGGTACCGGCTTTGCGCCTGTCAAGGCCATGGTGGAAGATCTGATTGCCCGTGGTGACAAGCGACCTGTGCATATCTACTGGGGACAACGTAGCGCGTCTGCGGTCTATTCCGACCTGGCGAGCCAGTGGGCGCAACAGCATGCCCATATCCAGGCCCATATCGTGGTATCGGATGATCCGGACTGGGCCGGGCGTCGTGGTCTGGTGCATGAGGCGGTGCTGCAGGACTTTGCCAATCTGGCGGGCTGTACTGTCTATGCCTGTGGCTCTTCGGCTATGATTGCCGTCGCAAAAACGGCATTTTTACAACAAGGGCTGGAAGACAAGGCATTTCATTCCGATGCCTTCTTACCTGCTGTGACCTTGCGAGGGTAAAACTGATGAAAGCTGTAATTCTGGCCGGTGGCCTGGGAACGCGTCTGAGCGAAGAAACCGTGGTCAAGCCGAAGCCGATGGTCGAGATCGGCGGCAAGCCAATCCTCTGGCATATCCTGAAGATGTATTCGGCGCACGGTATCAACGACTTCGTGATCTGCTGTGGCTACAAGGGCTATGTGATCAAGGAGTATTTCGCCAACTACTTCCTGCATATGTCGGATGTGACCTTCAACATGCGCGAAAACCGCATGGAAGTGCATCACAAACGCGCCGAGCCGTGGAACGTCACGCTGGTGGACACCGGTGACGCCTCCATGACCGGTGGCCGCCTCAAGCGCGTTGCCGAATATGTGAAAAACGATGAAGCCTTCCTGTTTACCTATGGCGATGGCGTTTCCGACGTCAACATTCGCGATACCATCGATTTTCACCTCAGCCATGGCAAACTGGCGACCTTGACGGCGACCTTGCCTCCAGGACGCTTTGGCGTTCTGGATATTGATTGTAATCAAGTCCGTTCGTTCAGGGAGAAGCCGAAGGGCGATGGCGCCATGATCAATGGTGGTTTTTTCGTGCTGAACCCCAAGGTGATCGATTTGATTAGCAATGATGCAACCACATGGGAACAGGATCCGTTGATGACGCTGGCGGAACAGGGCGAACTGATGGCCTATGAGCACGGTGGCTTTTGGCAACCGATGGACACGCTGCGCGACAAGCATTATCTCGAAAGCTTGTGGGAAAGCGGCAAAGCACCGTGGAAGGTATGGGAGTAACCAGCTTGATTGACGCAACATTCTGGCAAGGCAAACGCGTATTCCTGACCGGTCATACCGGCTTCAAGGGCGGCTGGCTTGCGCTGTGGCTTGAGGAGATGGGTGCCGTGGTGCGTGGCTACTCATTACCGGCGCCAACCGAACCGAGCCTGTTCGAGGTGGCGGATGTCCGCCAGGGCTTGCTCTCGGAAGAGGGTGATATTCGCGATTTTTTCCACTTACGCGAGGCCATGGCCGATTTCAAACCCGAGATCGTATTCCACATGGCGGCGCAGCCGCTGGTGCGGCTCTCGTATGATGATCCGGTTGAAACCTACTCCACCAATGTGATGGGCACAGTGTATGTGCTGGAGGCCATCAAGGCCGTGGGTGGGGTCAAGGCGGTGGTGAACATCACCAGCGACAAGTGCTACGAGAATCGGGAATGGGTCTGGGGCTATCGCGAAGATGAAGCGATGGGCGGCTACGATCCTTACTCCAACAGCAAAGGCTGCGCCGAGCTGGTGGCGTCGGCGTATCGCAACTCGTTTTTTAACCCCAAGGAGTATGCCCGCCATGGTGTGGCGCTGGCATCGGTCCGGGCCGGTAATGTCATCGGTGGCGGTGACTGGGCCAAAGATCGCCTGATTCCGGATATTCTGCGTTCGTTTCAGAACGCTCAGCCGGTGGTGATCCGCAATCCGCACTCCATTCGCCCCTGGCAGCATGTGCTGGAGCCGTTGTCCGGCTACCTGCTGGTCGCGCAAAAACTGTACGCCGAGGGGTGTGACTTTGCTGAAGGCTGGAACTTTGGCCCGAATGACAACGACGCCCAACCGGTACAGTTCATCGTCGAGAAGATGGTGCAACTGTGGGGCGAAAACGCCAGCTGGCAGCTGGATGGCGCCGATCACCCGCATGAAGCTCACTACCTGAAGCTGGACTGCTCCAAGGCCAAGCTGCGCATGGGCTGGCAACCACGCTGGGATCTGGTGACGACCCTGGGCCGCATCGTCAGCTGGCATAAAGCCTGGCTGGCCGGTGAAGATATGCGTGCGCGCTCGCTGCAGGAAATTCGGGATTATATGGCCGCTACACCACAACGCTAAGGCGTGGCGCCAAACGGCAGAGGAGTACATCTGCCGTGTCGTTTTCGCGATGTCGTGCCGCGGTTGCATGCAGGCAGTGGCATCGCCCAAACCATTGAACAGGAAATAAAACTGATGACAGCTCAAGCTCTGCGTGAACAGATCTCCCAACTGGTAGCCCAGTATGCCGACCAGGCACTGGCACCGAAGCCGTTTGTTGCCGGCAATAGCGTCGTGCCGCCCTCCGGCAAGGTGATTGGCGCGCGTGAACTGCAACTGATGGTTGAAGCCTCACTGGATGGCTGGTTGACCACCGGCCGTTTCAATGACGCCTTCGAGAAGAAGCTGGGCGAATACATCGGTGTGCCCTATGTGCTGACCACCACCTCCGGCTCCTCGGCCAACCTGTTGGCACTGACGGCGTTGACTTCGCACAAGCTCGGCGCCAAGGCGCTGAAGCCGGGTGATGAAGTGATCACGGTCGCCGCCGGGTTCCCGACCACCGTCAACCCGACCATGCAGAATGGTCTGGTACCGGTATTCGTCGATGTGGATATCCCGACTTACAACATCGACGCTGCGCTGATCGAAGCCGCTGTCACCGACAAGACCAAGGCGATCATGGTCGCCCACACCCTGGGTAATCCGTTCAATCTGGCCGAAGTTCGTCGCATCGCCGATAAATATGACCTCTGGCTGATCGAAGATTGCTGTGACGCCCTGGGCACCAAGTACGATGGCAAGATGGTCGGCACCTTCGGCGATATCGGCACCGTCAGTTTCTATCCGGCGCACCACATCACCATGGGTGAAGGCGGCGCGGTGTTCACCAAGTCCAGCGAACTGAAGAAGATCATCGAGTCGTTCCGCGACTGGGGCCGTGACTGCTACTGTGCGCCGGGCTGCGATAACACCTGCGGTCACCGCTTTACCCAGCAATTTGGCTCGCTGCCAGAAGGCTACGACCACAAGTACACCTACTCGCACCTGGGCTACAACCTGAAGATCACCGACATGCAGGCCGCGTGCGGTCTGGCGCAGCTGGAACGGGTCGCAGAGTTTGTGGAACAGCGCAAGGCCAACTTCGCCTACCTCAAGGCCGGCCTGGCGAACTGCGTCGACTTCCTCGAGTTGCCGGAAGCTACCCCGAACTCGGAGCCGTCCTGGTTCGGTTTCCCGATCACCCTCAAGGAAACCGCCGGTGTCAGCCGTGTCGAACTGGTCAAGTTCCTGGACGAGGCCAAGATTGGCACCCGTCTGCTGTTCGCCGGTAACCTGACCCGCCAGCCCTATTTTGAAGGCCGCAACTACCGCGTAGTCGGTGAGCTGACCAATACCGACCGCATCATGAATCAGACCTTCTGGATCGGTATCTACCCGGGCCTCGGCCACGACCACCTGGATTATGTCATCGCCAAGTTCGAAGAGTTCTTCGGCGTCAGCTTCTAATACCAAGATAGGAACACAGGCGGCTAGAAATAGCTGCCTAATTAATAATGAATACTGTACTTGAGCAAGATTTGCAGAGATTAATCTCTGACAACAAACTAATATTTGAAGCTTTTAAAGAGAAAAAAATTTTTATCACTGGCGGGACAGGCTTTATCGGTAAATGGTTATTGCATAGCTTTTGCTACGCAAATGATAATTTAGGGCTGGGTTGCAACTTGGTTGTGGTGAGTCGAGATCCAGGTAAATTTATCCGTGACAATATCTATTTTTCTACAAGAAGCGATATTACATTTATTGCATCGGATGTTGTAGCATTAAGTGTCGATGACTTGCCACATTGTGATTACTACATTCATGCGGCAACAGATGTGGCTGATCCATTAGGATCAATTGATTATGCTGCCATCATGGATGTGAATACAAAAGGCACTACGATTGTGCTGGAAGCAGCGAGAATGGCTAAAGCTTCATCCGTATTGCTTTTAAGCAGTGGGGCTGTATATGGTGTGCAACCGCAGAATATTGCTTGCATTCCAGAACAATATACCGGAGCTCCAGATTCAACAAATGTAAAATCAGCTTATGGATTAAGTAAGCGGTATTCAGAATGGCTTGCTGCTCTGTACAGCAGTAAATATCATTTGCGCGTTGTCAGCGCACGCTGTTTTGCCTTTGTCGGTCCTTTCTTACCACTCGATAAGCATTTCGCTATAGGTAATTTTATAAATGATGCCATTCACGGTCGAGATATAAATATTGGTGGTGATGGCACCCCCCTGCGTTCATATATGTATGCGACCGATTTGATTAAATGGCTACTAGTTATGTTGTTAAATGGGCGCGGTGGCGAAGCATATAATGTCGGTTCTGAAGAGGCGGTCTCCATTGCGCAATTGGCACATGTGGTTGCTGATGTGGTCGAACCGCAATGTCAAATTCATATAGCCAAAAAGTCTGATCCGACTGTTCCTCCTGCGCGCTATATACCGTCTATTCAGAAAGCGTCAGATGAACTTGGATTAAGTATCGAAGTCTCATTGACTGACGCCATAATGAAAACTGCTTGTTGGGCAAGAGGGAACAAATAAGTGAATACTGCAATTCTCGCGAACAATATCAGAAAGTCGGTACTGGAGTTGTGTCATAAAAAGAAGGCATCGCATATTGGTGGCGCTTACTCTGTTGCTGATGTACTGGCTGTGCTTTATGACGGCGTAATGAATGTTCGTTCCGATAATCCGGAGTGGTCAGACCGGGATAGACTTTTTTATAGTAAAGGGCATGCGTGTACTGCGCTGTATGCCGTATTAAATGAGAAAGGTTTTTTTAAAGATCTTGATTTGTTTAATGATTATACCAGCAATGGTTCATTTTTTACTTCACACGTTAACCATAAGTTACCCGGTGTAGAATTGTCTACAGGAAGCTTGGGGCATGCATTGGGTGTCGCTTGCGGTGTAGCGTTGGCCGCTAAACGGCAGAACAAAGGTTATCACATATATACCATCGTTAGTGACGGTGAATTAGATGAGGGCTCTAATTGGGAAGCTATTCTCTTTGCTCCTCATAACAAGCTGGATAATATGACGTTGGTTGTCGACTATAACAAAATTCAAAGCTTTGGCCGAATTGAGGATGTATTAGCTCTGGATCCATTAAAAGACAAGTTTGCAGCATTTCATTGGAATGTGATTGAGGTCGATGGCCATGACCACCAAGCAATCAAAGATGCTTTTGGCACCAACTTTGATAACAAAAAGCCTAAAGTAATCATCGCACATACAGTGAAGGGAAAGGGGGTGTCATTTATGGAGAATGAACTCCTTTGGCATTATCGTTCTCCGAGTGATGATGATTATGTGAAAGCGTTAGCCGAGTTGGAGATGAACAATGCGTAATACCTTTATCAAAGCACTTTGTGAGCAAGCTGCAAAGAACGATAAGATTTTTCTTCTCTGTGGCGATTTAGGGTTTTCTGTTCTTGAGCAGTTTGCCGATCGTTTTCCTGACCGATATCTAAATGTCGGGATTGCGGAACAGAATATGCTGCAAATTGCATCCGGCTTGGCTTTGGAAGGTTACAAAGTTTTTGTATATTCCATTGGTAACTTCCCGACACTTCGCGCTATGGAGCAAATAAGGTATGACGTTTGTTACCATAATCTTGATGTAACCGTCGTTGCTGTAGGGGCTGGTTATGCGTATGGGCCACTGGGAACCTCGCATCATACAACAGAAGATATTGCCATGATGCGTTCAATCCCTAATATGTTGGTATGTGCACCTGGTGACCCACAAGAGGCTAAGTTAGTTGCAAGAGTGTTATGCGAGGAGCATCAAGGCCCAGCGTATGTTCGAATTAATAAGGCTGGCGAGCAGAGCGTTCACACTACCGAGTTATCTGATAAAAATACTGCGATTAAGGTAGCAGGAGATAGTGAACAACCAGATGTTTTAGTTTTAACAACAGGTGCAGTACTGGGCTCTATAGTTAATCAAGCACGTGATCATCTAAATAAATATGTCATTTACTCGCTCCCTTTCCTCGATGAGACGTTAATTCAAGGCCTGCTGCCTATTATCTCTAATGTGAAAAAGATAATTACAGTAGAAGAGCATCAATTATCAGGCGGTTTTGGTGGCTGGGTCGTGGAAAATATTAACGATCTCTATGAAAATGGCAAAATTAACGTCTATCCAAAAATTAAGCGCATTGGAATTCCTGATAAATTTCAACATTTCGCTGGTACGCAAGAATATTTGCGCCAGCAGTCTGGAATCTATCTATAGCATAATATGTTGGCGGCCAGTGTTTCATTGGCCGCTTATTGAGCCACTGATGCTCCTTTCGAATAATGAAAAATGCAATTAGCCTATTTTATGCGTTAAATACACATTCAGTGTGACTGCGCTATCTATATGATGTGATTTAGTTTATAAATTGCTGTTTATCAATCTCACTGTTGTTTTTATAAAATAAAAGAGCATGGCTTTTGCTTAATGGGGTGACAATGTTTCTTCGTTTTTTTAAAATGATAGGTGTAGATAAAGCTATTGCCTATGTTTTGCTTTCAAAAGGGTGGAACATTGTTTCTGGAGTTATAATTCTACTTCTTATCTCAAAATATCTTACAATGGAGGAACAAGGTTATTACTTTACATTTTCAAGCATCCTTGCTCTTCAAATTCTATTTGAGCTTGGTTTCGGTACCGTTGTTATTCAATTTATTAGTCATGAAACTCCGAACCTTATGTTTTCAAAAACTAGTAATGGACTTACGGTCACTGGTGATGAAGTTAGTTTATCTCGCTTCCATGCCATTATTAAGCTAGTGCTGAAATGGTATGCAGTTGTTGCATTTCTCATAACTATAGTTGTATTCCCAGTGGGGTTGTTTTTTTTTGCTGGCTATGGGTTTACACTTGAGACAATATTGGGCAGCAATGGGCCTCAATGGTTTTGGCCATGGGTTACATTAATATTAAGCGCAGTGCTTTGTTTAAGTGTCACTCCCGTACTTTCTATTGCTGAAGGTTGCGGCTATATTCCAGATGTTGCTAAAGTTAGGTTTTTTCAATCAATGGTAAATGCCGTACTAGCGCTTGGTTTGTTAGTTACAGGGCATGGTTTATATGCTGTAAGCGCTTCTTTGCTTTCTCTATTTATTGTTGGAACGGTTTGGTGCTCAAGGAATTTCCACTCTATTATTGTTCAGTCAATTAAGGATAGAGCAAGCAAGCAATATTTTTCTTGGCGAAGAGAAATGCTGCCTGTTCAATGGCGCATCGCTGTGAGTTGGTTATCTGGTTTTTTTATATATCAGCTATTTAACCCAATTGCTTTTAAAGTTTACGGAGCTGAGTTTGCTGGCAAGTTAGGCATGACAATTAATATCTGTAATATGTTGTTGAATTTGTCTCTTTCTTGGATAATGACTAAAGCCCCTCGTTTTGGTAACATGATTGCAGAAAAAAATAGAGAGAATCTTGTTGTTCTATATAAGAAAACGTTCTACCAGTCGCTAGTTTTCTTATGTATTTTCATACTGTCGGCTTCTGTTTTTTTATTCTTATCTAAAAGCCTAAATATGTTTTTTATTGATAGATTATTATAACCACTTATTTTTTTTGTGATTTTGTTTACATCATTGGGTAATCATATCGTCGCATGCCAAGCAACCTTTATTCGCTCACACAAAATAGAGTTGTATATGCCGCACGCAATACTTTCCGCGATCTTAATTGTGCTTTTGCTGCTGTCAGCAAGCTTCATGCAATCACAAAACCTAATTCTAGGCTATTGTTTGATAATTTGGTTGTTCTGCGTTCCGTATAGCATCCATATTTTTAGAAAGTTTAATAAGGAGTATGTCGTTGCGTGACGTAGATGTTCTTACAATTGCGATTCCGACTTACAACCGAGCTAATTATTTGAGCCGGTTGTTAGATTCAATTGTCTATGATATAGACAAGGCTAAGTTACCGATCAAAATATTTATTTCAGACAACGCATCGACCGATAACACTGCAGAGGTAGTGCGGAAGTACCAAGAGAGATTCGCTTTCATTGATGCAACTAAAAATGAAGTAAATTTGGGGCCGGACAAAAATATTGCCAATTGTTATATCGAGTCTAAATCTAAGTTTGTCTGGATCATCGGTGATGATGACTATTTAGTTCCAGGTTCGTTGGCTCGTATTTCGGCGATATTAAACAGCGAACAATCAATAGATTTGATGTATATGAGAGCTCAGCCACATATCAGTGACTTGAATTATACTTCTGTTAGTAAGCTTTCTTATCAGGAGTGTGACGATAGGTATATTATCAGTGAACTTGTTGGTATTCAGTACACATTTATATCAAGTATCATCGTTAATAAAAGTAAACATAACGTACCGAGTACTGAGGTTTATAAGTTCCTTGCAACAAACTTGGTTCAGTTATCTTGGGTTCTGGAGTCCGTTTCGAAAGGTAGTAATTTTATCTATGTGGCGACACCTGTTGTTATCACAGAAGTCGATAATTCCGGGGGGTATCGCTTTCTAGATGTATTTGGACGTAATTTTTCGAGCATTGTTCAATCTATGGTTGGCACAGATAAGCGACTTTCGAAAACGCTCCTCTTGTCCGGGTTGATGTTTATTCTCCATTACCATTATGTTCGAAATGCTTTTGATAGTGAAAAAGAAAAACTATCAGATACATTGAAGGCTTTTTCTTCGCTTTCAATAGCCAGGACGGTATTTAAACCTTTGCTTAACACAAAAGCTGGTTCGCTGGCATTTAAAATAGAATTACTGTTTATGCGAATGAAGAAGATGATATTGCGAATTCTCTTGAAAATGAAATTGCTGTGAGAGTTCGCCATGAATATCATTTTTCTCCAAGGTGCATCTTTATTTTATAAAGCAAAAAACAAGGTTTTAAACGCAATTGCTTCAATGGCAGAAGGTAAAAGAATAAGGATTGATTGGCGTAATATAAAAATAATAAATGGGAAGTGTGTTGTTTTGGGTAACAATTTTTCTGCGGGGCAAGGATTATGGTTACATGCGATCACTTCTGATTCAAAATTGATTCTAGGTGATAATATAAATATTTCCGACTGGACTCATATCGCCGCGCTTGACACTGTCGTAATAGAATCTGGTTGTTTGATTGGCTCACGTGTCTTGATAACGGATCACTCGCACGGTTCTACTTCTGATTTGCGCAACGATTTTCATATTTTGCCGAATAAACGTCCTTTGTTATCTAAGGGTCCTGTCAAGATCGGCAAGAATGTCTGGATCGGTGATGGAGTTGTTATATTGCCGAATGTTAATATTGGGGAAGGCTCTGTTATTGCTGCAAATTCAGTTGTTAATAGAGATGTTCCACCTTTCAGTGTTGTTGCTGGTGTCCCGGCAAAAGTTATAAAACTGGAACAATTATGAATAAAAATGCTGCTTTTACTGTGATCGCTCAGAACTATGTCGGCTATGGCATTGTGCTTGCCGAGTCAATGCAAAAAAGTAACCCTGATGTTGACTTTTACATTTATTTTGCGGATGGCGTGAGCGAGGAAATTGCTGCGTTATTAGTACAACGAAAGATAAAATTTGTTGATGCGACAACTACTGCTGATGCCACGGTTTTTCTTTCCTTGGCATTTAAGTATGAAATTACAGAATATTGTACTGCAATCAAGCCATTTATCATATCACAGTTGTTTACACAGGGTTATGCCTCTGCAACTTATATTGACCCTGATATTTATGTTTATCAAAGTTTACAGGAGCCTATTTTTAGTCATTTCGATGATGGGGCTTCTGTTGTTTTGACCCCGCATATCTGTTCGCCGATTGCCGATGATAAGCTGCCTGGTGAGCAGGTACATCTGAAAACTGGCACATATAATCTTGGCTTTGCATCGTTGAAAAATGATGACATTGGTCGCAGCGTTGCAATGTGGTGGTCAAATAAATGTCGGGATGCTTGCTTTAACGATGCAGCATCCGGTTTGTTTGTTGATCAGAAATGGATGAATCTCGTGCCTGGCATGTTCGCTGGGGTATATATTTCTCGCCATCTTGGCTTGAATATGGCGTATTGGAACTTGCATGAACGGGTATTGCATGACCATCTGGTAAATGGAATAGATCCACTGGTGTTTTTCCACTTCAGTGGTTTCTTGGCAAATGATATTGATGCCATCAGCAAGTATCAAAACCGTTATACTTTAGCGACGCGTCCAGATCTCAAAGCTTTATTTGAAGGTTATAGAACGGCGGTTAATTCTGTTCTCGGCCAGCTTAATGACTTACCCAAGTATAAATATAATAATTATTCTGACGGCAAGGCTATCAGCCTGCTGGCTCGGCGTTGTTATTATTTCAAGCAAGCTGAACTGGATTGCCCATTTTCATCGGCGAGCGCAGAAAAAGCATTTATCAATTATCTGGATCGCAATGGGATCAAAGAGTCATATGTTTGCGATGGTGTTAATTCGGCCAACGATATTAATAACAAAGCACGCTTGGTTAACAAGGCGATGCGTTTTGTATTGAAACGCGTGGGTCCCCATCGCTATGCCTCGCTATGCAAGTATTTTGGCTTTTTAAGTTCACTCCACCAACAGTATTTTGTTTTGAATGAGCATAAAAATGATAATGTGATTAATGATGGCAGATCGCATCTGAAAAGATAACGGAGATGGAGGCGTAATAGCCTCCATCTCAATATAAGAAGGTATGCATCCTTTGATAGAGAACAATATCTACTTGAATGGGTTATTTGTTTTTAACCCAATTCTTTTGGTAATCTCCCTATTATTATTTGCTCATTTTTTTTGGAGCTGGAGAAGAACATATAAATCGACAGGATGGAAGTTGGATTTTTGGCATTATAATGTCTTTCTTACATGCGTGCTACCAATATTCATTTTATATCCCTTTATCGCCTCTGAGCTAAATATACCAGCTGTTGGTGGTTTTTATCCAAAAATCATAAGTGCTACAAATTTTGCTTTTTTAATATCCACTGTTGGATATTGCTCAATGCTAGTTGGGCGCCTTATAGGAAATTTAATTCAAAAATCTAGCGCCGGAACGTTAAAGTTAAGCTGTTTTGAACTGATGATGTATAATAACATGAGAAACAAAACAGTACTTTGGTTTGTTAGTGTAGTATATTCTTTTTTAATGTTTTCTCTTATTTTGTTTTTGGTGAAAAGTGGTAATGTTTCTGATCCTAGGGCTTTTTTTCTAAAAAATGGGGCACTTCGTCCTATTTTCAATTTTATTCAGGTTATGTATGGTTTGGTTGTTGTTTCACTTTTTCTGCGCTACATGGCATCAAAAAATAAAATTGATTTGCTATTGATTTTTTCTATATCTCTTGGGTCATTGTTTCTCGGCTCGCGGATGGCCACATTAGGACCGTTTCTAATAATTGCTGTTGTGTATTACTTTATTCACCCTGAAAAGGTTGGTTTTAAAAAGCTGGTCTTGCTTTCATCTTCATTTGTTTTTTTGGCAATTGGTCTATCCTCTTTTCGAGCAGGCGGCGATTCTCAAGGATTTCTTTTTGGTTTATATAATGCAATTTTTTTTGGAAATAATTTCTCTGATGTACGTGACTTCGCGTGGGTGTTTAGTTATTGGGATGGGGATTATTGGTATGGGAAAAGCTATGTCGCTGCAATTTTATCGTTTATTCCCAGAGAATTCTCTGATATTCGCAGTGCGTGGGCTGTATCTGTTATTACAGATGGCTATGTCGGCTTTGATCCTGAAATTCACCCGGGCTTAAGGACTGGGATATTTGGAGAGGCTTTTTTTAACTTTGGTATTCTAGGCGTTGTTGCAATTGGTGTAATATCGGGTGTATTGTTAAGGCTCTCGGATTTTAAAATTAAAAAATATATATCATTGGACCCGCGATTGTTTTACTCCATCACATGGAACTTTAAAGTTATTTCTGCTTTTTATATAACTGCTGGCTTTTGGTCTCTTTATGTGTTTGTATTTTTTCATCTTTGTTTGTTTGTGATTCGTTCGCTTTTTTCAAAACATTCTTAAATGTAATGAGGCTGGTGTGAAAATATATTTTGATTCACGATGGATTGGCGCGCATGGTATTGGTCGCTTCGCAAATGAGCTGAAATTAAGGCTTGCAGTCGATGGCTATATTGAATCATCGGTCAGGCCACATGGTCTTTTCGATTGCATCTTTTTTGCATATTTCATTCTTATGAGGAAGGGGGTATTTATTACTCCTGGATTCAACGCCCCAGTTTTTTTCTATCAAAACATAGTCATTACACTTCATGATTTAAATCACATTGATTTGCCTTATAATAGTGGATTTCTGAAGCGAATATATTATGCATTTATATTGAAGCGCGCAGTGAGAGGGTGTCGAGCAGTTTTGACTGTATCTGAGTTTTCTAAGTCAAAAATATCTCACTGGGCAAACATCCCTCTTAGTAAAATAATGAATGTTGGTAATGGCGTTGATCAAGGTTTCTCTACCCATGTTGCGCCTTTTCTTCCCGGTTATCGTTATCTTCTGTGTGTCGGTAATCGCAAACGCCATAAAAATGAAGCCCGTGCACTGTTGGCTTATTCAAAAGCGTTGATTGCTAACGATATTAAACTGGTGTTTTCAGGTGATATTAGTGATGAACTTAAGTTCATTATTGACGAGCATCAACTGGCTGATCGTATTGTCTTTCTAGGAAAAATTTCCGAAGACGCCTTACCCGGTGTATATCGTGGAGCATTAGGACTGGTGTTCCCATCACTTTATGAAGGCTTCGGTCTTCCGGTTGTCGAGGCGATGGCCTGTGGTATTCCTGTGTTGACCTCGAATACGACTTCCTTACCTGAAGTGGCTGGCGACGCCGCCTTATTGGTCAACCCTGAATCGGTTGATGAAATACGGGCGGGCATAGAACGACTGGTGAATGATGAGGGCTTACGTAGCGAGCTGATAGCGAAAGGCTTAGAACGTGCCAAGTTATTTAGCTGGGATGCGGTGGCTGCGCGGGTGCAAGCTGTGCTGGATGAGGTGACAAATCAACATGGAAAATAAAAAAATCAGTGTGGTGCATGAATGGTTGCTCAGTTATGCCGGTTCCGAGCAGGTGACGTCACGGATTTTAAATACGTTTCCTCAGGCCACGTTGTTCTCGGTAGTTGATTTTCTGACGGACAAGCAGCGCAGTTTTTTTGGTGGTCGTCACGCCAAAACCAGTTTTATTCAAAAAATGCCCGGGGCGCACAAACATTATCAAAAGTATTTGCCGTTGATGCCGCTTGCCATCGAACAGCTGGATGTTTCTGATGCCGACATTGTGATTTCCAGTGCCCATGCGGTGGCTAAAGGCGTGCTAACCGGACCAGACCAATTGCATATCAGCTACGTGCATTCACCGATGCGTTATGCGTGGGATCTGCAGCACCAATATTTACGCGAGTCTGGTTTGAACAAGGGACTAAAAGGGTGGATCACCAAATGGCTACTGCACAAGTTGCGGATATGGGATTACCGTACCGCGCATGGCGTTGACCATTTTATTGCCAATTCACAGTTCATTGCTCGTCGCATTAAAAAGATCTATGGCCGTGAGGCTACGGTTATTTATCCCCCTGTCGCCGTGGAAGATTTCGCGTGTGTTGAACAGAAGGAAGAGTTCTATTTCACCGCATCAAGAATGGTGCCCTACAAAAAGATGGATCTGATTGTTGAGGCGTTTACACGGATGCCGGATAAACGCCTGATTGTCATTGGTGATGGCGGTGAATATAAGAAAATTGCCGCGCTTGCGGCTGGGCACGCGAACATTACATTATTGGGCTATCAACCCTTTGATGTGTTGAAATCACACATGCAACGCGCCAAAGCGTTTGTTTTTGCGGCCGAGGAAGATTTTGGTATTACGCCGGTTGAGGCCCAGGCTTGTGGGACTCCTGTGGTCGCCTTTGGCAAGGGCGGCGCATTGGAAACGGTGCGACCGTTGGGTGTTGAGCGTCCGACCGGGCTGTTTTTTAATGAACAGACGGTCAGTAGCCTTTGCAACGTAATCGAAGAATTCGAAGCCAATTCCCACTTGTTTACTGCGGATTTTTGTCGTACAAACGCCGAGCGTTTTTCCGAGGCCCGCTTTACCCGTGAGCTGCGTGATTTTGTCGACGACAAATGGCGTCAGTTCCAACAACAAAAAAATATAACTTATTAAGTCGAGATGTAGCGATGTCTTGTTTGATTCCCGTGATCATGGCCGGTGGTTCCGGCAGTCGTTTATGGCCGCTGTCGCGCGAGCTGTATCCCAAGCAGTTTTTGCAACTCGATGGTGAGGCCACCATGTTGCAGGCCACGGTCAATCGTCTGCAGCAGCTGGCCTGCGCTGCCCCGTTGGTGATCTGTAATGAGGATCACCGCTTCCTGGTGGCCGAGCAGCTGCGCCATCTGGGTAAGCTGGCGCATAACATCATCCTGGAACCGGCGGGCCGTAACACTGCACCGGCCATTGCGCTGGCGGCGTTGACTGCATTGCAAACCGCGGGTGAGGGTGAGGATCCGTTGCTGCTGGTGCTGGCGGCTGATCATGTGATTCGTGATGAGGCGGCGTTTACGGCATCGGTGCAGGCGGCGATGCCCCATGCCGCGGCCGGCAAGCTGGTGACCTTTGGCATAGTGCCGACCCAGCCGGAGACCGGCTATGGCTACATCCGTCGTGGCGCCGAGCAGCAGGGCGCCTTTGCCGTCGCGCAGTTTGTCGAAAAACCGGATGCGGTGACCGCCGAGGGTTATCTGGCCAGCGGTGAATACTACTGGAACAGTGGCATGTTCCTGTTCCGTGCCAGCCGCTTCCTGGCCGAACTCCAGGCGTTCCGCCCCGATATCCATGCCGCTTGCAGCCTGGCGGTGGGGACCATCAATCCGGATCTCGATTTTGTGCGTGTTGACAAGACGGCGTTCCTGGCCTGCCCGAGCGACTCCATCGACTATGCGGTGATGGAAAAGACCGCCGATGCCGTGGTGGTACCGATGGATGCCGGTTGGTCCGATGTTGGCTCCTGGTCATCCCTGTGGGAGATCTCGACCAAGGATGCCGCCGGCAACGTGTTCCGCGGCGATGTAATGCAGCACGGCAGCAGCAACAACTATGTGTTTGCCGAAAGTGGACTGGTCAGCCTGGTCGGGGTGGACAATCTGGTCGTGGTGCAGACCAAAGACGCCGTTCTGGTGGTCGATCAGCGCAAGGTGCAGGACGTCAAAAAGATCGTTGAAGGACTCAAGGCAGCAGGCCGCAGCGAGCATCATGTGCACCGTGAGGTATACCGGCCGTGGGGCAAATATGATGCCATCGATCACGGTGGGCGTTACCAGGTCAAACGCATCAGCGTGAAGCCTGGTGAGAAATTGTCGCTGCAGATGCATCACCACAGAGCCGAGCACTGGATCGTGGTGTCGGGTACCGCCAAAGTGACGAACGGCGAGCGCACCTTTCTGGTCACCGAGAATGAGTCCACCTTCATTCCGGTTGGCGCAGTTCATGCGCTGGAAAATCCGGGTAAGGTCACGCTGGAGTTGATCGAGGTGCAATCCGGGAGTTATCTCGGTGAGGACGACATCGTCCGCCTGCAAGACCGATACGGACGCGTTTAACCATCTCGCGCGCTGTTGTTCACAGGCGCGCTGCGGTATCGTGCTGGCACAGCGCCGTTCTCAGGCTTGACAGCGACATCACTGCCCTGGCGTTGTCAGGGGATGGCATAAAAATAATGATTATGGAACAACGGGTTATGACAACAACATTGAATAGCTCCACGCTGATTGCCGAAGGCGGCGTGGCGTTTGGTACCAGCGGTGCACGTGGTCTGGTGGTGGATTTTACCCCCGAGGTGTGCGCGGCTTTCGCCCATGCCTTCATTGCCGTGATGCAACGTGAGTTCGCGGTGCCGCAGATGGCGCTGGCGATTGATAACCGGCCGAGCAGCCCGGCCATGGCGCAGGCGTGCGCTGCGGCCATGCTGCAAGCCGGGGTAGAGCCGGTCTATTACGGCGTGGTGCCGACTCCGGCTCTGGCCTATAAAGCGATGCAGGATCAGATGCCCTGCATCATGGTGACCGGTAGCCATATTCCGTTCGATCGCAATGGTCTGAAGTTTTATCGTCCGGATGGCGAAATCACCAAGGGCGATGAGCAGGCGATCTTAACGGCGAATGTAGAGTTTTCGGCCTTGCCTGTACTGCCGGTGCTTGAAGCCCGGCCCGACGCGGCGGCGGCTTATTGTCAGCGTTATAGCTCGCTGTTCCCGGCCGATCTGCTTGCCGGCAAACGCATCGGCGTATACGAGCACTCCAGCGCCGGTCGCGATCTCTATGCTCCCTTGTTGCGCCAGCTGGGTGCCGAGGTGATTGCGCTGGAGCGCAGTGACGAGTTCGTGCCGATCGACACCGAAGCCGTCGCTGATGCCGACAAGGCCAAGGCTCGCCGTTGGTCCGCTGAGTATCAGCTGGATGCCATTTTCTCCACCGATGGTGACGGCGACCGGCCGTTGGTGGCGGATGAGCAGGGTGAATGGCTGCGTGGCGATATTCTCGGTCTGCTGTGCGCTGATGCGTTGCAGATCGACGCTCTGGCGGTTCCGGTCAGTTGCAATACGGCGGTGGCCAGTTGCGGTCGTTTCGCCAAGGTGGCGCTGACCAGAATTGGCTCCCCGTATGTGATTGCCGAATTTGCCGAGTTGGCCAAGCGCTATCAGCGAATTGCCGGTTTTGAGGCTAATGGCGGTTTCCTGCTGGGCAGCGATATCGAATTGTCAGGCAAGCCGTTGGCTGCCTTGCCGACGCGGGATGCGGTGCTGCCGTTTTTGATGTTACTGGCGGCGGCAGGTAAAGGCGCGATCTCGCCGCTGGTGGCGGCACTGCCACAGCGTTTCACCCACTCCGATCGGATCCAGAACTTCCCGACAGCACGCAGTCAAGCCCTCCTGGCTGCCGGCAAAGCCGACCCACAAGCATTGTTGAACCTGCTGGGCTTGAGCGATAGCCACATTGCCGGCGTGGATACGACAGACGGCCTGCGCATGACGCTGACGGATGGCCGCATCGTCCACCTGCGCCCCTCCGGCAATGCCCCTGAGCTGCGGTGTTATGCTGAGGCTGAGTCTGCCGCAAGTGCCAAAACGTGTGTTGATTTAGTGTTATCTGCCGTTTTACGGCTGTAATTAAGGTGTTCATCATGGTGTTTTATCTATAGGCGCTATGATGAACTTATGCCTTTCTCGATAGGCATGGTGAAGCCGGCGGTCCTGGAAAGAGGTGTTAAGTTTTTCTTGGGCGGCATTAGGGACTATACTCTGCCAGCAGAATAACGTGGATGCCCGAAGAGGCGTCTAGTTGTGCCCTTTTTAGCCACGGGTGACATATGGACATTTCTCAAAGCAATAGCAGTTCTATGCTGTTTGCCAAGACTTTTTCACCGATGATCAATAAGTTAGGTTTGGTCACTTCCGACCTGTCTGCTTTCTTGTTGGCATTTTCTATTACCTACTGGGTAATGGGGGTATACGGGGGAGAGGTTCCAGCCGAATTAAGTTCACTTAGCAATGGGATCGGTTACGCTCGGATCTGGAGTTTTGCGATCATAGTACTGTGTGGTATGACCTGGTTTTGGTCTCAATTGAGGCACTACACCTATCGCAAACCATTTTGGAATGAATTGCGCGAGTGTTTACAGTTGGTGCTCGCACTATCGATCGCTGATCTGGCACTGGTTGCTCTGTCCAAGTGGGATTTTTCTCGCGGACAGTGGGCGTTGCTATGGACACTGTCCCTGATTTTGCTGCCTTTATTCCGTTTTTTCGCCAAGGCAATATTGAATAAAGCCGGATTTTGGACTTGGCCGAGCTTGATTATTGGTTGTGGTAGTAATGCTCGTGATGCATACATGGCGATTCGCAGTGAACGCATGATGGGGTTTGATATCATTGGTTTTATCTCTCCAGATGGCCATTGTCTGGAGTCGCCGATCGAAGGAATTCCTTTGCTTCATCATGAAATGAGCAGTGTTATTCGAGACTATCCCGGTGCCAAGTTGTTCCTCGCAGTCGAATATGAACAGTCTGAGCTGCGAGACAGCTGGTTGCGTTATCTGACCGCAAAGGGGTTACGCAACGTCTCTGTTATTCCAACGTTACGTGGCGTGCCCTTGCATGGCACCGATATGTCACATTTCTTCAGCCATGAACTATTGATGTTACGGGTGCATAACAATCTTGCTCGTTTGGCTTCGCGCATTATCAAACGCAGTTTTGATATTGTGGTTTCATCGTTGCTGCTATTGTTCTTGTCTCCCGTGTTGGCTTATATCGGTTGGAAAGTATCCCGAGATGGTGGATCGCCGATTTATGGCCATGAGCGGGTCGGACAGTCCGGGCGCAAGTTTAAATGTTTGAAATTCAGATCCATGATCATTAATTCCCAAGAGGTGTTGGAAAATCTGTTGGCCTCCGACCCCGAGGCGCGAGCGGAATGGGATAAAGACTTTAAATTGAAGAATGACCCTCGCATTACCCCGATTGGGCATTTGATCCGCAAAACCAGTCTTGACGAGTTACCTCAATTGTGGAATGTGCTGATGGGAGAGATGAGCCTGGTCGGCCCACGTCCTATTGTTGAAGCAGAGCTTGAGCGTTACGGTGACGATGGTGAATATTATTTGATGGCCAAGCCTGGAATGACCGGCTTATGGCAGGTCAGTGGCCGTAATGATGTCGACTACGCCACCCGTGTGTATCTGGATGGCTGGTATGTGAAGAACTGGTCGCTTTGGTATGACATCGCCATCATGTTCAAGACGATTGGTGTGGTATTGCACCGCGACGGGGCGTATTAATAATGTTTGAAAGTGTACTGGGTGCACTTTTGTGGTGAACGAATGGAATATATATTTTCAAGAGTAAAGCAGCATTTTGTACCAGTTTCATTAGCCTCTGTTGTCAAAGAGGCTTTTTTTATTGTCATCTTTTTCATTTTGGTTGGGATGCTATTTACTCATGTTTTAAGCTCTTTCGTATCAGTTAATCGCCCCTTTTTTAATTTCTCTTATTTTCTGATCCCATTGGTTTTCTTTAGATGGCCGATGTTTATAACCTCAATCTTCATCGTGCTGATGGATATCATGTTCTCAGTTTCACTGAGTGGTATGTCTGCTCCAGCTATGTTTGGCTTGCTAATGCAAGTGCCAGAAGCCGGCTGGTTTGGCGCCAAGATACTATTGGCGTCGATCTCTTTTATTATTGCATTGAGTTTCTGTTCGTTTTCGGTTTTTAAAAAGGCTTCAATGACTGGAGTCTTATTGGCACTTATCATAATTACCATTCCAAGCGGGCTCTCTCGTTATGTAATGCAAGAGTCAATTTCAACCACTGGACTTCCAGGGTTGTTTTTTAAACATGCTCTCGGTGTGAAGACCGATGAGTTTATGTATAGAAGAATGACGGATTGGAGTACCCGTTATGAGCCTATTCATGGGGGGTCATTTTTACAAAATGAAATAAATATTAAACAGGATAAAATAATAGCGATCACTGTTGAGTCGCTAGGGGTTCCATTGAGCTCTGTTGTGTCGGATTTTTTTACAAATAAACTCTTCAAATCTTTATCTGGTCGATTTGGTGGTTTCGTCAAAACAGATTTTCAGGGGACAACCATCAATGGGGAAATTCGAGAGCTCTGTTCTTTGAATATGGATGGTTTGGCCATTTCATCTATCCCTAGTGTAGATAATTGTATACCTAATGTCTTGAGCAAGCAGGGATATCAAACTTATGCTTATCACAATAACTCTGGCCGTTTTTATGATAGATTTATTTGGTATAAAGAGATTGGATTCTCCAAGTTTGTTGATGGTGATGACTTGAAGTTATCTGGAAGTTTCTCTTTATCTCATGCTTTTTCTGGCGTTGATGATCGGACTGTAATGCATAAAATTGTCTCAGACTTGAAAGGAGAGGATAGATTCTTCGCATACTGGATGACAATGGATATGCACGCACCGTACTCCAATATTGATATAAAAGATATCCCATCTTTAAACTGCTCATGGCTTTCAGTGTCATCAACAATTGAATGTAACTATATCAAGCTGCTCGATAATACTTTAAATGTCATTGTGGAACTCGCAAACAAAATGCCTGATACAAAAATTGTTGTTTCAGGTGACCATATGCCGCGTTTTTTCGATGTTGCTAATCCTCAAGTTGTAAAGATGTTGAACTCTCATTATGACGATAAACATGTGCTGTCTTTTGTAATCTCTCCACAAAAATAGTAACCGGAACATATGATGCGAAAATTTTTGATCGTGGGAGCCTACGGGCAAGTTGGATTCAAATTAACAGAGTATTTATCTTCTTTGGATGCAGAGATCTGCTGCGTCGACAGGGATAGGCTGGATATTACCGATCGTGACGCAGTGTTGTCTTTTTGTACTGAGTGCCATCCAGATATAATCATCAACGCCGCGGCCCACACTGCGGTGGACAAGGCCGAGAGCGAGATCGACGCCTCGTATGCCATCAATCGCGATGGTCCGGCCTACCTGGCCGAGGCGGCGCAGCAGGTCGGGGCCATTCTGCTGCACATCTCCACCGATTATGTGTTTGCCGGCGACAAAGAGGGCCTGTACGTCGAGAGCGATGCCGTCGCACCGCAAGGGGTGTACGGCGCCTCCAAGCTGGCCGGTGAACTGGCCGTGGCGGAGCACTGCCCGCGCCATCTGATTTTGCGTACCGCCTGGGTGTTTGGCGAGCACGGCAACAACTTCGTCAAGACCATGCTGCGCCTCGGGGCGCAACGCGACACGCTGGGCATTGTCGCCGACCAGTTTGGTGGCCCAACCTATGCCGGCGACATCGCCGCCGCGCTGCTGACGATGGCCAGACAGGCCTTGCAGCCGGACTTCAACGCCTGGGGCATCTATCACTTTGCCGGTGAACCCCATGTCAGCTGGTGCCAATTTGCCGAGGCCATTTTCGACGCCGCCGCAGCGCAGGGGGTGTTACCCCGTGTGCCACAGCTCAACGCCATCGGTACCGCCGACTATCCGACCCCGGCCAAGCGGCCGGCCAACTCGCGCCTGGATTGCCGCAAAATCCAGCAGGTGTTTGGCATCGCGCCCAGCGACTGGCTCGCCGCGCTACAACATATCCGGGCCTACGCCTGAGGAGAGCAGACGATGAAAGGCATTATTCTGGCCGGGGGCAGTGGCACCCGGTTGCATCCGGCGACCATCGGCGTCAACAAACAGCTGTTGCCGGTCTACGACAAGCCGATGATCTACTACCCGCTGACCACGCTGATGCTGGCCGGTATTCGCGAGATCCTGATCATCAGCACGCCGAACGATCAGGCCACCTATCAGCGCATTCTCGGTGACGGCCGCCAATGGGGGCTGGCGATCCAATACGCGGTGCAGCCGAGTCCGGATGGGCTGGCGCAGGCGTTTTTGATCGGCGAGTCGTTTATCGGCAACGACGCTGTCTGCCTGATCCTCGGCGACAACATCTTCCACGGCCACGGTCTGAGCGAGACGCTGCAAAAGGCGGCCAGCCAACCGAGCGGGGCCACGGTATTTGGCTATTACGTGCAGGATCCGGAGCGCTACGGCGTGGTGGAGTTCGACAAGCAGGGGCAGGCGGTCTCGATTGAGGAGAAACCGACCAAGCCGAAGTCGAACTACGCCGTCACCGGTCTCTATTTCTACGACAACGATGTGGTCGAGATTGCCAAGCAGGTCAAACCGTCGGCGCGCGGCGAGCTGGAGATCACCGATGTCAACAATGTCTATTTGCAGCGCGGCACGCTGCGGGTGGAGCGCATGAGCCGCGGTGCCGCCTGGCTGGATACCGGCACCCATGATTCGCTGCTGGATGCCGCCATCTTCATCCGCGTGCTGGAGAAGCGCCAGGGGCAGAAGGTGGCGTCACCGGAGGAGACGGCATTTCGCATGGGCTTCATTGATGCCGCCCAGCTGGCAGCGCTGGCCAAGCCGCTGTTGAAGAGTGGATACGGTGCCTACCTGATGCAGGTGTTGGCCGAACAACAAGAGAGTGCAGAATGAACATCATCGAGACCGCGATTGCGGAGGTGAAAATCCTGGAGCCCCAGGTGTTTGGCGATGAACGCGGCTTCTTTATGGAGACCTGGCGTGAGGATTGGTTCAACACCCAGGTCTGCGCGCGACGCTTCGTGCAGGACAACCACTCCAAGTCTCGCCAGGGCATTCTGCGAGGCCTGCATTACCAGACGCAAAACACCCAGGGCAAGCTGGTGCGGGTGGTCTCCGGCGAGGTGTTCGATGTTGCCGTCGATATGCGCAAGGCGTCCCCGACGTTTGGCCGCTGGGTTGGCGTGCTGCTGTCTGCGGCCAACAAGCGCCAGCTGTGGGTGCCGGAAGGGTTTGCGCACGGCTTCTATGTCACCAGCGAGACGGCCGAGTTCGTCTACCGCTGCACCGACTACTACAACCCGAACGCCGAGCACTCGGTACGCTGGGATGACCCCGATTTGGCCATCGACTGGCCGCTGCTCGACGGGGCGGCGCCGTCGCTGTCTGGCAAGGATGCCCAGGGCGTGGCCTTCAAAGATGCCGTGACGTTCTAAACGACTGAATTGATGAATTAGGGAATCAAGATGAGAAAACTGCTTGTGACCGGCGGCGCCGGTTTTATCGGGGCCAACTTCGTACACTACTGGTTGCGCCAGCACCCGCAGGATCGGGTGGTGGTGCTGGATGCACTGACCTACGCCGGCAACATCGCGACGCTGCAGCCGCTGATGGCCAATCCGAACTTCCGTTTCGTAAAAGGTAACATCTGCAACAGCGAGCTGGTGGAGCTGCTGCTGCGTGAAGAGGGCATCGACACCCTGGTGCACTTTGCTGCCGAATCCCACGTTGACCGCTCGATCACCGGCCCCGATGCGTTTATCGAGACCAACATCATCGGTACCCACAGCCTGCTGAAGGCGGCGCGCGCCGTGTGGCTGGCCGATCCGGCTAACCCGTTGCCGCACCGCTTTCACCACGTCTCCACCGACGAGGTGTATGGCACCCTGTCGCTGACCGATCCGGCGTTTACCGAACAGACAGCCTATGCACCGAACTCGCCCTATTCGGCGTCGAAGGCGGCCTCGGACCACCTGGTGCGCGCCTACCTGCACACCTATGGCCTGCAGGTGACGACCAGCAACTGCTCGAACAACTATGGCTACTATCACTTCCCGGAGAAGCTGATCCCGCTGTGCCTGACCAATATCCTCGATGGCAAGCCGCTGCCAATCTACGGTGATGGCAAGCAGATCCGCGACTGGCTGTTCGTCGAAGACCATTGCCGGGGTATCGAACTGGTGCTGGACAAGGGCGTGGTCGGCGAGACCTACAACATCGGTGGCGTCAACGAGTGGCAGAATATCGACATCGTCAACCTGTTGTGCGAGCTGGTGGATGGCGAGTTTGCTGCGGATGCCGCGCTGGCGGCCCGCTTCCCGGATGCGCCCCAAGCCCGGGGTGAGGGCGCCGCGTCGCTGATCACCTATGTCACCGATCGCGCCGGACACGACCGCCGTTATGCGGTGGGGACCGACAAGATCCGCGCTGAGCTCGGCTATGTGCCGCAGGAGACGTTCCAGACCGGCATCGCCAAGACCATCAAGTGGTACCTGGCCAACGAAGCCTGGTGGCGCCCGCTGCAGAAAAAATAGCGAGCATTGCGTCGAGGAACGGCCTAGTTAGCCGTTCCTCTCGTTGGGTGCAATCACCTCTCGCCTGTGCATCACGTTTTTTCGCGGTGTCTCCACGCCGGACTGCGCAGGCTGGGGTTGCCGCCATCGGCTGTCGAGGCGTTGACGATCTAAATTGTCTTCTGCCCTGTGTCTGGCGAATAGAACCGCGGCTGTTGATGCATGTCAATGCATAGTCAAAGGTACGAGGAAGGGTGTCTGACAGGTGGCTAAGAATCAGATGGCAGCGGATACCACAGGGTTTCGATTCGATATTAACGGTTTGCGGGCATGGGCCGTTATATCCGTTATTCTATTTCATTTTGCGGTGCCGGGATTTAGCGGTGGGTTTGTCGGGGTTGATGTTTTTTTTTGTAATTTCTGGTTATTTAATGACCGCAATCATCATAACCGGTTTACATCGAAATACCTTCACCTTGCTGGGTTTTTATCTCGCCCGGGCCAGGCGAATCATGCCTGCGTTGGCGCTGTTGTGTCTCTTGCTCAGTTTACTGGGCTGGTTATTTTTGCCGACATCCGATTTTAAGCTGGCCAGTAAACATGCTATTTCGGCATTACTGTTTTATTCCAACTTTCAGTTCTGGAAGGAGGCCAGTTATTTTGATGCCGCATCACAGGAAAAATGGTTCCTGCATACCTGGTCGCTGTCGGTGGAATGGCAATTTTATATGCTGTTGCCCGTGTTCTGCATGTTGTTGTGGCGTTGGCGCGGTGAGGCGATAACACGGCTGGCGTTATTGGGTTGCGGTTTACTCTCGTTATTGGCTGCGTGCTGGTTATCCCCCCGGAATCCGGAAATGGCCTTTTTTCTGCTACCGACCAGAGCCTGGGAAATGGTGGCGGGAGGGGTGACTTGATGGTATTCCCGTTCGTTAACCATGTCTAATACTCAGCAGCGTGTGAGCGAATACGTCGGTATGATGTTTATTGTCATCGCAGTGTTACTGTTTGATGAGCATCTGCCTTGGCCTGGATTATTTTCTTTGTTACCCGTGCTCGGGGCATGCTTGATGTTGCTCGCAGGGCGACAAAATTCTGTGCTGGCGGCAAATTGGCTAAACCAGCACCTCGGCTTGGCATCGTATTCACTCTATTTATGGCACTGGCCGATTGTCGTTTGGTTAAATTTCGCCGGACTGAACACCGACATCCAGTGGGTGATGGCGGGATTGCTGAGCTGTTTTATTTTGGCTTTTCTATCCTACCACTGGATCGAAAATCCGTTTCGCATCCGGTTTGGTTGCTGGCCGCGGAATAAACAATATCTTGCTTTGGCTGTATTATTGCTGCTGGTATTGGCCATCCCGCTGTGGGATATTATCAGTCGCGGTGCCAATTATACCTGGCGCCCTGGTGCCAGTTCACCTGCCGCTCAATATATGGATAGGTATTCTCGGGGGAATTATCTTACCGAAACATTACGCCGGCAATATAAAACAGAGTGCAGCTTCTATGATGATGTCACTCACAGCGTACGTACTGAAATAAGCCCTGCTTGTACCACGCAGTTCAATCCGCAAAAAGCAGGTATTTTTTTGTGGGGAGATTCACACGCTCAGGCGTTATCGTTCGGGATCCAAAAATACTTGGCGGACGGTGTCAATTTCTACCAAGTGGCGACTTCCGGCTGTCAGCCACATATTGGCCCGGACGATGTCACCCAAGGTAAGTTCGCTATTGCCTGTGATCGCGCCAATGCCTTTGCGCTGGAGAAAATAAAAGCGTTAAAACCCGAGCTGGTGATATTGGCGCAGCAAGGACAGCATGACAAAAATAATTATGATGCCATTATTGAACATCTTAAAAACATAGGTGTCAGGCAGATTATTTTGATGGGCCCGGTCCCCCAATGGCAACCCTCGTTGCCGCGCGCGATTGCTTATCGACATTTGGCGGCGTCTGATAAATCCATTGTCGACAGCAGCCTGGATAGGCAGGTCATAGCGGCAGATCAGGCCATGACACAGCGATATGCGCTGGCACAGCCCGGTTTCATGTATATTTCCGTGATCGCCAGGTTGTGTAATACGCGTGACGATGGTCTGCATTGCCTGGCCAAAGTGGCAGATAATACGCCGTTGGTGTGGGATTATGGCCATCTGACTCCGGAAGGCGCGGATTTTATTGTCCAGGAGCTACTGCGCAGTAATAAACGACTGTCTGGATTCCTAAAGTAATTAACGCGCGTGGCTGGTTACCTTATGCAACACAAACGTTTGCCGTTGCGTCTTTTTATCCGGTGACCCAAACAGTGGTTACTGTCATCGTTTTCTCTGGTGTTTAACAGTAAAATGGGCACCAATTGAATTCATATTTTGCATGGGGAGTGGTTATGGATCAGGGATGGCATCGCAGTCAGTGGCTGTTTGCTCTGTTTGCGGCTGTGTATTGGCTCGGTGGCATGCATTTTTTTATGCAGAACGCCGGCGGTTCTGGTTTTTCGTTGCAGTTTAATATGGTTGGCTGGTTGTTTGCCTCACTGATGATTGGCGTCGGTTTATGGCATATTACTTTAACTACGCAACTGGTGTTTTCACGACCGCAACTCTGGCTGTGGCTAGGTTTGGCGCTGATGTTGATACCGCTATTTACACATGGCGATGTACCCGTGGATATAGGTGTCCCACGTTTTATCGGGCTTGCCGGTGGCTTATTGCTTTTGTTCGCGCTGTCCCAGTTGCAATTGAGTCGCCAACAGCGTTTTGCCTTTCTTTATCTGCTACTCGGTGCGGTCTTAGTCGAGGCTTTGTTCGCACTGGTTCAGTATTATCTGTTGGGTTATGGTAACTGGATTGGTTATAACTACGTTATTAATCGCCCTTACGGTATTTTCCAAAAAGATAGTGTGCTTTCCAGTTTCATGGCATTAGGGGCGACGATTGCACTATTTCTGCTGCTGGTGGATGTTGCAAGTCGCCGGGGCGTTCGACTGGCATTAAATTGTGCTGTTGTATTTTTTGCTGGGTTGTTACTGGTTGTTATTCAGTCGCGCTCCGGACAGATAGGACTGTTATTAAGTGGCGCTATT
The DNA here is from genome assembly GCA_945957385.1 of uncultured Aeromonadaceae bacterium. Lineage (GTDB taxonomy): Bacteria > Pseudomonadota > Gammaproteobacteria > Enterobacterales > Aeromonadaceae > Pseudaeromonas. Next base: position 137,258 of record CAMFKP010000002.1, read on the forward strand.
TTGTTCGTGTTATTATTTAAGCATCAACAAAAATATGCATGGCTTGCTATTTCATTATTAGTTTGCGGGCTGGCCTCTGGCGTAGTGAGTTATCTATGGCTAAGCCATGGACGCGGTCTTGATAGTTATATTGCAACCATTGATTTTCGACTTGTTTATTGGCGTCACTGTCTTGACCTATTTTTTGAGCACCCGCTGTTTGGTGTGGGTTATGGCATGTTTGAACGGAGCTTTGTCGATTCTTATTATGCTATTCCTGCCACTATTAGTGGAAAGAGCCTGATAGAGGCAAATTTGGATCATCCTCATAACGAAATTTTGTATTGGATGGTTGAGGGCGGGATCGTTGCGTTATTCGGATTAGTGATCATGCTCGCTGGCTGGGGGTATATGCTTTTTCGTGCCCCGCGGCCTGAACGTTTGGCTCTGTTTGCATTGCCGTTGCCTTTATTTTTTCACGCCATGGTGGAATACCCCTTTTATCATTCTACGGCACACTGGTTGGCGCTGATCTGGTTGCTATGGTTTACCGATGCCGAAAGTGAACAACAAACCGTGATGCCGTTACAAAACTGGTTGTTGCTGCGGGCAATGGCCATCTTGATCCCCTTAATCACGGTGCCGTTTATGTTGACTGGGTTGCACACGTCTTGGCTGATAACCCAGTATGAACGCGGCGGCATGAAAGAGCCGGCGCTGCTCAACAAGGTGATCAATCCGGTGCCCTGGTATACCCGTTTTATGTATGACGTGATTTCGACCCGGTTGGTGATGGCGCTGGAGTCCGGTAATCAGTCTGAATTGCAGGCGTATGTCGATTGGGCCAAGGGGTTTGTCAATCTGACTCCGCGCGCCAATGTCTACTTCAACGCTGCATTGGCGCTGGATGCCTTGGGGCAGCATGATGAGGCAATCCGCTGGCGTGCCGAAGGGCAACGCCTGTTCCCGGCCGATCCGATTTTCAAACCGAAACCGGCTTCTGCGGCGGTGTCTGTGTCAGGTGCGGCGATGAGCGCGTCAAGCCTCCAAGCTGCCAGCTCAGCACACTGATTAACCGGATAGCGCGGGGCGGGGCTTACCGTCCGCACTATCGGGTCGAACTATGGCAAAATAGCCCGCACACAGGTCATGACGCTTGCGACTAGGCTCGCTAGCGTGCTACAGACAGGAGCTCACAGGTGAAGATTGCGGTTGCAGGAACTGGCTATGTAGGCCTTTCCAACGCTGTGCTGTTGGCCCAGCATCATGAGGTGGTGGCGCTGGATATCAATGCCGAGAAGGTCGCGATGATCAACCGTCGGCAGTCGCCGATCGTTGATCGCGAGATTGAAGCGTATCTCGGCACTAAGCCACTGAATCTGACGGCGACCCAGGACAAGCAACAGGCCTATCAGGATGCTGACTGGGTCATTATTGCCACGCCGACAGATTACGACACCGAGACGCACTACTTTAATACCCGCTCGGTCGAGGCGGTGATCCGCGATGTCATGGCGATCAACCCGCTGGCGGTTATGGTCATCAAGTCAACGATTCCCGTTGGCTTTACTGCACGCATCAAGGCTGAGTTAGGCTGCGATAATCTGCTGTTTTCACCTGAGTTTTTGCGCGAAGGTCGCGCCTTGTACGATAACCTGCATCCCTCGCGGATTATCGTGGGTGAGCGTTCGGCGCGCGGACAGGCGTTTGCGGACTTGTTGTGCGAAGGGGCCATCAAGCAAGCGATTCCGGTGCTGCTGACGGACTCTAACGAGGCGGAAGCGATCAAGCTGTTTGCCAATACCTATCTGGCGATGCGGGTTGCCTACTTCAACGAGTTGGATAGCTATGCCGAGAGCCATGGCTTGGACAGCCGACAGATCATCGAAGGGGTTGGACTGGATCCGCGTATTGGCAACCACTACAACAATCCTTCATTCGGCTATGGTGGTTATTGTCTGCCCAAAGATACCAAGCAACTGCTAGCCAACTACCATGAAGTACCCAATAACCTGATCCGGGCCATTGTCGACTCCAATACCACACGCAAAGACTTTATTGCCGACTCCATCATCCGGCGTCAACCGAAGGTGGTGGGCGTCTATCGCCTGATTATGAAGGCCAACTCGGATAACTTCCGCGCTTCGTCAATTCAGGGCGTGATGAAGCGCATTAAGGCCAAAGGTATTGAAGTGGTCGTCTACGAACCGGTATTAAAGGATGAGCGTTTCTTTAATTCGCGGGTGATTTCGGACCTGGATGAGTTCAAGCGCATCAGCGATGTGATTGTCTCCAACCGTATGGCCCCGGAGTTGGCCGATGTCGCGGACAAGATTTACACCAGGGACCTATTTGGAAGCGATTGATCCGTTTCGCTTTTCTCCTTTAAAAAGCATGGCTTCAGGCCATGCTTTTTTTATTTCTGCCCGCCGAAGGCGAAGACATGGAAATTGATTGAAATCGTTTTCGGGTGCATGTGAATCCATTTTTGATTATTCACGTAATTTCAAGGTGCGACTGTTCGAATTTGCGCACTCATTCACGCCCTCATGTTAACTGGCTGTAAAAACTTTGATAAGGATCATGCCGAGGCAGCCCCCTAAGCTAGAGATATAGGTCTCCGGGCTGGGGGTTATCATGCGTACTCAAACATTGCAGTCACCGATGGCGGTGGTTGAATTCAACGGTGAAGTGAAAGTTCAGGCTGCGGATGGGCAGCTCAGAATGGTGAAGCCGGGCGAAGTTTTACCGGCAGGGACCGTGTTGCAGATAGCTGATGGTGCCGAGTTGCGGCTCGAACCACCGGCTGCGGCCTCATCCGATGCGACGGCTGCCGAGCAAAACATACCGGCGACCCCGGCCATTCCGGGTGAGGGCGGTACGACGGCGGAAATAGCCGCGATTCAGAAGGCCTTGTTACAGGGGGTTGATCCCACCCAGCTTGAAGCGACTGCGGCCGGCGGTGCGCCTGCTGCGGGCGGTGGTGGTGCTGGTGGTAGCGGAAATGGTGGTTTTATCACTGTCTCCAGAACGGGGGATGCGACCTTGGCCAGCGCAGGGTTTGATACTACCTATCAGTCCACGACGCTAGCCGCCGCACCGGTAGCCACGGGCGCCGTTGTTGATACCACCATTGTCCCTGCCCCCATCGTGACTCCGGATACCAACACGCTGAATGAAAGCCACCTTGATGCCAATAACCCGCTGGATCCTGATACTGTCTCTGGCAGTCAAGCCGGTGAGGCCTCCACTCTGATCACTGGCAATTTGAACATCGATTTTGCCGGCTCGACTGGGAGCGTGGTGTTTCAGGATGTGGCAAACCAGCCCGCGTTGTCCTCTGGGGGCTCGCCTCTGGTATGGAGTATCTCGTCTGATGGCTTGACGTTGACGGGCTCGGTAGGTGCAGTGGCCATTCTTAAGGTCAGTATCAATCCGGATGGTACCTACACTGTGGATCTGGATGGCCCCTTGGATGGCGATGGTTTGCAACCTGCGTTCGGCATTGTGGCGACCAATGCCGAGGGTTCTGCGACCACGGGGGCGATTGTCATTACAGTCGCCGATGACGTTCCGACCGCCGCGGATGACAGCAACGGTGTGCGTGAGGATGGTAGCGAGCTGACGGTCAGCGGCAATGTGTTGAGCAACGACACCCAGGGAGCCGATGGCGCGAGCGTGACGCCTCAAACGGTGGAAACTGCATTGGGCACCCTGGAGCTCAAGGCCAATGGCGACTACAGCTTCACCCTGAACAACAGCAACCCCACGGTGCAGGCCTTGGGCGAAGGCGAGACCCTGCCGCAATCATTCAGTTATGTGCTCACTGACGGTGATGGTGATACCAGTACCGCCACTCTGACCATTACGATAACCGGCAGCAATGACGGTGTGGTGATTGGTGACCTGACGCCGGCCAGTAGTGGTGGGGAAGGCGTGGTCAATGAAGATGACTTGCCGGCTGGCTCGGATAGCAGCAAGGAGTCACTGAGTGTCAATGGCAGCTTTACGGTCAGCGCACCGGATGGCCTGGCAAGTATCACGGTCGGCAGCAGCGTGCTGACGTTAGCCAGTCTGCAGGGGGCCAGCGCATCCAATCCGCTGCTGGTGACGACTGGGCTGGGTAACCAGTTGGCGATAACCGGCTTTAGTGATGGGGTAGTGAGTTACACCTACACCCTGCTGGGACAAGCCAATCACAGCAGCGAGCCGCTGTTTGATAACACGACGGTGGTGGCGACGGACCGAGATGGCGATACCAGCAGCAGTAGTCTGTCTATCCAGATTGTCGATGACGTCCCGACCGCCGCGGATGACAGCAACGGTGTGCGTGAGGATGGTAGCGAGCTGACGG
>CAMFKP010000003.1 GCA_945957385.1 uncultured Aeromonadaceae bacterium
TGATAATACCGCCCACGATCAGGCTGATGGCGACAGTGACACCATTAAACAAGAACTCCGTAATGTAGCGATGCAGCGCCAGTCCGACGAAAGCGGCCGGCAAGAAGGCAAGAATGACACCCATCCAGAAACGCTGGGTCTCCTTGTCGGACTGGATGGTCTTTGCCTGTTGCCACAGAGTCTGGAAGTAGAACCACATGACCGCCAGCACACCACCCAGCTGGATGACGATTTCGAAGGTATCACTGCCTTTAAAGCCAAGGATCTCTTGCGTCACAATCAGGTGCCCGGTACTGGAGACCGGCAGAAATTCGGTAATGCCTTCGACAATACCCATGATGATGCTGTTAAAGATGTCGCCCATGTCAGGTCCTGGTGCTGGATGGAAACTGACGGCATTATGCCAATCCCGAAGCTATCGGCAAATAAAATCGTGCGGCCGATCACGGCGGTTGCGGCTGAAAACGTGCGTCATCACCGTGCAATGATAGCGCTATTGCCTGTGGTTGGCTTAGATATGCCAGCGTCTGTGCTGGATTGCGCGCAATGACAGATGGCAATCGCTCATTTCCCGGCTCATGGTTGGCACATACTCCTGCAGCATCTGATCGACGCCGAGCACCAGTTTGTCGCGAATGGAGACGAGGGGTTCTTTCCAGGCATGCAGACAAGTGTGATCCGGGATCAGCAGTTCGCTGTATTCGTTGAGTAGGGCGTCTGGCCAGCGCTCCAGCACCAGCGCATGACAATCGATGTAGGCACATAGCGGCCCACGCAGGAGCAGAAATTTGATGTCCGCCAGGTCGCGCTGACCAATGGCCAGTTCATTGATTTGGCAGGTTTGCTGACGGCCGCTGGCGAGGTGTTGAAACAGACCTCGTTGCCGACACTCGATGATGCGGTACCAAGGCAGGGGCGCACCCTCTTCATAGCCATCCAACTCACGCTGTAGCCAGAGTTTGAGGCCGGTATCCAGAGCGGTTTGATGCAGCCATCGCAGGCGCTCGACCAGGCCACCACATTGCATTGTCGACAGTCCACCCATAATGCGCTCCTCCTCACATTAAGTATGGCGGCCTAGTCCGTTAGTGCGGCCAAAGTCAATTGACGGTGGTCAAATTTTAGTCAAAAACTGAACGGTTCGCTACCCGAACCGCGAGATATCCTGCGGCGATGAAAGCGGATTGGCCTCTGTGGCTGGCTGGTCTACAATGGCCGCCTATGTTGCACGCCATCCCCGCCAGTACCAGCAGAGCCGACTCTGGTTGCCCCTCTTCCGCACCCACACCGTTACAGGTGTTACGGGAGGTATTTGGCTATCAGGAATTTCGGCCTGGCCAACAGGAGATCGTCGAGCAATTGGTCGCCGGCCGTGATGGGTTGGTGATCATGCCCACTGGCGGTGGCAAGTCGCTGTGCTATCAGATCCCTGCCTTGGTTAGACCCGGTTTGGCGGTGATAGTTTCCCCGTTGATTGCTTTGATGAAGGATCAGGTGGACTCGCTGCGTGCGAACGGGGTCGCGGCGGCGGCATTGCATTCTGCTGTGCCGCGGGATGAGCTGTTCGATCTCTATACTGCCTTGACAAACGGCGATCTGAAATTGCTCTATGTGTCACCTGAGCGTCTGTTGTTGCCGGATTTTCTGGAACGTCTGGCAGATTGGCGGTTGTCGCTGTTTGCTATCGACGAAGCGCACTGCATTTCGCAGTGGGGGCATGATTTCCGACCGGAATACGCCCAGCTTGGTTGTCTTAAACAGCGCTTTCCGCATATTCCCTTGGTTGCGTTGACGGCAACGGCTGACGATGCCACGCGGCAGGATATTCTGGCGCGGCTGACATTGCAGCAGCCGTTTACCCACCTGGCGAGTTTTGACCGCCCCAATATCCGTTACAGCCTGGTAGACAAATACAAACCGAATGAACAACTGGCCAGCTATGTGGCGCGCCAGGCTGGACAATGCGGCATTGTTTATTGCACCAGCCGCAACCGGACCGAAGAGGTAGCGCGTTTTCTGCGAGGACGCGGCGTGCGTGCGGCCTGTTACCACGCCGGGCTGCCGGGGCAGGAGCGCAGTAGTGTCCAGGAGGCCTTCCTGCGCGATGACATTGAGGTTGTTGTCGCGACGGTGGCGTTTGGCATGGGGATCGACAAACCCAACGTGCGCTTCGTGGTGCATTATGATCTGCCGAAAAACATCGAATCCTACTACCAGGAGACGGGGCGGGCCGGACGTGATGGTTTGCCGGCGGAGGCCTTGCTGCTGTATGACCCTGCGGATACCGAGCGCTTGCGTCGCATGCTGGACAGTGGCGAGCAAAGCAATCCGGATCAGTTGCGCATCGAACAGTTCAAATTAAATCTGATGGCGGCGTTTGCCGAGGCGCAAACGTGCCGACGTCAGGTGCTGTTGAACTATTTTGGCGAGTATCAGAGCGAGCCATGCGGTAACTGTGATGTCTGTCTGGATCCGCCGCGTACCTATGATGGCACCGAGGATGCGCGCAAGGCCTTATCCTGTGTCTATCGGGTGGGACAACGCTTTGGCATTGGCTATGTGATTGAGGTGCTGCGGGGAGCACAAAACCAGCGCGTGCGCGAGCAGGGTCATGACAAGCTCTCGACCTTCGCCATTGGCAAGGATCGCAGTCATGAACACTGGCTTTCGGTATTTCGTCAGTTGATTCACATGGGATTGCTCACCCAGAACATCACCCGGCATTTGACGCTGCAGCTGACCGAAGCAGCGCGTCCTGTCTTGCGCGGTGAACAGTCACTGCAATTGGCCGTACCGCGGCTGGAAGTCGTTACTCAGCGTAAGGGGCGGACACGGGAGCGTGAGGAGGGCGGCGATTATGACACCACGTTATTTCGCTCCTTACGCAAACTGCGCAAGCAGATTGCCGAGGAAGATGAGGTGCCGCCGTATGTGGTCTTCAACGATGCAACCCTGGTAGAGATGGCGCGGCATCAACCCTGTGATGAAACGGAGTTGTTGGAGATCAATGGCGTCGGCCATCGTAAGCTGGAGCGTTATGGTGAACAGTTCCTCGACTGTATTCGCGATCACTGCCGCAGTGGGCGTTAGTGATGCTTGAGCTGTGCTGGCGACCTTGCGCTGGCTAAGGCACAATGCGCACAAAGCAAGGAGATCCCAGATGATAGACCCGAAGAAAATCGAAGAGATGGCCCGTCAGGTCCACAATGCGTTGCCACCAGGCTTGCGCTCACTTGGTGAAGAGGTCGACAAGAAGATCAAGCAGGTGTTGCAATCCCAGTTGAACAAGCTGGATATGGTCAGTCGTGAAGAGTTTGATGTGCAGACCAAGGTGTTAATGCGTACCCGCGAGAAGCTGACGGCGCTAGAAGAGAAACTGGCCCAACTCGAGGCGCAATTAAACCGCCCGACCCAGGATCAGTAAGCGGCATTGGGCCGGTGATGCCGGCCCAATTCGTGACTAGATGAATTGATAAGCGTCACCGAACAGGTGTTCGTCGCTGACACCGCGCAAATGCAGTGCTTGGCGAATCACTGCGGCCATCTCAAATCGACCGGCGACATAGATATCGTACTGCTCCAGATTGGCGAAGTCAGCCAACACCGCCTCATGTACCATCCCCTGTTGTCCGCGCCATGCCGCGTCTGGGTATTGGACGACAGGCACATAATGTAGTTCGGAAAACTCCTCACTCCATGTTTGTACCTCTGCCCCTTCGTACAGTTGGCTTTCATGGCGAACCCCCCAGTAGAGATAAACCGGGCGGTTGAATCCGGTATCCATCAGGTATTGCAAGATGGAGCGGGCGTAGGAGTAGCCTGTGCCACCGGCGATCAACAGGATCGGTCGTTGCGACGCTTCGCGCAGCGCCGCCTTGCCTAACGGTAACTCAACGGTCAGCTGTCCGGTCGTCCGCAGTTTTTCCATGACCTCACCAGGGTAGGGGTTACCGGGCGTGGCGCCAATTTGCAGCTCCAATCCAGGACGGGTTGGTGAGTTAGCGATGCTGAACGGGCGTTTGTCTTTATCCCCCATTACGACCTGCAAGTACTGGCCGGGATGGAAAGACACCGCCTGTTCTGGCGTCAGTTGGATGTGCCAGACATGTTCGGCACACTCATGCATGGCCGTCAGGTGGCATTCAATTCGTTGCATGTTACATCCTCAAGGGCCATCGCCCTCAGTCAAAGATCCCGAGAGAATCCCAGATGGCATCGACACGTTGCTTGACGCTGTCGTTCATCACAATCGGACGTCCCCATTCGCGTTGGGTCTCACCAGGCCATTTATTGGTGGCATCCAAGCCCATCTTGGAGCCAAGTCCCGAGACGGGAGAAGCAAAGTCCAGATAATCAATCGGCGTGTGTTCTATCAGGGTAGTATCCCGTGCAGGATCCAGTCGTGTGGTGATGGCCCAGATCACGTCATTCCAGTCGCGCGCATTGACATCTTCATCACAGACGATCACGAACTTGGTATACATGAACTGACGCAGAAAACTCCACACCCCCAGCATCACGCGCTTGGCGTGTCCGGGATAACGCTTGCGAATGGTGACCACGGCCATGCGATAGGAGCAGCCTTCCGGTGGCAGATAGAAATCAACGATCTCTGGAAACTGTTTTTGCAGCAACGGGACAAACACTTCATTCAACGCCACCCCGAGCATAGCCGGTTCATCAGGAGGACGCCCTGTGTAGGTGGAGTGATAGATGGCATCACGGCGCATCGTCATATGGGTCACGGTGAAAACGGGAAACTCATCGACTTCGTTGTAATAACCGGTGTGATCACCATAGGGGCCCTCGGAGGCCATTTCGCCGGGCTGAATATAACCCTCCAGCACAATTTCGGCACTGGCTGGAATCTCGAGATCGCAACTCAGCGCCTTGACGACTTCGGTTCGGCTGCCACGCAACAGGCCGGCAAAGGCATATTCGGAGAGGGTGTCCGGAACCGGGGTCACGGCTCCGAGAATGGTGGCAGGATCGGCACCGATGGCGACAACCACAGGATAGGGTTTTCCAGGATGGCACTCCTGATATTCGCGCAAATCAAGGGCGCCCCCGCGATGATCCAGCCAACGCATGATCAGCTTATTACGGCCTAGCAACTGCTGGCGATAAATGCCCAGATTCTGCCGTTTTTTGTAGGGGCCGCGAGTGATGGTTAGCCCCCAGGTGACCAGGGGGGCGACATCCCCCGGCCAGCAGTGCTGAATAGGCAGACGAGTCAGATCAACGTCCTCTCCACTGAGCACTATCTCCTGGCATGGTGCTTTGCTTACGTGTTTAACTGGCATATTTAGCACCTGACGGAACACGGGGAGTTTGTCCATCAGGTCACGTAGTCCCTTGGGTGGTTCAGGCTCTTTGAGCATGGCCATCCATTCACCCACCTGACGCAGGCAGGACACGTCCTGTTGCCCCATGCCCAGAGCAACGCGTTGTGGTGTACCAAACAGGTTGGCCAACACGGGCATGTCGTGCCCCTTGGGGCGTTCAAACAGCAAAGCCGGACCGCCAGCACGTAAGGTCCGGTCGGCGATTTCAGTCATCTCAAGGTAAGGGTCGACTTCCATCGTAATGCGCTTGAGTAGCCCTCGCTGCTCAAGGAGGGCGATAAAGTCGCGCAAATCCTTATATTTCATATGGTTAACCCTCACGTTTGATGAGCAATTATATGCCACTTCTTCTGTGCTGCAATGCCGGCATCAAGGGCAGCCCAATGCGTGCCGTTGCGCTTTGGTGAGTCCTTCCACCACGCTGTGCCATGAGTGGTCAATCATTTGTTGGATGGTGATATCGTCGAGTGTGCTATCCAGACGAAGCGTATTCCAGTGCTGCTTGTTCAGGTGGTAACCAGGCGTGACCGCAGGAAAGAGCTCACGCCACAGCAAAGCTTGCTGTGGCGCTGCTTTTAGCGATAAGCGCAGCGGTGTGGACTGCCAATCGACAAGTGCGAACATTTTGCCGGCAACCTTGAATACCAGTATTTCAGGTCCAAACGGAAAGGTTTCGACCGCTCCCAGCTGGGCTGAGAGATACGCTCGCAATGCGATTAACTCCATCACCGCTCCTCGCTTCAGGGTTGCCCAGTCAGTTTTTGCATCATCTGTTCAAAGCCGCGGCGAAATCCTGCCCGAGTATCCGCATCGATTTTTGGCCACGCCTCAGGAGGTTGAAAGGCAATATGTTCACTTTGATAGGCATTCTGGCCGAGAAGGGCGACCCAGCGTGGATTGTAGAGTCGGCGGCTGTTAGCGTCCCATTCCAGAACGTGTGTCATCGTTGTTCTCAGTTCCGACAGGTGTGTGAGCGCGTAACGGGTAATGCCATGGCCATACTGATTGCTCAGCGTGGTCACGGCTGCGGCAACGGAGGGGTCCAACGATTTATTGGCGTCAGAGCGAGCACGTAATTGGGCTGTGTAATACCAGAAGATGGCTGGCGTCATCTCGCCCTGGCGATAAAGGGTCTCCGCGAGAGCAAACAAGACAGGTGGCGGATAGGCACCGGGATCATTGAGGACGGCCTCCAGTATTTGGTTATCACCATTCAATAGCAGATCAACTTTATCCTGTGCCGATATAAGGCTGAGTTGTGCGTGCTCACCAAGCGGGGCGCGCGGCGCTGTTGTCTCCGGTCTATCCGACACGGTAACGCAACCGACTAACAACAGGGGCAAGAGGAAGGAAACCAGGGGGCGCATTGGAGATCCGAGGGTCGTGGGCGATATCATGCGCCCAGCATAGGGAAAACCGCTACAGGTCGCAAACGATGACACCAGAATAGACAATAGCCGCCTCTGGCCCTTTTCCGTAACTGGGGGGGTTGATAGACTGCTTGAGTTTTCAATAGGCCGTCCAGCTGACGGCGGTTATGACAAGGAATTCCTGATGAACAAGCTCCATGTGCTCCTGATGTGCGGCGGTGGCGGCAGTGAGCATGAAATCTCCCTTCTGAGTGCGAACTTTCTCGAACAGCAATTACAGGCATTACCGCAGATCGAGGTCACTCGAATTGAACTGTTTCCGGATCATTGGCAATCGGCGAGTGGTGAGCCCTGCCATCTTGGCTTAGATCGCATATTGCATATTGGTTCCTGGCAGCAAAAAATCGATTATGTTGTGCCTTGTATTCACGGTTATCCGGGCGAAACAGGTGATATCCAGTCTTTTCTTGAATTGGCCGGGCTGCCTTATCTTGGCTGTGACGCAGAGGGAAGCAAACTCTGTTTTAACAAAATCAGCACCAAGTTATGGCTGACGGCGCTGGGTATTCCCAATACGCCATACGTCTTTCTCTCTGCCGATGACAGTTCAGCGCATGCCGAGGCTCATCAGGCGATGCGTCGCTGGGGCTCTGTATTCGTCAAGGCCGCTAGCCAAGGATCTTCGGTAGGGTGCTACAAAGTCACTGAATTGGCTGCGTTATCCGATGCCATTCACCAGGCGTTTGGTTATTCAGAACAGGTGCTGGTTGAACGCGCCGTGAGGCCACGTGAGCTCGAAGTCGCTGTGTATCAGTATGGCGATGCATTGGTTGCTACCTGCCCTGGCGAGATCTGCACACCGGGCGATGTGTTCTACAGTTACGATGAAAAATACAGTAGCGGTAGTCACTCTACGACGCGTCTGGATGTCACCGATCTGAGTACGGAACAGGTAGAGACCATACGTCATCTCGCACTGAAAGCGTTCACCCATCTGAAGTTGAAAGACTTGTCGCGCATAGACTTCTTCCTGACTGATGAAGGTGAGATTCTGTTGAATGAGATTAATACCTTCCCGGGAATGACTCCGATATCCATGTTCCCGAAGATGTTGCAGCACCATGGCCATGACTTCGGCCAGTTCTTGTTGCAACGTATTCAGGCCGCCGTGCAAGCTGCCTGAACTGGCGCTAAATAGCAAAAAACCGGCGATATGGCCGGTTTTTTGTTTGAATACAGCAGCGCCTTAACCGGCGCTGGTACAAGCGCTACTTCTGTTGGCGTTTCATCGCCTCGAAGAATTCATCATTCGTCTTGGTCATCGACAGCTTATCGATCAAGAACTCCATTGCCTCGATTTCACCCATTGGGTGGACAATCTTGCGCAGGATCCACATCTTTTGCAGTTCATCCTGAGGTGCTAACAGCTCTTCACGGCGGGTACCTGAACGCGTGATATCGATGGCCGGGTAGACGCGTTTCTCGGCAATCTTACGAGACAGGTGCAGTTCCATGTTGCCTGTGCCCTTGAACTCTTCGTAGATGACTTCATCCATCTTGGAGCCGGTATCGATCAGCGCGGTTGCAATGATGGTCAGTGAACCGCCTTCTTCGACGTTACGTGCGGCACCGAAGAAGCGTTTCGGGCGATGCAGGGCATTGGCATCCACCCCACCTGTTAACACCTTACCGGATGACGGAATCACGGTGTTGTAGGCGCGAGCCAGACGGGTGATGGAGTCAAGTAGAATGACCACGTCTTTCTTATGCTCGACCAGACGCTTAGCCTTCTCAATGACCATTTCGGCAACTTGAACGTGACGGGTTGCAGGTTCATCGAATGTCGATGCAACAACTTCGCCTTTAACCATGCGTTGCATTTCCGTCACTTCTTCTGGACGTTCATCGATCAGCAATACAATCAGTTCACACTCTGGGTGATTACTGGTGATGCTCTGGGCGATGTTTTGCAACAGAATGGTTTTACCGGCTTTGGGGGGTGCAACGATAAGACCACGCTGTCCTTTGCCGATCGGTGAGGCTAAATCCAGGACACGTGCAGTGATGTCTTCGGTTGAGCCGTTACCGCGTTCCAGACGCAGACGTTGCGTCGGGTGCAGCGGTGTTAGGTTTTCGAACAGGATCTTGTTGCGGGCATTTTCTGGGCGGTCGTAGTTGACGGTGTCAACTTTTAGCAGTGCAAAATAACGCTCGCCCTCTTTTGGCGGTCGGATTTTGCCGGAAATGGTATCACCCGTGCGCAGATTGAAGCGGCGAACCTGGCTTGGTGAGACGTAAATGTCATCGGGGCCTGCCAGATAGGAGCTATCGGCGCTACGCAGGAAGCCAAAACCATCCTGCAGAATTTCCAGTACGCCATCACCAAAGATGTCTTCCCCGCTCTTGGCATGAGCCTTGAGAATGGCAAAGATGATGTCCTTCTTGTGCAGACGGGCCAGGTTCTCGAGGCCCATGGATTCACCGAGTTGAACCAGCTCGGAGACAGGGGTGTTCTTTAATTCGGTCAGATTCATGATTGATGGGTGTATATCGGGAAAGTGAGGCAGTTAGGAGTCGCTGGATTGAGAATGCGTTCAATGGGGGAGCGCACGGTTTCAGCGCAGATGTTGTCGGAACGCTGTATAAGTTAGCACCAAATCCGGAGAGCGTCCACGCTTGCCAAAGCCATTAAATGAAAAAGAGCGCAATGCGCTCTTTTCTCTCAACCGGTTGGGACTTAGATGTTGGCATCCAGAAAGTCTTTCAACTGGCTCTTGGACAGGGCACCAACCTTGGTTGCTGCCACTGCGCCATTCTTGAACAGCAACAGGGTTGGGATGCCGCGAATACCATACTTGGGTGCAGTTTCAGCATTTTGATCGATATTCAGCTTGGCTACGGTCAGTCTGCCCGCATATTCACCGGCTACTTCATCGAGGATCGGGGCGATCATCTTGCATGGGCCGCACCATTCAGCCCAGAAGTCAACCAGCACAGGGCCTTGGGCCTTAAGCACGTCTGCTTCGAAGCTGGCATCGGTCAGCTGAACAATCTTGTCACTCATCTACCACTCCAGTCTGATGTTGTGCATCTGTTGGAAAAAATCACCAATAGATGTAAATAAAAGGCAAATAGTTGCCCTATTTGAAATGATCCTGTTTATTATTGCAAGCCCAACCTGATAACCTGTCTGCCATGAGCAAAACACACTTAACTGACCAAAAATTCGCCCAAATGGGCCTTGAACCCCAGGTTCTGGCCGGGCTGGAAGCCAAGGGCTTTCACTACTGCACGCCTATTCAGGCATTGTCTCTTCCGGTTCTTCTTGCAGGCAAGGATATCGCTGGCCAGGCCCAGACCGGTACCGGCAAAACAATTGCCTTTCTGGCTGGTACCTTCAACCATCTGCTGACCCACCCTGATAGCGAAGAGCGCCAGACTAAGCAGCTGCGTGCGCTGATCATGGCACCAACTCGGGAACTGGCGGTACAGATTTATAATGACGCCGAACCGATGGCGGCGTCGACGGGGCTCAATATCGGCTTGGCCTATGGTGGCGAGGGTTACGATAAGCAATTGGCCGCACTGGAAAAGGGTGTGGACGTGCTGATTGGTACCACCGGCCGCATCATCGATTACCTCAAACAGGGGATCATTGATTTATCCCGAATTCAGGTGGTGGTGCTGGATGAGGCGGATCGGATGTTCGATCTGGGTTTCATCAAAGATATTCGCTTCCTGTTCCGCCGCATGCCTGCCCCAGCAAGACGTCTGAACATGTTGTTCTCTGCCACCTTGTCCCTGCGCGTTCAAGAATTGGCCTACGAACACATGAGCCAACCAGAACATGTTCAGGTTGAGCCTGAACAGATGACGGGACAGCGTATCAAAGAAGAGCTGTTCTATCCGTCCAACGACGACAAGATGCGTCTGTTGCTGACGTTGATAGAAGAGGAGTGGCCGGAGAAGGCCATCGTCTTTGCCAATACCAAACATATCTGCGAAGAAGTTCATGCTTGGCTGGAAGGTGATGGACACAGAGTCGGATTGTTGACCGGTGATGTGCCGCAGAAGAAACGGCTGAAGATTTTGGACGATTTCACCAAGGGGGCGCTGGATATCCTGGTGGCTACTGACGTCGCGGCGCGTGGTTTGCATATTCCAGACGTCACCCATGTCTTCAATTATGACCTGCCGGATGATTGTGAAGATTATGTGCACCGCATCGGTCGTACCGGTCGTGCAGGTAAGAGTGGGCACTCCATCAGCTTTGCCTGTGAGGATTATGCCTTCAACTTGCCAGCGATTGAGGAGTACATTCGTCACCCCATTCCGGTTAGCAAATACGATCGCGAAGCCTTGCTACAGGATGTAGCCGCGCCGAAACGCATTCATCGTCACCGGGCCGGTGTTAACCGTAATATGCGCGACCGTCAGCCGTCTGGCCAACGTCGCCGTGGACCGAAAAAAGCCTGACAGGAAGTCGCTTGTGAATCAGTCTCCGCTCTATGCCGCCATTGATTTGGGCTCCAACAGTTTTCACATGCTGGTTGTGCGTGAGGTAGCGGGGGCGATTCGCACCGTGGCCAAGGTCAAACGCAAGGTTCGCCTGGCAGCCGGTCTGGATGCGGATAATCTCCTCAGTCAGGAGGCGATGGCGCGGGGTTGGGACTGTTTGCGCCTGTTTGCTGAGCAACTGCAGGATGTGCCGAAGGAGAATACGCGCATCGTCGGCACGGCAACTTTGCGGCTGGCCAGCAATGTAGATGTCTTCCTGACCGAGGCTGAACGTATTCTGGGTCACCATGTTGAGGTGATCAGCGGTGAGGATGAGGCTAGAACCATCTACCAGGGGGTCTCCTGGACCTCAAGTGGTGAAGGCAAGCGGCTAGTTATCGATATCGGCGGGGCCAGTACCGAATTAGTGATTGGTGAGCAGAATGATGCCAAGTTGCTCAATAGTCTGCATATGGGATGTGTCACCTGGCTCAAGCGCTACTTTACGGACGGCCTGCTGAGTGAGGCCAACTTTGCTGCTGCGATTGCCGGAGCCCGCGAAGTTCTGGATGTCGTTCGTGAACAGTATGTTGCGCTAGGTTGGAGTACCTGCGTGGGGGCCTCCGGAACCGTGCAGGCGCTACAAGAAATCATGATTGCACAGGGGCGCAGTGAGCGCGTAACCCTCAGCAAGTTGAACGAGCTCAAAGTGCAAGCCATCCAGTGCGGACGCCTCGATCAGTTAGTGTTGCAAGGCCTGGCTCCCGAACGTTTAACGGTTTTCCCATCCGGTCTGGCCATTCTGATTGCCATTTTCGAAGCGTTGCACATCGAGACGATGACGTTGGCGGGAGGGGCTTTACGTGAAGGGCTGATCTACGGCATGGTCGGCCGCAAAAGGGATTGTGACGCGCGTGAGCGCACTGCAGAAAGTCTAATCACCCGCTATCAGCTGGATCGGGAGCAAGCCGAACGAGTGCGTAATGCGGCACTGCAGGGCTTCGTGCAGCTGCAGTTACCATGGCACCTCAGTGAACAGTACGGGCGTCCTATGTTACGTTGGGCCGCCATGTTGTATGAGCTGGGGTTGTGCATCGAGTACAAGAAAGCCCCGCAGCATGCAGCCTATATCATTGATAACATTGATATGCCTGGGTTTACGCAGGCGCAGAAGCAACTGCTTTCTGCGTTGGTGTTAAACCAGCGCGATGATTTCAAGCTGGACGCACTTGAGCGACAGAATGCGGTATCCATGGCCCAAGCCTGCCGCCTGGCGCGTCTCTTGCGCATCGCCATCATTCTTTGCATGCGGCGAACCGAAGGGACTGTTCCCGAGTTCAGGTTGGAGGCTGCTGGTGAAAATGATGATGCCCTGACCATCTGGTTACCGGCCGGTTGGCAACAAGTCCACTATTTGCGCGCCTCCGAATTGCAGGATGAGGCTAGAAAGCAAACCTTGATGGGCTGGCCGACACGAGTCGTTGAGTGGTAATGTTTCTACATGACCCCAGCCGGCAGTAGGTTGGGGCGCCACTGTTCTCTCTTCCAGTTGCATTTGTCATATCCGTAGCTACATATCCCTATCTTAATGATAATTATGTAATTTTATTTAAATATGGCTTATTCGAGTCCTTTTGTGTTAGCATCCGCTCGTTCTTTGGATTCTATTTGAATCCATTTCTGTCAAATATTGTCAGCCTAACCTCCACTCTGGCTGTTCTCCCGCCGCCAAGATGACTCATATGGAACGCGCGGCGCGCCTGCTTCACCCATGCTTTTTATATGGGTAAATCAATAGCTTATTCGGTTTTTTTACAAAAAAATGCGGAAAATTAACTTCCGCTTTCATTTGTGTTTTGCTAGAGTCCCGCTCGTCTGAACAGTATGTGATCAATGACGCACTTTCATGGATCCTGTTGGTGCGTTTGCACAATAACATCGCGAGAATCACGATCCGTATGGATCTAAAAACTGTCATCTTTGTCAGGCATGATCTAGATCAAACAGTTGTTATCGAATTGTAAGTCACTGACAACTCAAGCAGTTGTCTGTTGCAGATGACGGTTCGAATGGCGGCTAGAAAAAATCGGTATGGTATTTGCTCAACCAGTAACTGACGCGGGATAGCTCAGCAGGTTGTACCCGACAGGAAAGTGGCTCATTTAGGATTCGAATGAGAGGGACCCAAGGATGAAAGCAAACAACACATTTCTTCGCTCTGTGATGGGATTGCTGCTACTGGCAGTCGGTTCATCGGCTCACGCCACTACCTACACAGTGGCCGATCAACATGCATTACTGGCCAAGGCGGATGGTCTTGCCAATCAGCAAGTCTCGTTGAGTTTTAGCGCTCAGGCCCAAAGTAGCCTCTCTTCTGCACTGTTGTTGCTGGTCCAAGTTAATAACCAGGTTGTCGATTTCAGTGCACTGTCTGGCGGCCAGTTCAACCGGACATATCAACTTGGTGGCCAGCCCATAACGTCACTGCTGCTTTCGCTGACCTCTTGGGGTGCTGGTTACCTGGTTTCAAACGTCTCAGTTTCCCCGTTTTCTTCTGGCTCGCTGTCAGTGAAAGGTGCTGTTTTTTCAGTGCCAGAGCCCGGCACGCTGGCGCTCATGGGGATCGGTTTGCTCGGGGTGTCACTGTCGCGGCGCCGTCGCTCCACCCAAAACGCCTTGTTAAACAGTCAAGCCATGCCTTGAGGCATGGAAAACACGATTTTTCGCGCGCGTTCGTCTTTTTTGTAACGTGGTTGTCGCATCGATGCAGTGGCTCAGCTTGTCTGGGCCATTGACGCCTGACGCGGCGTGCCGCAGCGGGCTTGGGGAATAATAATAATGCGCCCCGCCAACAAGATGCCCTGCATCTGCAATGGTCCGGTAAGGACTGATAAAGAAAGGAGTGTTCCATGAATAAGGTTATTCACAAGTGGATGGCCGCCATTGCTCTGGTCGGCGCCGTTCTCGCGGCACCAGCGCAAGCCGCAACTTACAAGGTTGATGGCAGCAAGGGGCAGAGCCTGATCGTGACACTGGGTGCGTGGTCTGGAATCGAACTCGCCATCACAACGATTGGCGACAAGTTCAACAAGATTTTCGACGTTGATGATTCCATCACCTACCAGCTGACCTCATCCGGTACCAACTCAACGCTGAAACTGTTCAGTTTCACCGGTGGCACGTTCTCATTGTCACCGACCGTCAAGGGTCTGGTGTCTTTGAATGTCACCAAGTCGCTGGGATCGGTGGCTGTAGTGCCTGAGCCGGAAACCTATGCGCTGCTGGCGCTGGGCCTGGTGGGCCTGGGTGTGGCTCGTCAACGCAAGAAAGCGCGTGAAATCAACGCCTTTCCGGCACTGACGGCATAAGCGGAGGCGCTAGGATGAAATCATTATTTCGTCTGCTCGTGGCATCCATGTTGCTGTCGACCCTGTTTACCGGCCATGCCAACGCAGCTGTGACCAGCGTGGTATTGAAGAGTAATCAGAGCCTGACGGTTACGCTGGGCAAGCTCTCTTCTGTGTTGTTGAGCGTCAAGGTGATTGATGGGGCGTTTAACCAGATTTTCACCAAGACCGCTTCTGTCGGCTCCTTGCTGGCGAACTGGCCGGGTAGCAAGACCACCTCAGGAGCGCTGTTCACGCTGTTCAAGAGCGGCTCGTTCACCCTGACGCCGACTATCGGCAGCAAGGCGACGGTGACTCTGCTGGGTTTAACAGGCACGTACACCACCAAGCTGACGACGCTGTCTCCAGTTCCAGAGCCCGAGACCTATGCGCTGCTGGCGATGGGCCTGCTGGGTCTGGGTGTCGCCAGCCGTCGTAAGTTAGGGCAGCTGGCACAGCCGACTGCACTGGCCACGGCCTAAGACAAGGAACGTCATCATGAAACTGATCAAACAACTGGTACTGGTTACCGCCCTGTTCTCCGCCGCTGCACTGGGCTCAGCACATGCTGCGACCGTGACTGTGGATGGTAGCAAGGGGCAGAGCCTGCTGGTCACTCTTTCGTCCAGCTTCAAGAACAGCGTGTTGAGTTTCACGGGCACCCTGTTGTCTGGCGCGTTTGGCGACTGGGAAATTGCGACTGACTCACTCGGCAAAACGTTAGTGAAGACCAATGCGGCCAAAGGCACCCTGTCGGTGCAGTTGAAGCAAAGCGGGACGGCGGAAGGGCTCTTTACTTTCACACCTGCCAGCGGCTCTGTGGTGAAGTTTGATAACTTCAGCTCGACCAAGGGCAGCAGCAGCTTCCAGGTTGCCGTTGTGCCTGAACCGGAAACCTACGCGCTGCTGGCGCTGGGTCTGCTGGGTCTGGGTGTCGCCAATCGCCGCAAGGTCGGGCAGAAGGCACAGCCGACTGCACTGGCTGCGGCCTAAGACAAGGAGCGTCATCATGAAATTGATGAAACAACTGGTACTGGGCGTTGCCCTGTTGTCCGCTGCGGCCTTGGGTTCGGCGCAAGCCGCAACCGTGACCGTAGATGGCAGTAAGGGACAAAGCCTGTTGGTGACCCTGTTGCCAAACAGCTTCACGCAATTTGTGGTGCAGTTGAGCGGTAACACGGCTTACAGCCTGTTCCAGTCCGCCGGTGTCTTTGGTGGTGCGTTGAAGATGGCCAGTAACCTGGTCTCGGTGACGTTATCAACTGAAGCTGCGGGTGGCACGTTCAAGCTGACTCCAGCGACGGGCCTGACGGTCCTGGGTACGCCACTGACAGTCGGTGCCACGATTGCGGCTGTGCCGGAGCCGGAAACCTATGCGCTGTTGGCGCTGGGCGTCACCGGGCTGGTGTTGTCACGTCGTCGCAAGTCGGCGAATGTACTGGCTACTGCAGCCTGAGAGCAGAACTAACGCTTTCTAATCAAGTGTGTGCAAAAACGGGAATAGCAACAGCCGGTCATCTGAGCTGACGTTATTCCGCAGTTTTTGCCCAGCAGATCTGCGGGTCTGCTGCGCAAAGACTGTAGACGGCAAAATGTTAGAGGGTGGCCTGCGGGCCGAGACTGACAAGGATGTTTGGTGAGTCATGACAACAACAAGCGCTAGTCTGCAGACGGCACATGGCCGCTGGGTGTCTGCCGTGCTGGCGCTGACGGTGGTCGCCGCGCCGGTACAGGCCCGCTTTGATCCGGCCGATCGCTTTCAGCTCAGTGCCAGTATTGACGAGCAGTATGACAACAATCTGTTTCGTCTGGCCGCGGATCAGCCCAGCACCGGGTTTGCCCGCAGCGACTGGCTGACGACGCCGCAGCTGCAGGCCCAGTATCAAAACACGTTCTCGCGCCAGCAGTTGCGGTTGGATGCCGCGGCCTACGCCCCCCGTTTTGCCAATAACAGCCAGCTGAATTATCAAGGCTATAACGGCGAGGCCGTGTGGAGCGGGCGCGTCGGTGACTTGTGGCATCCCGGTGCCCAGTATCGCCGCAGCCGGACCCTGGCGTCGTTTGCCGATGTGCCGCTCGGCGTCAAGGACATGATTGACGAGGATGCGACGGGTGCCAGTCTGCTGTTTGGCGGCGAGCGCAAGGCGCGACTCGGGCTCGAGGGGCGCTGGGGCAACAAGCATCACGATACGCGTCGTTACCTGGATCTGCAGGATCGGCTCTGGGCAGCGACCCTGGGTTGGCGGACGACGCGGGGCAGCGATCTGGGGCTACGTCATGAGCGGCGGACGATCCGCTATGACGAACAGGCATTTTTAGGGCTTGACCGTGATTACCAGCAGCAGCGCACCACGCTGCAGCTGAACTGGCCGGTGAGCGACAAGCTGGTGTGGAAGGCCCATGCCGGCTATCTGCAGTGGGATTTTGATGCTGATGCGCCAGGGCGCTACGCCAGCATTGGTGGCAGTGATCTGAACTGGCAGCTGAGTGACAAATTGGCGCTGACGGCCAGCGCGCAGCGCGATGCCGATGAGCCCGGTGACAACCTGCAGATCAGTATGAGTAATCGCTATCGCCTGGTGGCCGACTGGGCCTGGAGCGACAAGGTAACGACCGAACTGAGTTGGCAGCAACAGCGCAAACACTATGGTGTGCTGGTCTCCCAACTCGCTCGCAAGGATGAGACAGACAGTGTGCGCGCCCAGTGTAACTGGTCGCCGTGGAGTGCGCTGACCGCCTCGCTCTATTGGCAGGGTGAGCGGCGGGATTCTTCCGCCCAAGGCGAGTCGTACCGGGATCAACTGACCGGCGCCACGCTCGAACTCAGGTATTGATGTCGACAAGGATGGTAACGATGACCGATAACGTGCTGTATGCGCGGCAACCGATGGCGGCGGCAAGTGATGTCCATGCGGTGAGCCACCACGAGTTGCCGGCGCCGACGATGGCCACGCGCCTCAGCGAACTGGAGAAGATCCTGCCGCTGACGACGCTGTTCAAGTCGTTTCTCGATCCAGTGCTGGTGGTGCTGACCCTCTACCTGCTGCACCCCTGGTTTGATGTCGCCTTCTCCGGTTTTGAAGTGTTGCTGGCCGTGCTGGCGTTTTTGCTGACCATCGTCTTCATGGACGGCACCTTCCTGTTTATGCCTGGCGGCTTGCGCAGCTGGCATGAACTGGGGCGTTTTCTTGGGGGGTGGGGGCTGATCTGCAGCGCCATCCTGCTCACCGGCTATGTCAGCGGTCTGGCGGCCTACTTCTACCCACCCTATATCCTCAGCTGGTTTGCACTGGCCCCCTGCACCCTGCTGGGGAGCCACCTGCTGGTCCGCTTGCTGCTGGTGCGTTCGATCCGTCGCAAGGGCAAACGCAAGGTGGCGATCGTCGGTGCCAATGCCGCCGGCCAGGCGCTGAAGAAACGCATTCTGGATAACCCGTATCTGAATCTGGAGTTTGTCGGCTTCTTTGACGATCGCGAGTTGAGCCGTCTCGATGGTATCGAGGCCAGCGAACTGCTGTGCGGCCTGCCCGAGATGCCGGCCTATCTGGCCGAACATGGCATCCACAAGGTCTATATCTCGTTGCCGATGTCCTCACAGCCGCGGGTCATGCGCCTGCTGGATGAACTGCAAGACAGCACCAGCTCTATCTACTTTGTGCCGGACTTCTTCATCTTCGATCTGATTCAGGCCCACGTCGATCATGTGGCTGGCATCCCGGTGGTCTGCATCTGCGAGTCGCCGTTCCGCGGCTTGAAGGCGGTGATCAAGCGGATGTCGGATGTGGTCTTCGCCAGCCTGATCCTGGCGCTGATCTGGCCGGTGATGCTGGTGACCGCGCTGGCGGTGCGCTTGACCTCGAAAGGTCCGGCCCTGTTCAAGCAACGTCGCTATGGCGCCGATGGCGAGAGCATCCTGGTCTACAAGTTCCGTTCGATGACGGTCATGGAAGATGGCGCCGTGGTTACCCAGGCCAAGAAGAACGATCAACGCCTGACGCCCATCGGCGGCTTCCTGCGCAAGAGTTCGCTCGACGAACTGCCGCAACTGTTCAACGTGCTGGAGGGCAAGATGAGCCTGGTTGGCCCGCGTCCCCATGCCAACGCCCACAACGAGTATTACCGCAAGCTGATCAAGGGCTACATGATTCGTCACAAGGTGCGGCCGGGGATCACCGGCTGGGCCCAGGTCAATGGGTGTCGTGGTGAGACAGATACGGTGGAGCAGATGGCCCAACGTATCCGTTATGACCTCGACTACCTGCGCCATTGGTCGCTGTTCATGGATATCAAGATCATTTTCATGACGGTTTTCAAGGTGTTGCGCCGTGACGGCAACGCCTACTAACAGCTGCAGACAACGACAAGCGAGAAGCCAAGATGCGTAATAAACCCCAAATGATGAAGCTCGGCGCCTGTGCCCTGCTGCTGGTGGTTGCCGGTTGTGGTGGCGACAAGGCCCCGAAGCCGAGCCAGGTGCTGGCGCGGGTCAATGGTCAGGAGATCACAGTGCTGCAGCTGAACTATCTGCTGGCACAGAATGCGAACCAGCCGGAAGCCCAGCAGCGCAGCAAACAGCAGTTGCTGGAAGATTTGATTCAGCAGGAGCTGCTGGTACAGAAAGCCAGCGAGCTGAAACTGGATCGCAAGCCGGAAGTGCTGCAGGCGCTGGAGTTCACCAAACGCCAGGTGCTGGCGCAGGCGGCCTATGGCCAGCTGGTGGGCAGTGACAAGCCGATCGCCGACAGTGAACTGCGCAAGTACTACAACGATCATCCGCAACTGTTTGCCGAGCGGCAAGTCTATGAATTGACGGTATTCCTGGTACCGGCGGCGGCGTTCAACGACGCGCTGAAACAGGGGCTGGACAAATCACATAACGAGGTCGAAACCAGCCAGCTGCTGGATCAGGCCAAGGTGGCGTATACCCGCACCGGCAGCAAGGTGCCGGCCGAGGTGCTGCCGGCCCAGGTGGTGGAACCGCTGCGCAAGATCAACCTCGGTGACATAGTGCAGGTGCGCGAAGGCGACAACATGGTGTTGATGCAGCTCAAGGAGCGCCACGAGGCACCGCTGACGCTGGAGAACGCCCGCGAGACCATCGTCACGCTGATGAACAACGGCAAGCTGCAGGGCGGCAACACCCTGACCGCGTTGCGGGAGCAGGCCAAGGTCGAGTATGTCCAAGCGATGGGCGAGCCGGCAGCAGCTGCGGGTGGTGCGGCGGCAGAGGCCAAGGCACAGGGCGATGACCATCTGAAGACCGGATTGAAGGGGTTATGAACATGTGGAACAAGGGGATCGCCGTTCTGGCCTGCCTGTGGGCGTTGAGTGCTCACGCCGAACCGGCCGCACCGGCGCCATATCGCCTCGGTGCTGGCGACGTGATCAAGATTGCGGTCTATGACCATCCGGATCTGCTGCTGGAGGCGGAAATCACTGACGACGGCAATCTGAACATGCCGTTGATCAACAGCGTCCATCTGGCCGGTCTGACGTTCAGCGAGGCGCAGGCGCTGATTGCGCGCCGGCTGGAGCAGGGGGGCTTCGTCAAGAATGCCCACGTCAACATCCTGGTCAGCGAGTACCGCAGCCAGCGTGTGGCCGTGCTGGGTGAAGTGACCCGCCCGGGCCGTTATGCGCTGGATGGTGATGGCTCCTTGCTGACGCTGCTGGCCGAGGCCGGCGGCGTATCGCCGTATGGCGGTGATGTCGTCTATCTGGTGCATCAGGGGCAACAACAGTCGGTGTTCCTGCCGGATCTGCGCAAGCCGGGCAATGCGCTGGCCAGCATCAAGGTACAACCAGGCGATCAGATTTATGTGCCGCGTTTCCAGCAGATCTACGTCTATGGCGAAGTGTTGCGTCCGGGTGCCTATCGTCTGGAACCGGGCATGACGGTGATGCAGGCACTGGCGCTGGCCGGTGGCTTCAATGGCAAGGCCGACAAGTCGGATATCGAACGCCAGCGCCGGCAGAAGGATGGTTCGGTGGATAAGCAGGGCGTGCAGCTGGCAGACAGCCTGCAGGCCGATGATGTGGTCTACGTCAATGAAAGCCTGTTCTAAGGAGAGGTCATGAGTCTGCAACAGTTCCTGCTGATTCTGCGTGCCCGCCGCCTGGCGCTGCTGGGCGTTTGGGGCACAGTGGTGGTGACGGCCCTGGTGGTGTCGCTGCTGCTGCCCAAGCAGTACACCGCCGAGGCGGTGATCGCCATCGATACCGTCAAACTGGACCCGATCAGCAACCTGCCGATGTCGGGCCAGCTGATCCCAGGCTACCTGGCAACCCAGGTGGATATCCTCACCAGCCACGAAACGGCGCTCAAGGTGGTGGACATGCTGCATCTGGATCAGTATGCCGAAGCCAAGGAGCAGTTTGCCGATGCCACCGGTGGCAAGGGCAGCCTGCGGGACTGGCTGGCGGATAACCTGCTGAAGAATCTGGATGTCAAACCGTCACGCGAGAGCAACGCCATCACGCTGAGCTACACCTCGCCGGATCCGGCGTTCTCCTCGGCGTTGGCCAACAACTTCGTCGAGGCCTACAAGCAGGTGATCATCGACATCCGCACCAGCTCGGCCCAGCAGAACAACCTGTTCTTCCGCAAGCAGATCGACGAGCTGCAGAAGAAACTGGAGCAGGCGCAAGGCGCCCTGTCGGCCTATCAGCAGCAGGAAGGCATCGTTGCCACCGATGAGCGCATGGACATCGAGACCCAGCGTCTGGCCGAGATCTCCAGCCAGCTGGTGGCCGCCCAGACGCAGAGCATTGATGCCAACAGCCGCAGCCAGAACCAACAAGGGGTGGCGCCGGATGTGTTGAATAACCCGCTGATCCAGCAACAAAAATCCATGGTCGCGCAACTGGAAGGCAAGTTCCGCCAGATCGCGGCCAAGGAAGGGCCAAACCACCCGCAATACCAGCAGGCCCAGGCCGAGCTGGGGGCGGCACGGGCGCAGTTGGCGAACCTGATCAAGCAGTACACCGCCGGTCTCAGCAGCAGCGCCGAGAACGCCGAACAGCGGCTGGCCAAGCTGCAACAGGCGCAAGCCGAGCAGAAACGCCGCGTCTTGCAGCTCAAGGAGCAACGCGCGCGACTGGATATTCTGCAGCGCGGTGTGGATAACGCCCAGCGCATCTACGACCTGGCGATGCAGAAGCTGGCCGAGTCGGCGATGGAGAGCAACTCCGACGCCACCAATGTCGCGGTGCTGAAGGCGGCACCGGAGCCGACCAAGCACTCGAAGCCCAAGCTGCTGGTCAACCTGATTCTGGCGCTGTTCCTCGGTGGCCTGCTCGGCACCGGCTTCGCGCTGCTGCTGGAGCTGCAGGATCGCCGTATCCGCTCGGCCGCCGATCTGGAACAACTGCTGAAGCTGCCGGTGCTGGCGGATTTGAGTCACTTTGCCGGCAAGCCGGCGCTGTCCTGAGGTGTGGAGAGACGATGATGCTGCAACAACAGATCAAGGAAGGGACTGAGACTGCACCGACCGGCGGCCGGATTGGCAAGCTGCTGCTGGAGAGCGGGCGCCTGAGCGCCGCGCAGATCGAGCAGGTGTGGCGCTATCAGCAGGAGAAGTCGCTGCGTTTTGGCCATGCCGCCATTGAGCTGGGTTTCATCAGCGAGGCCGATCTGCAGTTCGCGCTGGCCCGGCAGTTTGATTATGCCTGCCTGCAACCGGGTGACGGCGTGCTCGACGAGCGTATCGTCGCCGCCTATGCGCCGCTCGGTGGCTATGGTGAACAGCTGCGCTCGCTGCGCAACGAACTGAGCCAGCGCTGGTTCCAGCGCGGCCGCAACTCCGTGGTCGTGCTCGGCGAACAGCCGGACAGCGACGGCAGCGTCCTGCTGGCCAACCTGGCGGTGGTGTTCACCCAACTCGGCGAACGCACCCTGGTGCTGGATGCCAACCTGCGCAACGGTTGCCAGCACAGCCTGTTCCACCTGGAAAACCGTCAGGGGCTCAGCGATCTGCTGGCCGGTCGTGCCGACAGCCACTGCATTCAATCCATCTGCCGTCTGCCGGGTCTCGACGTGCTGACCTGCGGCACCGCGGCACCGAACCCGCAAGAGCTGCTGGCGCGTCCGCGTTTTCGCCAACTGCTGACCGAGCTGGAACAGCGTTATGACGTCATCCTGCTCGACGTGCCGCCGCTGGCGGCCTGCGCCGATGCCCAGGTGGTGGTGGCACCGGTGCAGGGGGCGGTGATCGTCGCCCGCCAGCACGCCAGTACCCTCAAAGGCATGCAACAGCTGCTGACGCGCCTGCAGAATGCCGGCGCCGAGGTGGTCGGTTGCGTGTTGAGCGGAGCCTGACATGAGCGCCGCCGCTCTGCCGTTGCCGGCCCCGCTGTGGCGCCGCTATCCGCTGCTGTTGGTGGCGCTGCTGCTGCTGGCGTTGCCCACGCTGTGGTCGCTGGCCAGCCTGTTGTGGGGCAAGAGTGACCAGGAGCATGGCCCGATCCTGCTGCTGATGTTTGCCTGGGTGCTGCACCGTGAATGGCCGCGGCTGGATGCCTTGCCGGAGCAGCCGAGCCGCTGGGGCTGGGCACTGGTGCTGCCGGCGTTGCTGGCCTATGTGCTGGGCCGTTCGCAGCAGATCTGGCTGCTGGAAATCGGCGCCTTCATCCCGTTGCTGGCCGGTTGTGGTGTGCTGGCCAAGGGGCGCGCCGCACTGCGGCCGCTGGCGTTTCCGCTGTTGATGCTGCTGTTTGCGATCCCGCTGCCCGGCGCCCTGGTCGATCTGCTGACCACCGGCCTCAAGCAGCATGTCTCGGTGCTGGCCGAAAACCTGCTGTACGGCGCTGGCTACCCGATTGCGCGCAGTGGTGTGACGCTGACCATCGGCTCCTACCAGCTGCTGGTGGCCGATGCCTGTTCCGGTCTCAACTCGCTGTTCAGCCTGTTCGCCGTCGGCCTGCTCTACCTCTACATGCAGGGCTACCACAGCCGCTGGCGCAATCTGCTGCTGTTACTGGCCATAGCGCCCATCGCCATCCTTGCCAACGTGGTGCGGGTCATGGCGCTGGTGTTGCTGACCTACTACGGCGGTGATGCCCTCGGCCAGGGCTTCCTGCACGGCGTCGCCGGCATACTGCTGTTTGCCATCGCGTTGCTGGCGCTCTACTTGCTGGATGCCGCGCTCGGCGTCCTGTTCCGCACCAGGAGACCCTCATGAAGCTGACCCGTCAGGCCCTGCTGGCCAGCCTCTGCCTGCTGGCCGCCGTCGGCGCCTATCTGCTGACCCCGCGCCAGCTGCTGGCCGATCTGGAACCGGTCAACCTCGAACAGATGGTGCCGCAGCAGTTCGCCAACTGGCGCGCCCTGCCACAGAACGACGACGTCATCACGTCGCCGGAGCAGGAGGCGGTGATCAAGGCGGTGTATGCGCAGACATTGTCGCGCGTATACGGTGATGAGCATGGTAATCGGGTGATGCTGGCGATCGCCTACACCCGCGATCAGAGCGATAACGCCGGTACCCAGTCGCATCGGCCGGAAATCTGCTACCCGGCCCAGGGCTTCCAGATCCGCAGCAAGCAGACCGGCCCTCTGAGCCGCGATCCGGCGGCCGGTGACGCTGTGCGTATGGTGGCCGTGAATGGCAGCCGGATCGAACCCTTGACCTACTGGCTGATGATCGGTCATGACCGGGCGGTGAGTCACTGGGATGTCAAACGCTGGCAGATCGCCTATGGCCTGCGCGATCAGATCCCGGATGGACTGATTTTTCGTGTCTCGGTGATCAGTGACGACATCGAGCAGGGCTTTGCGGTACAGCAGGCATTTTTACAACAGTTGTTTAGCGCTCTCTCGCCGGCGGCCTTGCGTCGGTTGGCGGGCATAGCGGGTTAATCGAGGAGCTGCCACGTGTGGATGAACCGCGTTGCTCGACCTGTGCTGCCGCAGCTTGACGGCCTGCGCTGGCCTGTGCTGCTGGCCGCGTTGCTGATCGCCATGCTGTGTGGCGTAGTGGTTAGCCTGGGCGTGCCGCTGCTGAGCTTTGCGCTGATCGGCGGCATCATCGCCGCCTTCATGCTGCTGCTGAGCGCAGACAATATGCTGTATGTGCTGGCCATCTCGGTCACGCTGGTAATTGGTCAGTTGCTCTATTTCGCGGGCATCGTCCAGTCGCTCTGGTTGCCCTATGGCCTTGGCCTGCTGCTGTTTTTCCAGCTGCCGGGAGCCTATGAGGCGCGGTTGCGCGCCGGCACGGCGGCGCAGCCGGTGCCATTTATCGGCTGGTTTTATGTGTTCATGCTGTCGATTGTGTTGTCGGTGGTGATCAACCTGCCCAATCCGCTGCAGGTGGTAGTGGGTAGCAAGAATCTGATTGCGCTGTGGAGTGTCTACCTGATTATCGCCTTGGGGGCCGTCCATCAGGATCGGGTCGAGAAGCTGTTCAGCTGGTTGTTTCCGTTAGCCGTGCTGCAACTGCCATTTGTGCTCTACCAATACTTTATTGTTGCTGCCGGACGCAGTAACCGCGGCGGGCGTGCCGGTATCTCGTGGGATGCCATCGTTGGCTCATTTGGCGGTGATCCCAGCGGGGGTGGCGCCAGTTCGGTGATGGCGTTCTATCTGGTCGCGGCGGTGTTATTTAGTTTCGCACTGTACCGTAAAGGCATTTCAACGTGGCGACATCTCTTAGCCATGTTGTCGATCATGTTGGTATGCATTGGCTTGGCAGAAGTGAAAATTGTCGTCATCTTGCTACCGATCGGTGTGTTGTTAATCATGCTGCCGGAACTTCTGCAGCGGCCCTTTATGGCGCTCTCCACGCTGGTGGTGGTGCTTGGCATGATGATAGGTGTGTTGTATCTCTACGACAGTCTGCACTATGCGGAAGCGGGCTATCAATCCACCAGTTTTGGCGATCTGATGGATAAAACATTTGGCTACAGCCTGGATCCGAATTACCTCAATCCGGAGACAGGTGAGATTGGGCGTGTCGGTGCTTTGGTCCTCTGGTGGAATGACGGCATGGTTGCCGATCCGGTCCGCGGCTTGTTTGGTTATGGTCCTGGTGCCAGCCGGGCGATCAGCTCGGTAGCAGTTGGCGAGGTAGCCGAGCGTTACTCCTTCTTTATCGACCGTTCGGCGGCCTGCCAGTTGTTGTGGGATCTGGGGCTGCTGGGGTTCTTGACCTTTATGGGAGTCATGGTCTCTGCTGCGGTGACCGCCTATCGGCTGGCCAAGAATAAACTGCTCAGCGCACCGACGGTGGCGTTGTTGCAAACCTGTGTCGCGTTGCTGGTCGCAAATATTATTTTCCTCCCATATTCCCGCGATTTGCTTGAGTTACCAGCACAAGGCTTTTTGGCGATGGCGATATTGGGCTATGTCGCCTTGATATATCAGACGTATCGGGAGGTGGTGTAAATGTCTACACCAACACATGACAATCCTTACTCTGGTAGCCGCTTTAAGCGCAGCCTGCTGCATTTTTTTAGTGGTAAAAGCATCGTTGCCGTCATTGGTGTATTAAATCTGTTGTTGCTCGTTAGGGCTTTGCCCAAGGATCAATATGGCATCGCGGTTTCGTTAATTGCATTCTTTGAAATCATTCAGCTGATTACTAATTTTGGCTCGTTTGCAGCGGCCTATCGTTATATCCCGGAATTACGTGCTACACAGCGAAATGGCGCCCTGTTCCGCTTTTCTAGCTTATTGATGGCATTCCGATTTATAACGCTGTTGCTGTCAGTGGCGTTAATCTATCTGTTTGCTGCGCCGATAGCTGAATATATGGCCGTCACAGAGTGGGTGCTGATTCTGCAATGCTATCTATTAGTGATTTTGTTTGAAGGCATGTCACGCTTTGTTGATGTGTTTTTTGACTCTTTACTGTTGCAGGGTAAATCACAGGTCGGAGTGATATTTCGTAATGGCTTGCGATTGTTAGGGGTTGCGGTTTTTGGCTTTCTGTTGTCGATGGGACAAGGATTTAATCTTGATGTTTGGATTAAGATTGAATTAGTGGCCAGCATTTCTGGCTTTATTCTGGTCGGCAGTATGTTGTTCCGTTCGCTGTATATCTACAAACAGAGTGGTATTAGCGACAATCATATCGACTATGCCCGTATTCGGGCCTATTGCATCCCGTCTTTTATTTCGCAGCTGCTGGGCGGCGTGCAAGGTCCAGATATTGTCAAAGTCATCATTATGAAATTGACCGATGCCGTCCAAGTAGGCGCATTTGGCTTCGCCGCTTCGATTAATGGTATGCTGCAGCGCTATTTGCCGGCCTATTTATTGATTGGTCTGGTCAGACCGCTTTTTGTATCGGCAAAGTCAGGAAAAAGCCATCGTGAGCTGGTGGCGATGGCCACGTTATTATTCAAGATTAATATCTTTATTCTGGCGCCGATATTTGCAGTTGTGGTTGCAGAAAATTCACGCGTGGCCTCTTTGCTCTCCGGTGGTAAATTTCCGGAGGCGGGAATCTATCTGGTGTTTCTGATCATGCTGCTGGGATTTCAGTTATTACACACCGTAATGGGCTTATTAGCATTGGCCGTGGAGGAGAGTATTGCCGGATTCTGGGGCTCAGCCTTGGGTGTGGCGGGATTATTTATTGGCATCGGCGGTTATTTTATCTGGGGGCAAATTGCCCTGTGTGCCGGCATGATTGTCAGTGAAGTCATCTGGTGCGTGGTAATGCAGCGCGCTTTGCATCGCCATCGGGTCGGTTTTTATATCCGTGGCATGGACATGTATAAGATGCTGGTTGTGACGGCGCTTGCCACGGCCTCCGGCGTAGCACTGGAGCGAGTAATTCCCAGCAGTGCGGGCTCTGACATCTGGTCGCTGTCACTGATTTCATCATCGGTAGTAATTACTTATCTGGTTTTTTTGACGTGGTTGAAATTTTTTGATGAATCAGAACGGGGATTCATTAATAAGGCGTTACCAAAGCCTGTGTTTGTTTGGTGAAAGGGAGAATGGATATGGAACTGGTTGAAAATAAAAGCTTCAAGGCAGCCATCAAAAAGAATATTCAGGCGGTTCCATTTGTTTGGAACATGTACTGGGGCGCCAAACAACAGCTGCTACGCATAGCAATATTGTTGCGTGGCTATGGTTATGACATTCGTTGTACCTACAAATCGATGTTCTGGGCGCCGCAGCAATATGATATTCGCAGCATCTGCGCAGAATTAATTTTCCAATACCATAAATTGGAAAAGGGCTTAGTTATGCCGGGTGAAGCAAGATTGTTTGGCCTGGATCCGGCCAATGCCACGATGAATATTCTTGAAAAACACGGTGATGCTATCCTTTCTGCCGACGCATATCTCTTCCGTGCCGCTATTGCCACCCTGATAGCCTATCGGGACAAATTGGTTGATTTTAAGCTCGATGCCAAGGATCAGATTACATCACGTGTGCAGCGTTTTCTCGCCGCGCGCCAGGTGGCGATCACGCCGGAAGTGATTACGCCGCATGCGTTGCCCGCACTGTTAGCGCAGACTGAAACCAGTGCCATGTTCGATAACCTGGTCAAGGCGCGACGCAGTGTGCGGGCATATAAACCAGATGTTGTGCCTCAGGATATTCTGCGGAAAGCAATTGAGATGGCGCAATTATCCCCATCAGCCTGTAACCGGCAGCCATCTAAAGTCTATTTAATCTCCGATGCGGAGAAAAAAGCACAATTTCTCAGCCTGCAAAATGGCAACCGTGGTTTTGGTCATCTGGCTCCCCATGTTGCCGTATTGACCACGGATGAGCGCTGTTATTTTAATGCGATGGAACGGCATGAGCCCTATATCGATTCTGGCATGTTCGCCATGAGTTTTATTCTGGCGCTACGCACGTTTGATGTCGGCACCTGTTGCCTTAACTGGTGTGTAACATCAAAGACGGATATTCAAGCTCACAAGATGTTGAATATTGCCGATTCAGAGCGGATCTCGATGGTGATACTGCTCGGCTTTATCCCTGATGAATGCCAGGTTCCGCGTTCTGCGCGTCGTGATGTTGATAATGTTCTAATTAATCTGGGCTAACAACTATGTCGACGTTTACTGATGATCTGAAGGTTTATCGTGAGGGTGTGCTTGCCCAAGGGTTCTGGGCATTGCAGATATATCGTTTTGGTCATTTACGTTATCGTTTTAATTCAAAATTAATTCGGATTCCTTTGGGTGTCATTCATTTGATACTGTCGAAGTTGTCTGAACTTTTTTTCGGTATTTATATTGGTGTTTCGGCTAAAATTGGTAAGGCTCTTATTATCGAGCATTTTGGTTGCATCATAGTGCATGGTGATAGTGTAATCGGCGATCACTGCGTCATTCGCCAAGGTGTAACTATCGGCAATAAAAATATGGACGATCCGCATGGTGCTCCTATTCTCGGGAATAATGTAAACGTCGGTGCCGGTGCAAAAATAATTGGG
Source organism: uncultured Aeromonadaceae bacterium (assembly GCA_945957385.1). Taxonomy (GTDB): domain Bacteria; phylum Pseudomonadota; class Gammaproteobacteria; order Enterobacterales; family Aeromonadaceae; genus Pseudaeromonas. The sequence goes on from CAMFKP010000003.1 coordinate 29,004, forward strand.
CGCGTACGTATCGGTAATAATGTCGATATCGGCGCCAATGCGGTAGTAATAAAAGATGTGCCAGACAATGTGGTTGTTGGCGGTGTTCCAGCTCAGATACTTAAACAGAAGGATATGTAAATGGTGAATATTTATTTGGCTGGCCAAAATAATTTTGGCAACCGTGGCTGCGAAGCCTTGGTTCGTTCAGTCTCATCGCTGATTGGAACAGCATTACCAGCGGCCACAATTTATTGTCCGACTTATGCGCAAGAACTTGATGCTGCGATGTGGCCGTCACATTCGGAGTCAGGAATTAATTTTGTACCGGCGCCGCCATTTCCCTCCAAACTCAAGTGGTGGTCTCGTGGCTGCCGTTTATTGCCTTTTGTGGAAAAAATGGGGCGTCCTGATTTTAACCTCGATCCGATTTCATCATCCTTGATGGATAAAACCGACGTACTAATCATGACCGGTGGTGATGTTATTTCTCTGGATTATGGTGTGCCTTCGCTTTATGAGTGGGCTGGTTTTGTCGAACAGGCTAAGCGCCGTGGCAAGAAAACCATGTTTTGGGGTGGTTCAATCGGACCATTTCATAAGAAGCCTCACGTCGAGCGAGAAATGGTCAATCACCTCCGTGGTTATGATGCGATCACTGTTCGTGAATCTGAGACAGCTGCTTATTTGAATAAAATTGGTGTAAATAATTTTATTCAAGTCACCGATCCGGCATTTGTTTTAAAACCGGAAGCCGTCAATCTGGATGAGTTTTTGCCGGAAGCCGTGAATGGGGTGATTGGTATTAACGTCAGTCCATTGATTCGTGGTTTCCGCGATAGTGAAGCTTCACAAACTGCGCTGGATAATGATGTTGCCGTATTTGCTAAAGAGCTGGTGGAAAAACACGGTTATGGCGTTATTTTGCTACCCCATGTCGGTCCGCTGGACGGTGGCGCCAAGAACAGCGATTACCACTATATGAAGGGATTAATGGATCGTTATGGCTTGAACGATCCACGAATTCGTATTTTGCCGCCTAATTTCAATGCGGCTCAGTTGAAATATGTCATTTCAAAATTACGTTTCCTGATCGCAGCCCGAACTCACGCCACCATAGGCGCATTTTCCACACTGGTGCCGACTATCTCGATCGCCTACAGCGTCAAGGCCAAGGGCATCAACAAGGATCTGTTCGGAGATACCCGTCTGGTACTGGACACTCCCAAGGTGTCATTGCAGACGCTGCGCGACAGCCTGGCGCTGCTCGAGCGCGAAGAAGATGACATCCGCCGTCATCTGGAAAGCGTGATGCCGGAGTGGAAGCGCCGTGCAGCGCTTTCAGCCCAGGTGCTTGCCGACATGCTGCAGGGTTAATCACATGATCAAGGTCAGTGTCATCATCAAGGCGCTCAACGAAGAGGCGCACATCGCCCGGGCCATCGAGAGCGCGTTGCGCGCGGTGGCCGAGGTGGGCGGCGAGGTCATACTGGCCGACTCCCTGTCGACCGACCGTACGGTGGAGATTGCGCGCGGTTACCCGGTAGGCATCGCCCAGTTATTGCATCCACAGGATCGCTGCTGTGGCGTCGGAGCCCAGCTGGGCTTCCAATATGCCAAGGGGGAGTTCGTCTACATTCTCGACGGTGACATGGAGCTGCAGCCCGGCTTTCTGGCGCAGGCGCTGGCCATGATGGCACAGGATCCGACGTTGGCCGGGATTGGCGGCCGGGTGCGCGAATGTAACTTGCAGAGCCTGGAGTACCAGGCGCGGCAGGAACGCGCACCGGTCAATCTGCAGGCCGGATTTGTCGATCGTCTGGATATGGGCGGACTCTACCGGCGCAGTGCATTGGAACAGGTGGGGTTCTTTACCAACCAGAACCTGCATGCCTACGAGGAGTTCGATCTCGCGGTGCGTCTGCGGGCCTTGAACTACCGCCTCTACCGCCTGGATTGCCATGCGGTGGACCACCATGGACATACGCTGCCGGCCTATCTGTTGTTGCGCAAGCGCTGGCATAACCGCTATCTGTGCGGTGTGGGTGAGGTGTTGCGCGGGGCGGTGGGCCAGCCGCATCTGCGCCTGGTGCTCGCTGATCTGCGAGAGTTCTGGCTCTATCTGAGTGTCATGGGGTGGTGGCTGGTGTTGCTTGGGCTGGTGTGTGCCGGGCAACCCGTTGCTGCACTGGCGCTGCTGGCGTTGCCGGTAGTCGGCATGATCGTCAAGAAGCGCTCGGTGTTGCAAGGCTGCTATTCGGTGGTGTCGTGGAATCTGTATGCCGCCGCCACGTTGCGCGGCTTTCTGGCGACACCCAAGCCGCCTGCCTCTCCGGTGGCGGCGCAACTGTTACTGGTTCCGCCGGTATCCAGTCCGGCCGGATAATCAAGGGGGTCATGATGCGCAAGGGATGGATGGCTTATGCCGTGTTGGGCGTCGCTGTGGTGGCGACGCTGGTTGTGGGTTACATCTTGGTGCGGATCAACGATACCGCCAAGCTACCGTTTTCGGAGAATCGCATACTGCCGATCACCAGTGCTGGCGGCGATGTCACCACCGCGGCCGAGTGGCTGCCGGTCAAAGATGTGGATCTGAACATTGTGGCCGGTTCGGCGCTGGATTTTTCGGCATTGCCCGGGATCCAGTCGCTGGATGCCAGCAAGGCATTGCTGGTGCAAAATGGTCAGTGGTTGACACCGGATGGCAGTGAGCCAGCCCGTTTGCATTGTGCCTCTCTAGCGCTCTCTCCGATTGCAGGAGCTTATCCCAAAGCTGGTGCTGCGGCGGCCAATTATGCGCATCAACTAAAGATGCATGGCTATAACATCGCCCGTTTTCACTATGTCGATGCCACCCTGATGACCAAGCGGCTGCAGGATTTCGATTACGATCCGGTGCAGAAGGATAACTGGTACAGCCTGATGGCCGCGCTGAAGAAAGAGGGCATCTACTGGATCATGGATGCCATGACTTCAGATAATGGTGCGATTGGTAATGTACTGCCTCACCGTTGGGTCAAGATGCATGATCTCAAGCTACGTGTTTATTTTGATCCTGTGGCTCAGCAACACTGGCGTGATCTGGTGCGCACCTTGCTCACTGAGGTCAATCCCTATACCGGTATTGCGCCGATCGAGGATCCGGCCTTGGTTGGCATCATCACCGTCAACGAAGGCGGATTGAACTATCTGGCAACACTGCGTGGCAGCTGGCCAGACGCGTTACAACCCGGTTTCAATGGCTGGCTGCGCAAGCACTACGCCAGCCGCGAGGCTCTCGCCGCGGCGTGGCCGGATTTGGCCTCCGACGAACAGTTGGATGGCAGCTCGGTGCGGATGCCAGTAACGTTGCGCGAGGTGTCGCCACGCATGGCTGACTTCCAGCGCTATATCGCCGAGTTGGAGATCCAGACCAATGACTGGATGACGGCTTATCTGCGCAGCTTGAACTATGCCGGCGTGATTTCGGCGCACGATAACTGGCTATCGTCCCAGGCCGATTCGGTGCGTGGCCACCTTAGTTGGGTGGATTTGCACAACTATCAGGACCTGTCGTTGTCATTCGACCCGGGCGCCAAGATTGAGCAGTCCAGCAGCATCAACAACTTTGGCCGTTATCTGACCTATATGGCGGCAGGGCGGCAAGCAAATAAGGTGTTCTCGGTAACGGAGTTCGGTCAGCCATTCTGGAACCGCTACCGCTTTGAGTCCGGTTTGCTGCCGCCGACGCTGGCCCGTTTCCAGGGCTGGGGCTTTGCATGCCAGCATGCTGAAGGTGCCATTGACCCCTCCTATCAGCAGCCCTATGCCCGGAAACAGGCGCTGTTCCCCTATGGTATTGGCTTGGATCCGGTCACCCGCGCCGGCGAAACCCTGGCCGCATTAATCATGGCCCGTGGCGACGTGTCGCCGTCGCCGAATCTGGTGCTGTATGACCAGACCAGCAGCAATGCCATGAGCGGAGCCGGCGTCTCGGTGGCAGGTAAGGATGTGACCTCACTGGCGTGGATGACCGGGCTGGCGACGGCGACCGCCAAGGCGACGATTCCTGAACAGACGCTGGCATTTGCGCCGAATGGTGCGACGAATGCGTCCGGGTTGACCCAGCTTGTCAGCACCATCACCAACAGTGCCGACAGTCGCCTGCAACGCAACTCAACGCTGTTGCGGCAACAGGGCATTCTCGATGGCAGCAACAAGACCGAAGTGGATGCCGGTGTGATTCAGGGCGATACCGGCGAATTCGTGCTGGATCAACCCAATGGTCAATTCCACCTGACAACGGCCCGCACCGAGGCGCTGGCAGCGAATCGCCCGGTCTCGGCCGTGGTGCTGTCACGGTTGACGGTGAATCAGGTCTCGGCGCCGGCGCTGGTCGCGGCCAGTGCGCTGGATGGTCAGCCGCTGGCGAGCAGCAAGCGCATCCTGCTGATCCTGGCTTCGGATGCCCAAAATACCGGCATGCAGTTCGCTGATGCGGAGCGGCGTGAGCTTGCGAATCTCGGCACCCTGCCGGCACAAATATTGCGCACCCGTGCCGATCTGTCGTTGCAGGTGGCCAATGGCAAGGCATTCCACCTTTACTCGCTACATCTCAACGGCAGCAAGGGCGATACCTTGCCGCTCCAGGCGTCTGACACTGCACTGACGTTTACCCTCGACAACGGTGCCCTGAGTCATGGGCCGACTACCTTCTTCCTGCTGGAGGCGACAGAGTAATGAGCAAGAAACGAGTACTGCACCTGATCAATGGCGAGTTTTACTCAGGTGCGGAGCGGGTACAGGATCTGCTGGGGCTACGTCTGCCGGAACTGGGTTATGAATGTGGCTTTGCTTGCCTGAAACCCGGCAAGTTCCCCGACTGCAGGGTATCCCAGTCGAGCCCCATTTATGCCATTCCGATGCGGTCACGCTTCGATCTGTCGCCAGTCAAAACGGTCGCCCAGCTGATCAAGCAGCAGGGTTACCAGATTCTGCATACCCACACGCCGCGAGCCGCGCTGATTGGGCGGTTTGCTGCCGCCCGGGCCGGGGTGCCTATGGTGCATCATGTTCACAGCCCGACGCGTCGCGATACCGAGAGCCGGATGCGCAATCTGCTGAATACGGCCATCGAGAACCTCAGCCTTTCGCGGGTCAGCCGGCTGGTGGCGGTGTCCCACAGCCTGCAGGGGTACCTGCGGGAGTGTGGTTTCGCCGACAGCCGGATCGGTGTGGTGCCCAATGGTGTCCCTGTGATGCGCCAAGCCTGCGATTGGCAGGCGCCCACTGGTGAGTGGGTCATTGGCATGGTGGCACTATTCCGGCCGCGCAAAGGGCTGGAAGTGCTGCTCCAGGCGATGGCGCTGCTGCGCGCGGCGGGCCAGCCGGTACGTTTGCGCGCCGTCGGTGGCTTTGAAACGCCGGCCTACCAGCAGGAAATACTGCAACTCAGCCGCAGCCTGAATCTGGATGGCGCCATTGACTGGATTGGTTTCACCACCGATGTGCCGGCCGAATTTGCCCATATGGATGCGTTTGTACTGCCAAGCCTGTTCGGCGAAGGGCTGCCGATGGTGGTGCTGGAGGCCATGGCCAGCGGGGTGCCGGTGATCAGTACCGAGGTGGAAGGCATTCCCGAAGTGCTGGGTAAAAATGAGGCCGGGATTGTCGTGGCACCAAATGATCCGCAGGCGCTGGCCCAGGGGTTGCAGTCATTGATCGCGATGGGTGCCGAGGCGGCACAGCTTGCCCGTGCCGGCTTTGTACGGCAACGGGACCACTATTCAGATTTGGCGATGGCCCGTGGTGTGGCCCGCATCTATGACGAGGTTTTGCAATGAGCAACCGTATCACACTGTTTGGTGTGCAAATTGATGTGCTGGATCGCCAGCAGTCTGTGGCGCGTCTGGCTGCCTGGCTGGCCGAGCCCGAGCGCCAATGCCGCTATGTGGTGACACCGAATGTCGACCATATCGTCAAGCTGGAGAGTCAGCCGGCGTTCCGTGCCGCCTATCAGCAAGCGGCCATGGTGGTCGCCGATGGCTGGCCTGTGGTCTCCGCCGCACGCTGGTTGGGCAAACCGCTGCCGGAAACCGTGCCCGGCAGCGATCTGGTACCGAATTTGTTCGCTTACATGGCTGGCGCGGCCAGCGCACCGTTGACGGTCTACCTGTTGGGCGCCGGTCCTGGGGTTGCCGAACGGGCGGCGGCGCGCATTGAGCAAACCTATGCCCAGATCCGGGTCGTCGGCTGTTACAGCCCGCCTTTTGGTTTTGAAAAGGATGCGGCCGAATGTGATGCCATCTGCCAGCGTGTCGCCGCGTCCGGCGCCGATCTACTGGTGCTGGGCCTGGGAGCGCCGAAACAGGAGTTGTGGGTACACCAACACGCCGCGCGACTGCCGGTCAAGGTGGCACTCTGTGTCGGCGCTACCATCGATTTTCTGGCCGGAGAGAAGCCCAGGGCGCCGGATTGGGTGCGCAAGGCACGGTTGGAGTGGTGCCATCGCATGTTGTCCGAGCCGCGGCGCCTGGCAAAACGCTATGCCCATGATGCACTGGTTTTTCCTGTCCTTTTTCTGAAAGAGTTTCTTTCAACGAACCGATAATTCTGAATTTACGAGACAGGAGGTCGATATGAATGTTGATAAATTCTGGTTTAACCATATACCGGCATTGGATGGATTAAGAGCTGTATCTATTTTACTGGTTGTTATTTCTCATGCGTGGCTAGGGCACATAGTTCCTGGAGGCCTTGGTGTAACAATTTTCTTCTTTATTAGTGGTTTTATTATCACTACCTTGATGATGAACGAATATCATCTTACGGGTGGGGTGAGCATCATTGCATTCTATTTGCGCCGTTTTTTTAGAATAGTTCCGGCGTTGGTGTGTTATATTTCATTTTCACTTGTCTTTATGATTGCAATAAATAATTGGTCGCAAATAAGCGAGTTATGGGCCGCTTTATTTTATTATGCCAATTACTACGCTATTTTCTTTGGGTTTAGTGGTGGACATTTCCCTTCACCGCTGACTATTACATGGTCGCTCTCTGTTGAAGAACATTATTATTTCTTTTTTCCATGTCTGTTCGTGTTGTTCTTTTCAAAGAGGAAAGAGTTTGTCCTTTTCCTTTTTTCTCTCCTGATCATTATTTTACTATGGCGTATCTATCTGGTTTATCACGTAGGTGTGGAGTCACTTGCGCATGATAGAATCTACAAAGGTACGGACACCCGATTTGATTCCATTCTGTATGGCGCATTGTTGGCGATAATGGTCCGCTATGGGAATCTTTATTCCATATTAAGCAACAAGTTTTTCTTCTTTGCTGGGCTATTGCTTTTGTTGATAACCTTGGTAATAAGGGATAACAATTTCCGGGAATCATTAAGATATTCATTGCAAGGTGTGGCAATCACCATAATGTTTGTACATATGATTTTTTCGGATGCGTTTTATCTGCGGTTTTTAAAGTCACGCTTTTTTGTCTTTATCGGGAAGATAAGTTACTCACTGTATCTATACCATTGGCTCATGTTTGGGTTGGTGAGTTACTACATGGCTACGCAGCCGCTGGTACTGAAAATCGTGGTGATGATTTCAACATCGATTTTCTTGGCTACGTTGTCTTTCCGATATATTGAGCGGCCCGTGCTCAGTTATTACAGAAATAAAATACACAAAAATGTTCCAGTAGCAGTCGGAGCCTGATGTTGGCATCTGGCAGCAGGCTTGTTATCAAAATGGCTGCGTCTTTTACATGGATGATTTTTTAATATGAAAGAACAAGCGCATATCTCCCCCGTCATCATGGCCGGGGGTAATGGCTCCCGGTTGTGGCCGCTGTCGCGGGTGCTGTACCCCAAGCAGTTCCTGCGCCTGGAAGGCGATTACACCATGTTGCAGGAGACGGTGCGGCGCCTGGAGGGCCTCAGTTGCTCGGCACCGCTGGTGATCTGCAACGAGGAGCACCGTTTTCTGGTCGCCGAGCAGCTGCGGGCGATTGAGCAGCTGGCGGGCAACATCATCCTCGAACCGGCCGGGCGCAACACGGCACCGGCCATTGCACTGGCGGCGATGACGGCGCTGGCCAAGGGGGAGGACGCGCTGTTGCTGGTGCTGGCCGCCGATCACGTGATCCGTTCGCCGCAGGCGTTTGTCGCCGCGGTCGAAGCGGCACGGCCCCATGCCGAGGCCGGCAAGCTGGTGACGTTCGGCATCGTCGCCACGGCGCCGGAGACCGGCTATGGCTATATCCGCCGCGGTGCCCCGCAGGCCGACAGCGGCTATGCGGTGGCGCAATTTGTCGAAAAACCGAATCTGGAGACGGCGCTTCACTACCTGGAGTGCGGCGAGTACTACTGGAACAGTGGCATGTTTTTGTTCCGCGCCAGCCGTTACCTGCAGGAGTTGCAGCGTTTTCGTCCGGACATCCACGCCGCCTGCGAACAGGCGCTCGGTCGCCCGAGCAGCGACATGGACTTTGTCCGCGTCGACAAGGCGGCCTTCCTGGCCTGCCCGGATGATTCCATCGACTATGCGGTGATGGAAAAGACCCAGGATGCGGTGGTGGTGCCGCTGGATGCCGGCTGGAGTGATGTCGGCTCCTGGTCGTCACTGTGGGAGATCAGCCCGAAGGCGGAGGATGGCAATGTGCAGCAGGGCGATGTGCTGTACCACGCCAGCCGCAACAACTATGTCTATGCCGAGAGCGCGCTGGTGAGCCTGGTCGGTGTCGACGATCTGGTGGTGGTGCAGACCAAGGATGCCACCCTGGTGGCGCGCCGCGATCAGGTACAAGAGGTGAAGAAGATTGTCGAACGCCTCAAGCAGCAGGGGCGCACCGAACACCATGTGCACCGCGAAGTGTACCGGCCGTGGGGTAAATACGATGCCATCGACAAGGGGCACCGTTTCCAGGTCAAGCACATCAGCGTCAAGCCTGGCGAGAAGCTGTCGCTGCAGATGCACCACCACAGGGCCGAACACTGGATCGTGGTCTCCGGCACGGCGCGCGTCACCTGCGGCGAACAGGTGCAGCTGCTGACCGAGAACCAGTCGATCTACATCCCGCTCGGCGAAAAACATGCCCTCGAAAACCCCGGCAAGGTGCCGTTGGAGCTGATCGAGGTGCAGTCCGGCAGCTATCTGGGTGAGGACGACATCGTCCGTTTCGAAGACCGCTACGGCAGAACTTAATCCTGGTGGTGGCATTGACCATCACCTGTCTGGCAAGGGAGAGCACGCATAATGAATAAACTGAGTTGTTTCAAGGCCTACGATATCCGGGGCCGCCTGGGCGAAGAGCTCAACGAGCAGATCGCCTACCGTATTGGCCGCGCCTATGGCGAGTTTTTGCAACCGCGCCGCGTGGTGGTGGGTGGCGATGTGCGCCTGACCAGCGAGGCGTTGAAGCTGGCGCTGGCCGACGGGTTGATGGATGCCGGTGCCGATGTGCTGGACATCGGCCTCTCCGGTACCGAGGAGATCTATTTTGCCACCTTCCACCTGGGGGTGGATGGCGGTATCGAGGTGACGGCGAGCCACAATCCAATGGATTACAACGGCATGAAGCTGGTGCGCGACGGTGCGCGGCCGATCAGCGGCGACACCGGGCTGCGCGATATCCAGCAACTGGCCGAGGCCAATGCGTTTGCCCCGGCGGACCCGGCCAAACGCGGGCGCTATCAACGTATCAGTGTGCTGGACGCGTATGTCGACCACCTGATGGGCTATATCAACCCGGCGAACTTCACCCCGCTGAAGCTGGTGGTGAACAGCGGTAACGGTGCCGCCGGCCATGTGATCGACGCCCTTGAGGCGCGCTTTGCCGCGCTGCAAATCCCGGTGCAGTTCATCAAGCTGCACCATGAGCCGGATGGTCACTTCCCGCATGGCATTCCGAACCCGCTGCTGCCGGAGTGTCGCGACGACACGGCGCAGGCGGTGCGCGCTCACGGTGCCGACATGGGCATCGCCTTCGATGGCGATTTTGACCGCTGCTTCCTGTTTGATGCCGACGGCGGCTTCATCGAGGGCTACTACATCGTCGGTCTGCTGGCCGAGGCGTTCCTGCAGAAGCAGCCGGGGGCACGCATCATCCATGATCCGCGCCTGTCGTGGAACACCATAGAGGTGGTCTCCCAGGCCGGCGGTGTGCCTGTGCTGTCGAAGACCGGCCATGCGTTTATCAAGGAGCGCATGCGCGAAGAGGATGCGGTCTACGGTGGCGAGATGAGTGCCCACCACTATTTCCGCGATTTTGCCTACTGCGACAGCGGCATGATCCCGTGGTTGCTGGTGGCCGAGCTGTTGTGCGTCAAGGGACAGGGGCTCAAGGCGCTGGTGGCCGAACGCATGGCGGCCTATCCGGCTTCCGGCGAGATCAACAGCAAGCTGAGTGCGCCGGATGAGGCGATGGCCCGGGTGTTGTCAGCCTATTGGGATGGCGCCCACAGCTTCGACAAGACCGACGGCATCAGCCTGGAGTTCTCGGAGTGGCGCTTCAACCTGCGTAGCTCGAACACCGAACCCGTGGTGCGGCTGAATGTCGAGTCGCGCGGCGACAGCGAACTGATGCAGGAAAAGACCGCCGAAATCCTCGCGCTGTTACGCGCTTGATCAACAGCAACAAAACCACGGGGCCTGCGGGCCCCGTGGTTTTTTATTCGCCGTCGGCGTTCTTGCCGCGGTGGGCGGGTTGGTAGTTGCGGCGCCAGGCGAGGAACTCGGCTTCCGGCAGCGGCTTGGCAATCAGGTAGCCCTGCAGGGTGTCGCTGCCGTGGCTTTGCAGGATCTGCCGCTGTTGCGGCGTCTCGACCCCTTCGGCGACGGTGCGCATGCCGAGGGCACGGGCCAGCGCTATGATGGAGTCGATAATCGCCAGGGCCGCCTCATCCTCAAACAGTTCTCGCACGAACGACTGGTCGATCTTCAGCACGTCGAGCGGGAAGTGGCGCAGGTAGTTGAGGCTGGAGAAGCCGGTGCCGAAGTCGTCCACCGACATGCGGAAGCCGCGGGCCTTGAGCTGCTGCAGCTTGCCGGTGGTCTGCGGTATGTCCTTCATCAGCATGCTTTCGGTCAGTTCCAGCTCGAGGCGGGCGGGATCGATGCCGCTGCGGCTGGTGGTTTCGATCAGGTGTTCGACAAAGTTGGGCTGGCGGAACTGGCGCGCCGACAGGTTGACCGCCAGCGTCAGCGGCGGCAGGCCGAGGCGTTCCCAGCGCGCCAGGTGCTCACAGGCCGCGGCCAGCACCCATTCACCAATCACCTGAATCAAGCCGGTCTCTTCGGCCAGCGGAATGAAGCGTCCCGGCGGGATCAGGCCGTGCAGCGGGTCCTGCCAGCGAATCAGCGTCTCGGCGCCGACCAGTTCGCCACTGCGGGCATCGATCTGCGGCTGGAAGAAGAGCACGAACTCGTTGTTCTCCAGCGCCTGGCGCAGCCTCAGCTCCATCTGCAGGCGCTCGAGGTTACGGGCATTCAGATCCGGTGAGTAGAACTGGCAGTTGTTGCGGTCGTTCTCCTTGGCCAGATACATGGCGGCGTCGGCATTGCCGATCAGGGTGTTGGCGTCGCTGCCGTTATCCGGGTAGAGGGCGATGCCGATACTGGCGGTAATCACCAGCTGTTTGCCGTCGAACTCGTACGGTGCGCCGAGGGCCTCCAGCAGCTTTTCACCCAACAGGGCGGCATCTTCCATCGAGCTGCAGCCGGGGCAGAGCACGATAAATTCATCGCCGCCGACCCGGCTGACGGTATCGCCGCTGCGCACCCAGTGGTTCAGGCGGCGGCCGACTTCACGCAGCAGCTGGTCGCCGATCTGGTGGCCGAGCGAGTCGTTGATGGTCTTGAAACGGTCGAGGTCGATGAACAGCAGCGCCAGACCATCGTTGTCACGCTGGGCTTGAGAGATCGCCACCTGGATGCGGTCGGTCAGCAGGCGCCGGTTCGGCAGGCCGGTCAGCACATCGTGGAACGCCAGGTGCTCGATCTGGGCTTCCTGACGTTTGCGGTCGGTGATGTCGGCAAAGCTGGCGATGTGGTATTCCGGATCGCCGTTGCCGTCACGCACCAGGCTGATGGAGATCCACACCGGGTACTCCTCGCCATTCTTGCGCTGATCCAGCAATTCGCCCTGCCAGGCGCCGTTTTCGTACAGCAGCGCCCACAGGTTGCGATACAGGCTGCGGGTCTCTTGCCCGGCACCGAGCAGGCGCGGTTCACGGCCCAGCACCTCGGCCTCGCTGAAGCCGGTGATGGTTTCGAACGTCGGGTTCACCGAGATGACGCGGTTGCGGCTGTCGGTGATCATGATGGCTTCGTTGCTGGACTCGAACACCCGTGCCGACAGGCGCAACTGGTTCTCCATCTGCTTGCGCTGCGAGATGTCGCGCAGCACCAGCAGCACCTCGTGCTCGCTGCGTGGCAGGATGCGCGCTTCCCAACAGACGCCGTGGGCATTGCGCGGCAGCGCAATCTCCACCGCCTTCGGGTTCTGGCTGCCGAGGACGCCGAGGATCTCCTGGCGCAGCATCTGGGCTACCACGGCGCTGGGGTGGCCGTCGAGATTGGCGCCGGGCTGCAGATCCCACTCGGCCCAATCCGGCGCCTCGGTGCCGGCCAGCCGATCGATGATCAGGCCATCGTCGCGGATCAGGAACAACAGGTCCGGCAGTGCCGACAGCAGGGCGCGGTTCTTCGTTTCGCTGATTGCCAGCTCTTCGAACGCGCGGTGGGCGCGTAGCAGGTAGTGCACGCGGTAGCCGAGCGTGCCCCAGCTGATGGGTTTGGTAATGAAATCGGTGGCGCCGGACTGGAAGGCTTGCTGGATCGAGTGGATATCGTCGAGGCCGGTGGCCATGGCGATCGGCAGCGTGTGGCCCTGTGGTAGTTGGCGCAGCGTGGCACACAGCGCTATGCCGTTGCCATCCGGTAACAAGACGTCGAGGATGATCAGATCCGGCGTCCGGGCGTGAAAGTGCTGCAACGCCTCGGCGACGGTACCGGCTTCATCAACGTCAAAACCGGCTTCTTCGAGGGTGGCGCGCATGATCAACCGGGCGCTGAATTCGTCGTCGACAATCAGGACTCTGGGCCGTGAAGAGAGGCATTCGCTCATGAGCACTCCTGGCGACGGCAGGCGTCGATGGCATTTCTGGCTAGCATAAAGTGGTGTTCGATATCTGTCAGCAGCGGCTGCAGATTCTGTTGTGGACTCTGGCGTACCTGTTGCTCCAGCTGCTGGCACAGCTGGGACAGCTGACGGGCGCCGACATTGGCGGCGCTGTTTTTCAGTGAGTGGGCAGCGCGCCGCAGCCCCTCGTTATCCTGTTGTTGCTGTGCCCGTTGCAGCTGGGCCAGCAGTTGCGGTGACTCTTCGAGCCAGACATCCAGTACGCGCAGCAGCAGGCCGGGGCGCAGCAGGCGCAGGCTCTCCAGCGCCCGCTGATCGAGCAGTTCGCCGGACTCCTCCTCGCGTGGGGCAATGGCGGCCTCGACCGGCGCTGGCGGCAGATCCTCTGCCGGCAGCCAGCGGCTCAACAGCGTGGTCAGCTGTTCCTGGGTAAACGGCTTGGCGAGGTAGTCATCCATCCCTGCGTGCAGGCAGCGCTCGCGATCACCGGCGACGGCATTGGCGGTCAGCGCGATCACCGGCAGATGAGGGGCGTGCTGCGCCTGTTCGCGAGCGCGGATGGCCTGGGTGGCCTGGAAGCCATCCATGATCGGCATCTGGCAATCCATCAGCACCAGATCGAATTGCTGCCGCTCGAGGATCTCCAGCACATCGGCACCGTTGCCGACCGTCTCGTAACCGAGCCCCAGGTTCTCCAGCATCGCCAGCGCGACCTCCTGGTTCACCAGATTGTCTTCGGCCAGCAGCACGCGGCCGACCAGGCGCAACGGCAGGGACGGTAATGTGCTGTTGTTCGGCTGCGCCGTTGGCGTCACATCGAGCGCGGCAGGCTTATCGCGCCACGACAGGCCCTGCACCATGGCGTTGTACAGATCGGACTGGCGCACCGGCTTGGTCAGCACCTGGCAACGTTCCGGCACCAGGCAGGCATCCAGTGGCCGGTCGGTGCCGGCCGAACTCAGCAGCAGGATTGGCATCGCTGCCAACCCGGGGTGTTGCTGGATGCGGCGGATCAGATCGCTGCCGTTTTGCATCGGCATCATCATGTCGGTGATCACCATGGCGTAGGGGGCGCCGACGATGATCGCCTGCTGCAGCAGTGTCATCGCCTGTTCGGCGCTTTGCGCCAGCGCCAGTTCGCAGTGCCAGGCCGTCAGCTGGTGGGTGAGGATTTCCAGATTGGTCGGGTTATCGTCGACCAGCAGCACCTTCAACTGGCTCAGTTGCGGGTGGGTGAGCGGCTGGCGGTTCAACGCCTGCATCGGCAGGTTCAGCGTGAAGAAGAACTCGCTGCCGGCACCGGGTTGGCTGATGACCTCGATGCGGCTTTGCATCAGCTGGATCAGCCGTTGCGAGATGGCGAGCCCCAGACCGGTGCCGCCAAAACGACGGGTCGTCGAGCTGTCCGCCTGCATGAAGGCCTGGAACAGCTGGGACTGGCGCTCTGCGGCGATGCCGATGCCGGTGTCCTGGACACTGAACTGGCACTGGGCGTGGTAGCCATCCTGATGCAGCAATTCGACGCGCAGCACCACCTGGCCTTTTTCGGTGAACTTGATGGCGTTACCCAGCAGATTGGTCAGCACCTGGCTGAGCCGTTTGCTGTCGCCGATCAGCTGCAACGGGTGCAGCGGGGGCGCACAGAGGATCTCCAGCCCCTTGCCGTGGGCGACCGGCGCGAAGCGTTCCACCAGGTCTTCCAGCAGCAGGTTCAGGTTGAACGGGCTGCGATCCAGCTCCAGCTTGCCGGCCTCGATTTTCGAGAAGTCGAGGATATCGTTGCTGATGGTCAGCAGATCTTCACCGGAGCGGCGGATGATGCGCACGAAGCGGCGTTGTTTCTCGTCGAGCCGGGTGGCGGAGAGCAGATCGGTCATGCCGATGACGCCGTTGAGCGGGGTGCGGATCTCGTGGCTCATCATCGCCAGAAACTCGCTCTTGGCGCGGTTGGCGGCCTCGGCGGCATCGCGCGCCTGCACCAGATCCACGGTACGCAGCGAGACAATCTGCTCCAGATGGTCGCGGTGCTGCTCCAGGATGCGCTCGCGCTGCTCAATCTGGCTCAGCATGTCATTGAAGCTCAGCGACAGCGCGCGGGTCTCGTCCTGATTGTCGCCCACCTCGGCGCGCAGGCTGTAATCCTTGTTCTGGGCTATGGTGCCGACGATGCTGGCCAGCTGGTTCAGCGGCCGCACCAGCACATTGGCCGCCCAGCGCGCCAGCGCAACCGCCAGTGCCAGCGCCAGCAGGCCGATGCCCAGCGCCAGCAGCAGGCTCTCGCGGATCAGGGCATCGATGGCATCGGTCCGGGCGTGGATCTCCAGCCAGCCGAGGGTTTCATTCTGTACCTGGATGGGCATCCGCAGCATGGTCTCGCCATCGACC
The DNA here is from genome assembly GCA_945957385.1 of uncultured Aeromonadaceae bacterium. Taxonomy (GTDB): domain Bacteria; phylum Pseudomonadota; class Gammaproteobacteria; order Enterobacterales; family Aeromonadaceae; genus Pseudaeromonas. The sequence continues at coordinate 44,490 of CAMFKP010000003.1, forward strand.
AGCCGTCCCTGTTTGCCATCATAGTGGGCCAGCTCGCCACCATGCTCGAGGTTGATGGTGGCATACACTACTTGCGGCGCGGCCTGCAGCGACATCAGCGTCTGACGCGCCGACTCCCGATCCTGGAAGGCGACGGCGGCGGCGCTGTTGATGGCGACGCTGCGTGCCAGCACCTCCAGCGCGGTACGGTTTTGGCTATACAGCAGGTGGTACTGCTGTGGCAGGAACGCCAGCGCGAACAGCGTCAACGCCAGGCCGCAGACCAGACCCACCACCAGATTGGTCTTGCGTGCCAGCGAGGCGCGGCGCCAGAGGGCCCAACGTATCGGATGGGGCCGCTGCGGGGCCTTGGCTATCCACTTCATTGAGCGCTGCTCCTCGCGTTACGTGCCAGCTTCAGCAGTTGGGCACTGATATTGAAATCGGCCTGTTGCAGCTGTGTCAGATTGATATCGAACTGCAGCCGGTTTTGCTCTTCGACCAGCTGAATGATGCCGCCCTGCTGCAGGAAATTTTCGTCATCGCCGATGGTCAGCAGGCCCGGGTTGCGCCGGCTCAGCTGGTGCAGCGAGATCGGGGCGCCGCCCTGTTGCAGATAGAACACCTGGCAACCGGCTGCCTCCTTGAGGCTGGCCAGGCGATAGACCGAGATGCGCTGATCGTTGACCTGACGCCCATCCAGGGTCGAGAACGCCTCTTCCAGCGCGCTGTCGGCATTGGCCAGACAGAGGGTCAGTACCGGTTTGGTGCGCGGTGTGGCAGGCCAATGGGTGAATTTGAGGAAGTTGAAGACATACGCCGCTTTGAGTTTTTCACTGCGCAGGCTGGCGCCTGTGGCGAGGAGCAGGCAGCTGCAGGCCAGCAACAGGATGCCGCCCAGCGGCGAGCCCCGTCTGCTCCGTTTCGTCACCGGATGCTGCCTGACCATCTTGCTCCCTGCCTCTACTACTGCCCGGATGCGAGCTCCTGATGGCTACTTATAAAGCATCTCGGCGCCGAGGGCTCGCGTGGGGTTGCGGCAGCGCGAGCCAGTTCAAAGGCTGACGAAATTCCGCACTGAAATTTGGGCTCATAAGGATCTATTGACGGCGCCGGATCACAGGCTGGGTGCATGCCGGTTGCCAGAAGCCGGTGCACTGATTGGGATAGGCTATAACGGTCAGGAGCGACTGGATTGGGCAGGGAGCTGAGGATGGCGGCGTGGCGTTGGACTGTCGGAGTGGTCTTGGTCAGCGGGTTGGGAATACCGGTGCTGGGTGACGAATTGCTGCAGATGGATCTGGAGCAGTTGATGCGTGTTCAGGTTGATGGCTCGGCCACGTTGACGCCGACCGCCACCCGGCGTATGCCGGCGTCGATTACCACCATCGACCGGCGCATGATCGACAACGCGGGGGCGCGCAGCCTGTTCGATCTGCTGGAAATCTATGTCCCCAATTTCCACTATCTGCCACACCACTGGGAGGCGCCGCACATGGGCATGCGCGGCCTGATCGGTGATCGCGATGACAAGTACCTACTGGTGGTCAATGGCCGGGTGCTGAACGAGAAGACCCACTTCGGCGCGCTGTCGGAACGCGACATGCCGCTGCTCGGCGATATTCGCAAGATCGATGTGGTGCGCGGCCCCGGCTCTGTGGTGTATGGCCCCGGCGCCGTCTCCATGGTGATCAATATCCAGACCGACACCTTCAGCGACCATGCTGCCGACGGCGTCAAACTGCAGTGGGGCGAGGGCGAGCAGTACCGCGCCGCCGAGTTTCGCCAGACCCATGCCTTTGATGACAGCGGCGAGCACGGGCTCTGGCTGTATGGCGGCATCAGCCAGTACCAGGGTGCCGGTAGCGATGCCTCGCCGCTGATCTACGGCCTGAGCGGCAACACGGTCTGGGGCGATAGCGTGACCGCCGGCGAGCCGGTACCGTTCAGCGTGGCGAACAACCACGCGGCGTTCCACGACCGGCCGAAGATGAAGCTGCATGCCCACTACCAGAAACAGGATTTCAATGCCTGGCTGCGCTACACCCAGGGCGGTGAGCAGCTGACCTGGGAGCACAAGCTGCTGTACGCGAAGCCGAATGGCTCAGGCGCGCCGGGGACACCGCAGTCCAGCTACGCCACCGGCGGTGTCGGTTATCAGCAGCTGAGCCTGGATTTCTCGCGCCAGTGGCTGCTGGATGATCGACGCTGGTTCGAGCTCAAGGGCGGCTATGACACCACCGTCTATGTGCGCGAGTTGTGGAATTTGTATCAAATTGACCACGAGCCGGAGAACCACCGCGAGGAGGAGTACCAGCTGCGCGGCACGCTGAACTGGAACCACAACGCTCGCCACGCCACCGCGTTCGGCAGTGAGCTGACATTTTCGCGCTGGGGGCTGTCGAGCCCCGGCTATGACCAGCCGTACTCCTCGGTGCTGGGCGAGATGGAGCCGTGGAGCACGCTGGCGGTGGGGGTGTTTGGCGAGCATCAGTGGCAGCTGAACAGCTGGCTGACGCAGTTTGCCGGCCTGCGCGCCGACAAGGATCAGTACACCGGCTGGATGTGGTCGCCACGGCTGGCCTGGGTGGCCAGCGTCAGCGAACAGGATACCGTCAAGGCGATCCTGAGCCGTTCACTGCGCAAGAACAATGCCGAGGAGCTGCGGGCCCAGCATCAGGCTGGCGAAAGTGCCGAGGATGAACAACTCGACAGCGCCGAGCTGATCTACGATCGGCGCCTGTCGCCGGCGCTGTCCCTGACGCTGACCGGCTTCTACAACCGCGCCGAGCTGCTGGGCATCAACTTCAACACGCTGCGTACCCAGCCGGTGGGCGACTTCAAATATGGCGGTGCCGAGTTTGAGCTGAACTACCAGCTGGAGAGCCTGCAACTGGGGCTCTCCCACGCCTGGAGCAAACTGGATGACTTCAATCTGGCCGCCGGTGGCTCGACGCGGATCACCGCGTCCCACCTCGGCTATGGCAACGATCTGAACAACTGGAGCAACCACATCTCCAAGCTCTATGCCCACTGGCAACTGGCGCCGCAGTGGCAGCTCAACAGCGATCTGCGGCTGTTCTGGGGCTACCCGGGGGCGGAGGACATCATAGCGCAGACCAATGCGGCGCGACTGAACAACCCGAACTCGTCGGCCACCAATCTGACCGATCCCGGTAACTTCGATTCCACCCGACTGGCGGCGTTCCTCGATCTGGGCCTGCGCTACCAGAGTCGCGACTATGGCCGTTTCGGCGTCAATGGCTACAACCTGCTCGGCCTGCTGAATAAAGACTTCAACAAACGCCTCTACCTGCTGAACGTTGGTAACTACCGCCCGGAAGCGGTGGCCTTCGCGCTGACCTGGGAGTATGGCTTCTGAGTGCTGGCGCGCTAAAACACAAGGCTCCTGCGGGAGCCTTGTTGTTTGTGCCGCTGTGCGTCGGTTGTGGATTCAGACCAGCTGGCCCAGCACCTTGTCGAGGATCGCCAGCCCTTCGCGCACCTCATCGGCGCTGATGGTGCACGGCGGCACCACGTGGATGCGGTTGTCGACCACAAACGGCAGCAGGCCTTCGGCGATCAGCTGGCTCTTGATAGCGGCCATGGTGGCGGCCGGCAGCGGCGTGCGGCTGACCGGATCGGCAACCAGCTCCAGCGCCCAGAACACCCCCAGACCGCGCACTTCGCCGATCAGCGGGTACTTGGCGGCCAGCGCCTGCAGGCCGGGGCCCAGCACCTGTGCGCCGATGGCGGCGGCGTTCTCCACCACCTGCTCTTCGGCCATCGCATCCAGCGTCGCGACGATGGCGGCCATCGCCAGCGGGTGGCCTGAGTAGGTCAGGCCGCCCGGGAAGTAGCGGTCGTTGAAGAACTCGGCGATCGGATCGGAGATCAGCACGCCACCGGCCGGTACATAACCGGAGTTGACCCCCTTGGCGAAGGTGATCAGATCCGGCTGGATGCCAAAGTGTTCAAACGCAAACCAGCGCCCGGTGCGGCCGAAACCGGCCATCACTTCGTCGAGGATCAGCACGATGCCGAACTCGTCACACAAGGCGCGCACGCCCTGCATGTAGCCGGCCGGCTGCACCAGCACGCCGGCGGTGCCGGGGATGCTCTCCATCAGAATGGCGGCGATGGAGGCGGGGCCTTCGCACTCGATGATGCGGCGCAGGTGGGCCAGCGCCCGGCTGCACTCTTCGGCCTCGGTGCTGGCCGCAAATTCGCTGCGATACAGGTAGGGGTTGAAGAAGTGGACATGGCCACGGGCATATTCGTTCGGCAGGCGGCGGAAGTCGCCGGTGGCGACGATGGCGGCACCGGTGTTGCCGTGGTAGGAGCGATAGCCGGAGAGCACCTTGTCGCGGCCGGTGTAGAGGCGGGCCATGCGGATGGCATTTTCATTGGCATCGGCGCCGGCATTGGTGAAGAACACCTTGTTAAAGCCCTCCGGCGCCCGCTCGACGATGCGCTTGGCCGCTTCGCCGCGTGCCAGATTGGCGGTTGCCGGGGCGATGGTGGTCAGCTGGCCGGCCTGTTCCTGTATCGCGGCGATCACCTTGGGGTGCTGGTGGCCGATGTTGGTGTTGACCAGCTGGCTGCTGAAATCGAGGTAGGTCTTGCCGTCGTAGTCCCACAGCCGGCAGCCGGCGCCACCGGCGATCACCAGCGGCTTGAGCGCGCTCTGTACCGACCAGGAGTGGAATACATACGCCCGATCCAGGTCATAGACATCGCCATTGCTGGTGGCCAGTTCGCATGAGAGTGCCTGATTCATTGAGTTGTCCTCGTGTCCGGTGAGTGGTGCCATGCCCGGCGACGGCGCGGAAGCGCTCCGCACTGTGCAAGCCCGTCGGCATGACGGTCCATAACGGGGGTCATCACTCTTCCCCCAGTGGCTCCAGACTAAGAAGCTGGCGCGGCCACCGGTAGAGCCAGTTGTCGGCGGTCGCCGTGTCAGATGCTGCGCGGCAGCACGTCTGTCGTGGTCAGCCGGCGCCGGGTTGTGTCCCATGCGGGGCGGCGATCTGGCTCTATGGCCGGGCGCGGCCGGCTCGTAGAGTGGGGACAGATGACAGGACGCGACGGGAGAAGCACATGCTTGCTGCGGCGATGTTGGCCCTGCTGGCCGGAGTGGTGCGGGGGTTTGCCGGTTTTGGCTACGCGGTGATCGTCGTGCTCGGCCTGAACCTGCTGCTGAGCCCCCAGGCGGCGCTGGCGACGGCGATCCTGCTCGATCTGGCCTGCTGCCTCGGGCTGCTGCGCGAGGCGGCGCGCCACTGCCACCGTCCGCTGCTCGGCCGGCTGCTGCTGGGCATGTTGCTGGCGCTGCCGGTCGGCCTCTGGGTCGTCAGCTGGTTGCCAGCCGGGGTGATGGCGCAGCTGGTGGGCGGCATCTCGCTGCTCGGTGGCCTGTTGCTGCTGTTGAACCGGCCGCTGCCGGCGCTGGCGCGGCGCTTTGCCGTCAGTGCCGGCATCGCCTCCGGGCTGGCGATGACCACCGCCTCGGCCGGTGGCCCGCCGCTGATGGTCTACCTGCTGAACCAGCCGCTGCCGGCGGCGGCGCAGCGTGCGACGGCAATCCTGTTTTTTGCGCTGTGCAGCGCGGCGGTGTTGCTGGGTTTCGGCTGCCGCGGCCTGCTCGGGGCCGAGGTGTGGCACATGGCGGCGCTGATGCTGCTGCCATCGTTGCTGGGGAATCAGTTAGGGCAGTGGCTGTTTCGCCGCTACCGGCCACAAGGCTTTCGCCGTGGCGTGGCGCCACTGCTGATGTTGATGTCGTTATGGGTGCTGTTGCGCTAGGCTGGCAGCCTCAGACGGGAATTTTTCGAACAGGGACAAGGAGTACCAGATGACCGATATCGTCTTTATTACCGGAGCTACCTCGGGTTTTGGTCGCGCTGCGGCGCGGCGCTTCGCCGCCGCCGGCTGGGGGGTGGTGATCACCGGACGGCGTGAGGATCGCCTCCAGGCGCTGGCCGACGAGCTGGGCGCCCAGGTGCCGGTGCACTATGCCACCCTCGATGTGCGTGATGCCGAGGCCGTCAAGGCGGTGGTGGCGGCGCTGCCGGCCGCGTTCCGTCAGGTGAAGTGTCTGCTGAACAATGCCGGGCTGGCGCTGTCGCCGAATCCGTCACAGTCGGTGGATCTGGCCGACTGGCACACCATGATCGACACCAACGTCAAGGGGCTGGTCAACGTCACCCATGCGCTGCTGCCGACGCTGATCGCCACCGGTGCCGGCGCCAGCATCATCAACATCGGCTCCATCGCCGGCCAGTGGCCCTATCCGGGCAGCCACGTCTACGGCGGCACCAAGGCATTCGTCAAACAGTTCAGCTACAACCTGCGCTGCGACCTGCTGGGCACCGGCGTGCGCGTCACCGATCTGGCCCCCGGCATCGCCGAGACCGAATTCACCCTGGTGCGCACCAAGGGCGATCAGGCGGCGTCGGATCGCCTGTACCGCGGCACCACGGCGCTGTCGGCCGAGGACATCGCCGAACAGATGTTCTACATCGCCACGCTGCCGGACCACATCTGCATCAACCGCGTCGAAGTGATGCCCACCCGCCAGGCCTGGTCCGCGTTCGCCATCGATCGGGACTAAGCCTGGCCGCCAGCGCCTCCGCTAGTCGTTGACGGCGGGGGCGCTGGCGATCACCCGCCCGGCTTGCAGCGTCACCTGACAACCAGCACGACCGAAACTGCGATGTTCGACCAAAGTGGCAACGCCGTCGCGCTCGCTGGCACGGCGCAGGCCATGGCTATCGGCAAACTGGTTGAGTGCACCGTACGACATACCGGGCGTGATGGCCTCACATAAATGGGTGGTGCGCGTGCCGGCCCCCAGCCAGCCATAGCCGACGTAGGCCAAAGCGGCGAGCAACACCACCCCGGCTGTCTGATTTAGCCAGTAACGACGGCGGTTCAAGGCGTCGTGTCCGTGTTTTTACGCCGCAACAGGTTGCTGATGAGCAGCAGGTAGGCACCCAGCAAGCCGATGCCAGCGATCAGTACCGTCAGCAGCAGATCCCAGAAGCGGAACGGTGTGAACGACCCCAACAGCAGTAGCACGAAGCAAATCATCAGCAGTGGCAACCAGAACGTCACCAGATGCAAGGTGGTGACGACCCAGCCCGGTTGCCGCTCCAGAGGCGTCGTCAGCGCGTCCAGCTCGGCCTGGATATAGTTTGGCGGCAGCACGGTATTGATACTGGTATCCGGGATCGGCGGCGGATTTTCGGTCTCGACCACGCCGCCGGCCACAATATGTTGTGGTGCCGGCGGCACGTCGGCAGGGATCATCAATTGGTATGTCTTGTGTTTCATTGGGCGTTCTGGTCAGGTGCTGATGCCTCAAGTGCGAGGGATGAATGCGTATTGGCAAAGCAGAATGCCCAGGCCTGCTCGCGTGCGGCGCGGGGCAGAGGATAGTTCGGATGTGGCAAAAAATAGATCCGACCAACTCCTTTTAAATACGCCTTGCAGGCTGTGTAAGTGAGCGTCCTGGTACCCGATTGCCAACGGATAGCAGTAGTCTGGATATCTTCCAGCAGATCCTGCTGGCACAGGCTGGCTTTTAGCTGTGCGGAAAAGCCAATGAGGTAAGAGGGTTTTAATATTGCGACCAAGCGGGCAAAGATCGGCTGACACAACTGGAGATCATGGGTAGAGATTTGTGATGCCCGTTGTGAACGGAAAAAACAAATATTGCTCTGGCTGATCGCCGTTAATTCGTCGTCGCCCAGAAAACGCGATAAATACGGCACAACCCTGCGCAACGAGGCCAAATCCTGTTTCAGGAAATTTTCGGCATTAATGCAGGTAGGAGCATTGAAAACATAGTCGGCGCGAGCGCCCCAATTAAATCCGACAATCAAGGGTCGATTGGCGACGAGCGGCGAAGTCAGCAGTTCGTAATGCCATTGCACATGATGCCGAGCACAATATTGTTTGATATCCGACTGTGCATATGCCAATGCCAGATCAGTCAGCAGTACTTCCAATTCTTTTTTCATATTGACATACGGCTGGTTTAATCGCGTGGCGTGTTACACGTGATGGAATTTATTCGCGCAAGTGCTGGGCTAGTAATGCCAGCTCGGCATCGTCTGCACGCTGGTAATCATGGGATGAGAGATACCCGGCATACTGGTGAAAATAGCGATCAACATTCGATTCAATCGGTCGCCATTGCGCCATATTCGCGGTGCCATGCATCGGAAATAATTTGGCGTGGACATGATCAACGCCGAAGCCTTCGAAAATCATGCCGGTGCGGCCGACATCTTCGAGTTTGGCATCGAGCAATTTCGCCACGGTTTTAGTGGCCAGCATCAGTTCGATTAATACCTGATCGGGTAAATCGAATGCATAGCTGGAATGATGTGCTTTTGGAATGACAACCGTGACGCCCTGAGTGTTGGGAAATATTGACAAAAACGCTAAGTGCGCCGCATCTTCCCACACTTTATGGCAAGGTGATTTACCGGCGACGATATCGCAAAAAATACAGGACATAATGATCTCCAGTTTTATTCAATGTGTCATTAAAGTTCGATCTGAATTGAGAGGGCTATTTGCGAGATGGTGGCATAACTTCTGCCCGTTATTAAGCAAGTAGGGCGCAATACGCTACGCTATTGCGCCCTACGGCCCTAAACGAAATGACTATATTGCATGCCATTAATCAGCCAGGCTTTGAATATGTTTGCTTGGCCAGGGTGTGCACGGTGAAATACACGATGTGAGTGTGTCAGGTTATATCAAAGGCCCATTTTTATCATGACTTCGTTCACGCCTTTGACTATGTTGTCATTCATGGCATCTCTAGCTATATCCTGATGTTGTTTGTTTAAAGCTTGCCAGCTATTTGGCAAGTCGCCTATTTTCAGGCTGGTTATATTGGCGGCATAACATGCCTCGCACATGACTTTACCTTGAATATAGGGAACAACATTTAATGAGACATAAGTGAAGGCGGGCATGCGAACACCGAGGAAGGATCTTTGATTTAGACCATAACCAAAGGTTTCGGGTGTTTGATAGAGATCCCGAGGTACAAGCTCGATTATCATGTCATAGTTATTGCTCTGTTTTTTATCAATAATGGATACCTTGAAACCTTTGGCGGTGAGCCGCTCGACAACGGTTTTTTCTAATAATGCCTTATATGTTTTGTCATCTATTTTATCATATTCATTATTGAAGATGGTTGTCCCAACAACGTTATAGCGTGGCGTATCAGGGAAGTTATCAATTACGCCAACAGTTTTCACGTTTTCAAGATTTTGCGGGGTTAGGCTGGTTGCGCAAGCGGTCAAGAAAAAGCTAACCATTAACAAAAGCATAATATTGATTTTTTTCATGTAAGTCCTTATACAAAATATATGTTGAATGGTGATGGATTTGGCATTTGACGCACCATTTAATCCACAGTGGTGGCATCGCTGTATTCAGCAAGATCAGTAGGTGCGATTAGCGAAGCGTAATCGCACGCATGAATTAAAACAGCACGTAGGTTGGGCTGAATGAAATGAAGCCCAACGTTTGCTGCGGTTAAGTTCAATACCATGGGCTAACAGTAATCGTCGGTTTAATAATCAGCAGTGTTAATTTATAAAAGCCGTTAGCGGCTCGGTAAACGTTGGGCTTCGCAAGCTCAGCCCAACCTACGGGCTGCAATGACGGAAAAAATAACGACGATTGATGTGCCCATGTTTATGACTCTCAACATTTTAGTTATGGGGCGAGCGACTTTATGCGCCCTAGGTCCATATACGCACCTACGGGCTAAACGGCGCACGTAAGCGCATCCAGTGGAGGCCGTTTCCCGGCCGTAATGGTGTTTGGCAATTTGTTATATTTTTAATGACCCATGATCTCGATTAGGATTCAAGTTTGAATTATTCATCACCCAATATGCTAACGCACCGAGCACGCCAGAAACTATGCAGATCAACCCCCAAGCTAATGGTGGAACGTTCAACGCTAGCTCATTTTTATTTTTGGCATCTTGGTGTACATAGTAAGCAAGTATTAGCGCGGGTAAGTAATAAAGAATAAATGGACCCCAGCTCATCATAATGCTCAATAAACTTGTCTCTTGCATAGCAAATCCTTAAAGGTTGACTCGTTTCTTAAATATAACGTTGGAAATTAGCGGAGCAAGTCTAGGTTCCAACTTTAAATTTTTGTTAGCTCGGTTAACTCAGTTTGTGATCGTCAATAGCTTCAAGAAATTCTGCTTTACTATTAAATTTGGTTGTAGCGCCAAGCAAAAGAATATAAAAGACCCAAACTTTATGGAAAAAGTGTTTTATGTCGTCAAGTTCTCGTGAGTTATGACCATGATGTAAATATCTTGATCTCAAACTATATACAGATTTAACTAATTTTATAATTAATTTTCTTTCAGACAGTTCAGACGATGAAAATATAGCAAGTCGTTCTGCTAAGTTTTGTTGTATCGGTTCATTTTCATTTTTAAGAAGTGTGCTTTCTAATGCAGATAAAATATATACAAGCTTTTCAAGTGGTTCAGCTGAAAAAGCGGCTTTAGAATAAAGGATACTTGTATTTAAAACTAAAGATTCAAACTCTGTAGGTTTATCTTTAGTTGCAATTTTAGATAAAACTCCCAAGCCGCAATCACTATACACATCTAGATCTTGCTTTGATATCTGCCAAGTTCTAGATGATGCTACATCAAAAAGGCCTTGAGTAATATTATATTTATTCGATTCAGTAAAGCATATAACGGTGTATTGTTCTATATGTTCCATTCCTCGAATCTTGGATGAGCATTTGATGTCAGGTAACAGAAGTGCACCAGAATATATACCTAGAAAATTAGTTACCTTTTGCGCTGTCATCAATGCCAATTTGTTGGCAAAAGTAGGCTCGCATTCCAATTTAATCTCAATTGCAGAGTAACCTTGATATTTTTGCCGAAACTTTTGGAAAAATTGTCTAGCCGCATCTCTTTGTTCGTCGTTTTTAATTGTATCACTTATTGATGTCATATTATCAATGAGTTTTTGTGTAAGGTTACGGACAATAACGCCACAAAATGAAAATGGTTGCTCTACAACTAGATTTGCAATTGGTACATATATTGTGATTTTTTGAACACTTTTCTTAGCTAGCGAAATTAAATGTGAAATATAATCTTTGCTTTGTTCATTATTGATATGGGATTTTTTAATCCAGTCAAAAATGCTATTCTCAATAAATTCATTACTTAATCTATCTCTGAATGATGGTTGGCTTTGTATTTTTTCAGATAACTCTACTAATGATTGATAAGGTCCGTTTTCCAGAGAGTATCTAATGCCATTGTGCCTGAATGATCTTCCTATTACCTTGCCACTATAATCACTAATTTTTTCCTCTATATCACCAATAATATCTTTATCTGTTATGGTCGCATTTACATGAATTTCTGTTTCGAATTCTTTTTTTTGCTTTACGCTATTACCAGTTGAGGTTAACTTTTCTATTAGAGCATTTACTTTTGAATTGTAATTATCTGCAGCAGATGGATGTATCTCATACATTATCAATAACCTCTAATAGAGAGCTAACGCCCTGTTAAGGTGTGAGCAACGCAATACAGAAGCTACCGCATACCACCTTAAACACTAAACGCAACGCATAGTAAAAATGCCACGCGTTGCGAATCACTCTTAAACAGATTGTTAGGCGATTTTTTACAGCGTATCAAGCTTATATTGCTGCTCATCTGTCAATTCATAGTCATTCATGTAAGCTCGTTTCGACAGTGCTTTTAGGTAATCAGCTACCCATCGGTATTTACTATAAATACGGCTGTCTGAGTACATGTTTTTCTGGATATGTTTCAGTACCTTGTTTATCGAATTATGGCTACGAGCTTCAATTAGAGGAGACAAATAGTCAATAAAGAGCGGTAAATCTTGATTAATTTCTGTTACCAAGCCACCGCGAGGATCTGTCCACTCAAATAATATACGTGACCCCCAATTACTATAACCTAGCCCACCTTGATCAGACTTATTTATGTCATCAATTAGCTCTGATGCGTTGCTATAACCCAATTTAGGAATGAGTTTACTGTCAAGGATTACTCTTGGATTAACAGCCAACTGCTCTTCGAGTAGATATGCATTGATATACGCAGGTCCAACAATTTGATTATCAGAAGAGCTAAAGTACGTGTCACCGCAAGAAATTGCACCTCTTAACCAAATGCCCTCCACAGCCAAATTTTGCTGTATTAAGCCAACGGCAATGCATAGTTGTCGAAGTTTATTGAGTTTTTCTTCTGAATCGCCGTTACATGGAACTGTCAAAATTACAGAATCGCTAATTACGATAGAACCAATCTCTCTTTTGGAGGGTATGTCATTTAGATATTCAATCGCTGAATTTACAATTCCAAAATACTTGTTTATTTGAGTTCTATTCTGAGACTGAATCATTTGCTTAAAGCCAAGCACATCAAGGAACGCGACAAAGCTCTCCTCGTATTCGATCTCATGAACCGCATATCTATCTATTGGCATATTATCTCCTATCGCCTAACACTTTAGTTATGGGGCGCGCGGCTTTATGCGCGTCCCAGTGAGCGAAGCGAACGACTTAAACTATTTGTTATAGCTAACTATTTTATATCTTTTTCTAAAGCTTCTAACTGTGCCAGGTAATGTTCATAAACTTTTGAGAAGTAATTGTTTTTTGGTGCGAGATTTGTGTGCTCAGCAATAATTTCTTGCGGAGTTGTTGGTGTTGGATGATTGATTAGATAGGTCTTTATGTCGCGCCAGGCAAGATCTATGGTGGACACTTTATTTGCCCACTCAAATTGATTTTTGATTACGATGGCATCAAGTTCATGGGTTAAATTGCGAAGATATTCAATAGCATCCAAAAGGTTTTCTTCATGCTTTTCTGCTAAGTTGCCATTTCTTTGATATGCATACACGTACCAAGTAATTTCAGCCGCATGAACCTTCCTAAGTGCAACTTGAACATCCCAAATGACAACAATTGATTTTCCGACCCTTAGCTGCTTTAACCAACTATCTACACCAATAGCAGCGGCTGCTGCGGCTATAATAGTTCCAATCCCACCTAGGAAACCGCCAAAGTTGCCCAAGTTTTCTAGAAGGGTATTAAATGACTGCTTGTCTGATACATAAAGAGAGACTAAAACTATCACCCCCATCAGGGCAATCGAAGACATAAAGAATAGAGCCATGTAATTCAATAGTATTCGGAAGTTAATAATTCATCTCCTACGCTATAACAATCTTTTTTAAGTGGCGAAATACCATATATCGTGAGCTTGCTTGCCATCTATCACGTAAACGCTCGTCGAGATGGCACTCCGATCCCGTTATCGCTGCACAGTTTTTTCCAGCGGAGCACACTGGCGGATGGATAGGCGGCATAATCACCGCCTAGCGCACATATGGACTCAATAGGGCTATTAGCGAGCGACGCTCGGCAAACGCGCTGGCTACCGCCCCTGACTTGCGGCTGTCACAACGCCGATGGGCGGGATGGTGGCGCTGTCTGTCAGTGCCAACAGGCACCTTGCGCTTTTTGAGTCTCTAGGCTAGCGCAACCGTTTTGCTGATGGAATGGCCTCATTTGGCAAAAATCCGCTTTTATTACGTTTTTATTCAATATGCCGGCTGGGGCCGGTCGCACCGTGGGGCCAAGCCCGTTGCCCGTTGCGGCCAACGCACCGCGCGCGCCGGCGGCGCATAAAAAAGGGCGCCGTAGCGCCCTGGATTATTTACCGGCAGCAGATCATGGGAAATCGCGAATGCTGACCGGGGCGCTGACGCCACGCTGGAACACGTTCACCTTACCGCACTGGGCAAAATGGTTACCGCTGGTGTACGGCGTACCAGACTGGCTGACGTTCGCCTCCCAGCCGGCGCCGTTCTTGATGTAGGTCTTGAACTCGAACCAGAGGCCGTTCACGGCCTTGGAGCAGTCCATCTGCACATCCAGCATCCAGTAGTGCTGACCGTAGGTGTTGAGCGGTTCGACACCGTAACCGTCGACGGCAACCGTGCGCGTCGTCCCCCAGCTGGATGGCCAGACATCGGTGGTCCAGTCCATCGCGGTGCCGACGGCGGCGGTGCTTTGTGACGCTTCGGCACCGTACCAGTCCAGGTAGTTGTCGTTGGCCTTCCACGGCGCCGTGGTGGCGTTGCGCAGGTTGTTGTGCGTAATCGGGATCGCGCACAGGTAGTTGCTGCTGGTGCACGCCAGACCTAAGTTGTTAGCGGCATAGGTATGGTCGATACCACCGCGTACGAACATGTCCTCACCGGAGGCCGTGGTGCCATACACCAGCAGCACGGTGCGCTTCACTGTGGTTGGGGTGGTCGTCTTCTGCCAGACCGCCCAGTCGGTGCCGGATTGCGCCAGCGTCCAGCCGCTGCCGCTCGGTGACCAGGAGCCGTTGCCCATCTTCATCGCCAGCTTGCCGCCGATGTAGGCCGCATACAGCCCCTGTTCGGCGCGGTCGATGGTGACGGTGGAGTTGGAGTTGATGCCTTGTGACTTGCGCAGCTGCATCAGCGCCTTGATCTGGCTACCGAGTCCCCAGTTGAAGTAGTGGGTGTAGTAGACAGAAGGCACGCCCGGGTGGGTCAGGATGTAGGCATAGGCCTGCATCACCTTGTCACACGGCACCGGCCAGTGGTTTTGACCAGAGCCACAGGCGCCGCTCGGGCCGGTGTCGTGGTTGTCAACGAAGGTCACCGAGTGCGAAGGCCACCAGCCAATGGCACCTTGCGGCTTGCCGTTGGAGTCCTTCAGCACCGCATAGTTGTAGGTGGAGAGTGCCTTGTTCAGCAGCCCCTTGGTGGTGAAGTCGAACACGGCACTGGTGCCGCCGGTGGCGTTCACCCAGTTGACCAGCAACTGACGGTGCGCATCCGGGTAGTTGGCATCGGAACCACAGCCTTCACCGTTGTAGCACAGCGAGGTCCAGTATTCGCCGACGCTGAAGTAGGGGTTGGTGGCATTGTTGTAGATGCCGACATAGCTGCCGTTGTAGCCCTTGACGTAGTCGTAACGCCAGCCGTCAAAGCCGACGCCCTTCAGCGTGGTGTTCATCCAGTCTTTGATGCTGGTCTGCACGAAACCCTGGCTGTGGTCGATATCGCGTGCAGCGGCGTAGCCACCGCCGGAATCGGGGTTGCCGCGCTGGCCGGTACAGTTGGAACCGGCGGCGCCCCAGGCTTCGTCGTCAGAGGTGATGGCCTGCATGCTCCAGGTCGGATTGACAAAGCCACACCAGCTGCCGGTGCCGTTGCGGTGGTTGATGACGATATCCGCCAGCACCTTGACCCCTTTGTTGTGCAGGGTGTTGATCAGTGAGGCGAGTTCGGTCTCGGTACCGTATTTGGAGTTCAGGTCGTTGAGCTGCTCCGGCAGGTAACCTTCCAGCGAGCCGGCCTTGGAGGGCGGCGGCAGCCAGACCATGTTGAAGCCGGCGCTGGCGATCTCGTCGGCATTCGCCGAGAGCTGGTTATACCAGGTGGCCGAGCTGGAGGCAGAGGTCCACTGGAACCCTTGCAGCATGATATCGGAGTTGTTTTCCGGCACACCGGCCCAGGCGCCATACGAGATGGACGCCAGCACCGACAATGCCAGCCATTGTTTCTTCATGTTTGTTGTTCCTTCGTTCGAAGTGCACTTCCTAATGTTGTTGTGACCCGGTGGCTGGACAGCGTCGTGGCGTGGCGGCCATGCAGCCGTCGCAGGCGCTGCCATCTCCGGGCCGTGTTCTGATGCCGCGGCATCAGGCACTGATTGCAAGCGAGCAGGCGGGATCGAGACAATCGGCGCAGGGTGGTTTTGTGACCAGCGAGGGGGCGCAAACAGCAAAGTTGCCGCCAGGCTCACGTTTTCGCGGCCACACAGCGGAGCTGCTGGTCCGATGTGTGACTGCGGTGAATACTGGCTCGCGTTGGCATGCCAACGCCGTCACAACTGACCCGGCCGCAGCAGACCTGTGTCGGGGTGGAGATGGAAAAGAGGGGGCTTGGGGCAGCAGCCAATCCGCTGGCCACATGCCCCAGGGGGTGGTGGCCGTCGGTGGCCACGCCGTTACTGGCGCACGGTCTGCAGGAACTGCTGTACGCGCTCGGATTTCGGCCGGGTGAAGAACTCCTCTGGCGGCGCCTGTTCGATCAGCTTGCCTTTCTCCAGAAACACCACCTGATCGGAGACGGCGCGGGCAAACTCCATTTCGTGGGTCACCACCACCATGGTGTAGCCCTCCTGGGACAGCTGTTTCATCACCGTCAGCACCTCGCCGACCCGCTCCGGATCCAGCGCCGAGGTCGGTTCGTCAAACAGCATCACCTCCGGGCTCATCGCCAGCGAACGGGCGATGGCGACGCGCTGCTTCTGGCCGCCGGAGAGGGTGATGGGGTAGTTGTGCTGCTTCTCCAGCATGCCGACCTTCTCCAGCTGGCGGGTGGCGATCTGGTTGGCCTCGTCACGGTGCAGCTTCTTGACGTGGATCAGCGCCTCGGTGACGTTCTGGCGCACCGTCAGGTGCGGCCACAGGTTGAAGCTCTGGAACACCATGCCGACGCGCTGCCGCAGCTGCGCCAGCTGCTTGTTGGCCATCGGTTGCTGGGTATGGTCATCGATGCCGATGCGCTCTGTGCCGATGTAGATGGCGCCGCGATCCGGCTGTTCGAGCCAGTTCATGCAGCGCAGCAGCGTCGATTTGCCGGAGCCGGAGGAGCCGAGGATGCTGACCACCTCGCCCTTGTTGACGGTCAGGTTGATGTCGCGCAGCACCTCGACGTTATCAAACTGCTTGGAGACCTTGTTTACGGTAATCGCGGGTACGTCAGACATGGCTGAATCCTCGTTGCTTGCCGAAGCGGGCCAGGTGCCGGATGCCGTATTCGATCAGCAGGCTGATGATCCAGTACAGCAGGATGGCGACCAGGAAGGCTTTCATCGGGATGAAGTAGGTGGATTGCACGCTGTTGGCAGCGGCGGTCACTTCCCGCACCGTGATGATGCACAGGAAGGCGGTGTCCTTGAGGCAGATGATTAGCTGGTTACCCAGCAGCGGCAGGCTGCTCATGATGACGCTGGGCAGCAGGATGCGCAGGAACACCAGATGGTGGCGGAAGCCGTGGGCCAGCGCCGCCTCGATCAGCCCCTTGGGGATCACCAGCCGCTGGCCGCGCAGGATTTCACTGAAGTAGGCGCCGTGGTACAGCGTCAGTGCCAGCAGGCCGGCCGTGTCGGCACTGAGGCGCAGACCGCTCTGCGGCAGGCCGTAGTACAGCAGGTAGGCCAGGATCAGAAACGGTACGGTGCGCATGGCGTTGATGAACAGCAGTAACCCCTTACGCAGCGGATTGAGCGGCCCTTCCAGTAGGTAGAGCAGTACGATACCGAGCAGCAGGCCAAGGACGGCGGCGATGCCGAACAGCTGCAGTGTCTTGAGGAAGCCGGCGATGAAGGTGTCGCGGGCTTGCCAGATGATGGACCATTCGTTCATGGGCTCTCCTTAAACGGCCAGACGGCGCGCCTGACGCTCGGCCAGGCTCTGTGCCTTGACGAGCACGGCGATCATCAGCATGTAGATCAGGCCGGCGCCCAGAATCGGGTACAGGGGTTCATAGGTCACCGAGGCGATGCGGTTGGTGACGCGGGTCAGGTCCACCAGGCCGATGATGGCGATGGCCGGGCTGCCCTTGATCAGGAACGACATCTCGTTGACCAGCGCCGGCAGGCTGACGGTAAACAGCTGCGGCAACATGATGCGGCGGAAGAACACCCACTCGGTCATGCCAACGGCATGGGCCGCTTCGCGCTGATCGCGAGAGAAGTTGTTCAGCGCCGAACGCCAGATTTCGGCATTGAAGGCGGCGGTATTCAGTGTCAGCGCCAGGATGGCGGCGACGTTTTTGTTCAGGTTGATGCCGATAGACGGCAGCGACAGGAACAGGAACAGCATCAGGGTCACCAGCGGGGTCGCCCGCGCCAGGCTAATGTAGAGCGCCAGCAGCTGATCGACGACCGGAATGGCCTGGCGACGGATGATGGCGATAAGCAGACCGGCCGAGACACCGATGATGATGGCTATCCCGGAGATCCAGACGGTGGTCCAGGCCCCTTCCAGCAATAACAGCCATGCCTTGAGATCCATGGAACGCCTCCTGCGACAGAAAAAGAGGGTGGTCATAAACCGGCGGCGGGGTGCGTCCTGCACTGTCATCCGCCGGCAAAGAGCGGGCCGCGGACGGCCCGCATGGATTACTTCAGATTGGCCAGCTTGTGGAACTGTTCGACCGAAGTGATGGCCCCATCCGGCAGGTTGTCAAACGGCTCGCCGAACCATTTGACCTGCAGCTCGTGCAGCTTGCCGGTCTCTTTGAGGTGCTTGACGAAGCCGTTGAGGAACGCCAGCAGCTGCGGGTTGTTCTTCGGTACCGGCCAGGAGACAAAACCACCGCCGGAGACGGCTTGGCCCTTCTCGAACACGTCGCCACGGGTTTTCACCAGATCGTTAACCGAGATGACGGCGTTGATCACGTAGTCCAGGCGACCGTTAGCCAGGTCGGCGTAGGCTTCCGGGTAGGATTGGTATTCGACCACTTCACCGAGTTTGCCGCCCTTGGCTTCGAGCATCGCCTTGAGCTCGGGCAGGCGGGCCAGCAGGGCGCTGCCGGCCTGCACGCCAACTACCTTGCCGCTCAGATCGGCCACGGACTTGATGCGATCATCGCCCTTGCGCTTGACGTAGTAGTGCTGGGCCGAGGCCACCGGGGCAACGAAGTCGAACACGTTCAGGCGCTCGTCGGTGACCAGGGCGCCGGTGATAGCGACGTCATACTGACCGGCAGAGACCGACGCCAGCAGGCCGGTCCACGGCAGTATGCTCTGGTCGATCTTGAACTTGGTGGCGTAGCTCTTCAGCTCCGCCAGTATGTCCTTGTGGAAACCGTCGGGCTGGCCGTCGGTGATGAAGTTAAACGGTGCATAGTCGTCTTCGGTTGCTACCTTCAGGGTACCGCGTGCCTCGATCTCTTTCAGATCGGCGGCCTGCGCCGTCAGGGTAACGGTCAGGGCCAGTCCGGCCAGAACTGTGGCTATTGCCTTTGCTGCATGTTTCATCTGCTCACCTCACTGTGACGTTCATTCCGGATAACGCAAGCGCTGTGCCAGGTGGCGTTCGCTGCGCTGAAAACGATGTTTTTCGCCCTCCTTTTCACTTCTAACGGCAATGGCCTGTTAGCGGATAGAGCCAGATTTTCATCGCCGATGGGACAGATGGTCAGGTGATGCCTGGCGCGCTGACAACTCGGCGGCATGGCGTTTGCAGCGTGCTAAGCCATGAGGTTGCACCGGATGTCGCAACCGGATGCATTCAGGGCCGCCCCAGGGCGAGCGGAGGGAAACGGCGTGATTGAACAGTGTGTCCTGATCGATTTTTCGGCTGATCGTGGCCTGCAGGAGCAGCTGCGTGAAGGGCTGGTGAGCATGATTCTGGCCGGGCGGTTCCTGGCGGATGAGCCGATGCCATCGTGCCGCAGCCTGTCGGAGCAGCTTGGCGTGTCGCGCAACACGGTGGCGCTGGTCTATGAGAGCCTGCGTGACGATGGCTACCTGATCAGTCGGCCACGCAGCGGTTACTACATCGACCCGCGCTACCTGCCTCGGCCCGGTGCTCCCGAGGCGCCGGTGGCCTTGGGTGCGACGCCGGATGCTAGCGCCCCAAATTGGGGCAACATGTTCAAGCTTTGCCCAACTGATCTGGTGGTGATTACCAAACCGGCGCAGTGGATGCGCTACGAGCACCCGTTTATCTATGGTCAGCCGGATACCTCGCTGTTTCCGATGGAGCAGTGGCGCGAGGCATCGCGCAAGGTGATGGGGGGGCTACGTGACCACGACTGGTTGCTGGACCAGGTGGATCAGGATTGCCCGATGCTGATCGAGCAGCTGCGCACCCGGGTGCTCCCGAAGCGCGGCATCACGGCGCGGGATGACGAGATCCTGATTACCCTTGGCTCGCAAAATGCGCTGAGCATGCTGGCGCAACTGCTGATGGATCGCCAGACGCGGATCGGCGTTGAGAATCCCTGTTTTCGCGAGGCGATCAACACCTTTGCCCTGCAGGGCTGCCAGCTGGTGCCACACCATGTCGACGACGAGGGGTTGGTGCTGGGGCCGGAATCCGCCAGCTGCCAGTTTTTCTATGTGACACCGAGCCACCAGGCACCGACCGGTGTGCTGATGAGCAATGCCCGCCGCCAGGCGCTGTTGCAACAGGCGATGCGCCATAACCAGATCCTGATCGAGGATGACTATGACTCGGAAACCAACATCGAGACCCATCCCAAGCCGGCGTTGAAGGCCCACGATCAGCATGGCCGTGTCATCTATGTCGGCAGCTTGTCGAAGGCGCTGGCCCCCGGTCTGCGCCTCGGCTATCTGGTGGGGCCGGCCGAGCTGATCGACGAGCTGCGGGCATTACGCCGCCTGCTGTACCGTCATCCGCCGGCGAATATTCAGTACCAGATGGCCTACTTCCTGGCCCAGGGGCATTACGACAGTTTCCTGCGCCGCTACCGCGAACACTCCACGTACCGCTGGAGCCTGCTCGGCGAGGCGTTGGACAAGTACCTGCCGCAGTGTCAGCACAATGCCAACCGCGCCAGCGCCTTCTGGCTGGAGGCGCCGTCGCAGCTTAACAGTCAGAAATTGGCGTGGCGTGCCGCCCATGCCGGTGTGCTGATCGAGCCGGGACAGGGCCATTTCCTCGGCGCCGATGCGCCACAGCACAGTTTCCGTCTCGGTTTCCATGCTATCCGGCCGGAGGCGATCCGCCCCGGTATCATCAAGTTGGCCGACGCGCTGGAAAAAGAGTTGCTGCGCTGCGAACAGGGCTAAACGCGCCTGAGGCGCGCAGGGCAAATCGGACGCGGGCTCGGAGCGGCGAGCAGTGAGCGGAGCCAGGCGAACAGTGCGGACTGCTCGCCTGGATGTGGCTAGCTGGTGCCGTCAGCCGCCACGGCAGCGACGGAACAGATCCAGGCCCGGCTGATAGACCTGGGTCTGGATATCCAGGATCCCCAGCACAGAGTGGAACAGGTTGTCATGGCTGATCGGTTGCTGTGCCTGCTGGCGCAGACAGTCCACATTCAGTCCTGTGCTGGCGGCAAACTGCGGCGAGATCCACTGCACCATCGGAATGTGGGTCTGGGTCTCCGGGGCGAACGCATAGGGGGCGCCGTGCAGATAGAGGTTGTTTTCGCCCAGCGACTCGCCGTGATCGGACATGTACCACAGGGCGCTACGGTAGCCGCTTTGCTGCTGCAACAGGCGGATCGTGCTGGCGAGGAAGTGATCGGTATACAGCAGGGTGTTGTCGTAGGCGTTGACGATGCTCTGGCGATCGCACTCCTGCAGTTTGTTGGTGCGGCAGACCGGTTTGAACTGTTCGAAGGCCTGCGGATAGCGCAGGTAGTAGGCCGGACCATGGCTGCCCTTCTGGTGCAAGACCAGCAGCAGGTTGCCCGGCTGGCGTTGCAGCCGCTCCGCCAGTCCCTTGAGCAGGATCTCGTCGTAGCACTCATTGCCCTGACACAGTTGCGGATCCTTGGCGTTGCTCAGATCTTCGTACGGCACTCGATCACAGGCGCCCTTGCAGCCGGAGTTGTTGTCGCGCCACAGCACCGGCACACCGGCACGCTGCACCACATCGAGCAGGCTCTCCTTATGTTGGCTGCTCTTGTACTCCTCGCGTGACATCGGCGAGAACATGCAGGGCACCGAGGTGGCGGTCGCGGTACCGCAGGAGCTGGCCTGCGGGAAGTTGATGACATCGAGCTGGCGCAGTTGCGGCGTGGTGTCGCGGCTGTAGCCATCCAGGCCGAAGTTGGCGGCGCGGGCGGTTTCACCGACCACCACCACCAGCAGTAACGGTTTGTCGGCCTTGGCGGTCTGCCGCTTGGCATCCAGGCCTACCGGCTCCAGCACCGAGGGTTTGCGGAACCAGCTGCGGTTGATGTAATCACCGGTGGCATACAGCACGTTCAGTGGCGTGAACAGGCGGCGCGTCTCTTTCTGTTCGCGGCCCCAGGAGACATAGTCATCGTAGAAAACGGCTGCATTGGCGCCGATCACCCCCATTGACAGCAGCACCATGCCAAGTCGTTGCAGCAATGCCCGCGGCAGGCGGGCGTAGCGGATCTCGGTACGCCACAGCAGTGCCGCCGGCAACACTCCCAGCCCTAGCAGATAGGCCAGCAGTTTGAGGTTGAACAGCTCGAACGCCTCGGCCGGATTGGTTTCGAATACGTTCTGCACCATGTCGCGATCGATATAGATGCCGTAACTGTTCATGAAGTAGGCCGCACCGGCATGCAGCAGCAGTAAGGTGATCAACACCGGCTTGAGCAGTCGGGGCCAGGCAAACAGCGACAACAGCAGTGTCAGCAGCGTGGTGGTGACCAGCAGCATGGAGCCGAGCATGGCCCACTCTTGCCAACGTTGGGGTTCAAAAAAGGTCAATACCTTGTGCCAGAACGCCTGATTGCCAGACAGCACAAAGAACAGCGAGACAAGAAACACCAGGCGCAACGCGCCGATAGACGGACGAAGTGACATGACAGATGGACTCAATTGCTGGCCAGGGCGGGCACTGCCCAAAACAGGCGCCGATTTAACCATATCTGTCTTAAAAAATACTTAAGGAATATGCGTTACCGGGCTTTCCTGGCGATGACGGTTTAATTTTGAGTGCAACGTTTAACTCATTTTGTGGTTTCAAATGCGCCTCTAAGTGGTGTTTTCTTCAAATGAAGGCTCGTTTATCGCCAAGTGAAGCATTTGTGATGGGCTACGCAACTTCTGATGTCGAAGATTGTCCTGCGTTTTGCACTGTAATAGATCTGTGTCGAGGTTAAATATTTAACCTGATTCCAATACAACACAGGATGTAATCATGACAACTCGCTTGCAGGTACATTTCGCCCGCCCAGTCAGCCAACTGGCGTTGGCGATCTCGTTGTCCCTGGCCCTGGCCGCATGCAATGGCGGCGGCTCCAGTTCGACATCGACTCCAACGCCCACGCCCACGCCCACCCCCACCCCGACACCTACTCCGGATCCGACACCCAGCCCATCGGGCTGCGTAGCAAATCCACTGGGCACTCAGGATCTCTACCTGCGGGGCGGTATGAGCAGCTGGAATGCCGTCGCCGAGTACAAATTCAACTATGTTTGCGACCATTTTGAGCTGGTCACCGAGCTGGATGGTGATCAGGCGTTCAAGATTGCCGATGACAAGTGGTCGGCCAATACCGACTTCGGTGGCGCCAGTGACGGCACTTTGGTTGCCGGCGAGGCCAAGGGGCTGGCGCTGAAAGGCTCGAACCTGTCGTTCCCGTTCAAGGGCGTGAATAAGCTGGTGCTGGATGTCAGCAAGTCCGTGACCGAGCCGCAGCTGACGATCTACCAATGCCCGGCTAACCCGTTGGGCGAGACCGCGCTCTATCTGCGTGGTGGCATGAATGGCTGGAATGCCGATCCGGAATATGCCTTCACCTACAGTTGTGATGCCTTCTATTTGAACCTGAACGCCAGCGGGGATCTGGAGTTCAAGGTGGCCGACGCCGGCTGGAGCAAGCCGTCCAGCTTTGGTGCCGCCGATGCCAGCAACAATACCCTGACTGCGGGCAAACCGCTGGCCCTGACCAGTGATGATGCGCTGGGCACCAGCACCGGCAACCTGAAGTTCCATTTTACTGGCGATCACACGGCCAAGTTGACCCTGGCCAGCGATGGCACCAAGCCGGTATTGACGATAGGTGACAAGAGCTGGGTCAGCACCGGGCCTGGACAGGTGACCGATCCGGTTGCGCTGAGCGTGCAATATGATTCGCGTAACAGTCAGTTCAAGCAGCCGTTCGGGTCGGTGACCGAAGGTAGCAGCATGGAGTTTGCACTGACCGCGTTGCCTGGCGTGGAGAGCGTCGAGCTGGTGGTCGAAAACCGCAAACTGGAAGGTAATCAGGACGTGCTTGAGTACAGCGAGCTGGCGCGAGTGCCGCTGACCAAGGCAACCGACGGCGATCATGAACGCTGGAGCGGCAGTTATACCTTTGCCAACAAGGGGGTGTATGGCTACTACTTCGAAGTGACCATTGGCGGCAAGGTCTATGTCTACGAGAACAACAAGGACGCTGTCTACTGGACATTGGAAAAGGGATCCCAAGGGGTGGGTCTGGTGGACTTCAAACCAGATGATGCCAAGAAGATTCGCCGTTATCGCCAGACCGTTTATCTGAAGGACTTTACGGTACCGGGTTGGGCCAGCGATGCGGTCTACTACTACATCTTCCCGGAACGTTTCCGCAATGGCGATGCCAGCAACGATCCTAAGCCGGGCAAGGATACTTATCTCGACCAGCCGGTGGAGTTCCATAGTAACTGGAATGACAAACCGTCAGTGCCGGGCGATGGCAAGAGTGACGCCAACTATAACAATGACTTCTTCGGTGGCGACTTGCAGGGCATCATCGACAAGCTCGACTACCTGGCCGATCTTGGTGTTAACACCCTGTATATCAACCCGATTTTCGAAGCCCCGAGCAACCACAAGTACGACACTGCCGATTACCTGAATGTGGATAACAACTTCGGGACCAATGCGCTGTTCGTCACCCTGACCGCCGAAGCCAAGAGCCGTGGTATCCGCGTGGTACTCGATACCTCGCTGAACCATACCGGCAGTGACTCTGTCTACTTCGACCGTTATGGCAAGTACCCTGGGGTTGGCGCCTTTGAAGGCGGCAAACCGCATCCGGAGTCGCCGTATTACAGCTGGTACAAGTTCTTCACCGATGCGACGACGCCAGAAGCCATGTATCAGGGCTGGGTCGGTGTCTCTACGCTGCCGGAACTGGTGGAATCGGATAGCTGGAAGGCTTTCGCCTACCGCAACGAGGATTCCGTGACCAAGGTGTGGCTGGATCGCGGTCTGGCCGGCTGGCGGATGGACGTTGCGCCCTGGGTCAGTGATGACTTCTGGCGTGAATGGCGTACCGCGGTCAAGGGCAAGAATCCCGATGCGCTGACCGTGGCCGAGACCTGGTTTGATGCCTCCAAGTTCTTCCTTGGCGACGAGTTCGATTCGACGATGAACTACATCTTCCGCAATGCTGTGCTCGATTTTGCGGCGGGTGGCGACGCCACCGGTATCTATCGCAACATGGAACTGATGCGCGAGAACTATCCGCAACAGGCGTTCTATGCGCTGATGAACCTGCTGTCGAGCCATGATGCGGCCCGGGCGCTGAACAAGTTCGGTTACACCGACACGACGACCGATGCCGCAACGATTGCTCAGGCTAAGCAGAAAGTGCGCCTGGCGGCGCTGTTCCAGATGACCTATCCGGGCGCGCCGGCGATTTTCTACGGCGATGAGGTGGGGGTGACCGGTGGCGAGGATCCGTTTAACCGCGCGACCTATCCTTGGGCGGATCTCGGCGGCAAGCCGGATAACGATCTGCTGGCCACCTACAAGAGCCTGATCCAGATGCGCAAGGATTACCCGATCCTCCGGCACGGCAGCCTCTCGGCCCCCCTGTACACCGATAGTCATGTCGTGGTGCTGCTGCGTGAGCTCAATGGGCAGAAGGCACTGGTTGTGCTGAATAACGACACCAAGGAGAGCACGCTGAACCTGACGTTGCCTGCCGATCTGGCCGGTAGCTATCAGGATGCGTTGTCCGCCAGCAGCGTGACGGTCGGTAGCGATGGCAAGGCTGTCCTGACGGTACCTGCGCTCTACGGCCGAGTGCTGATCGGCCAATAACCTGCTCCATTTGTTCCGTTGATGTTGACCCATTTGCCCCGGCATTGCCGGGGCTTTTTCGTACCAGACAGGCGGCGGTTGCGTCCTGCCCTCACCACGGTAATAGGGTTATAGGGTTGGCGCAGGCCCTGTGCTGTCGCCTGGAATCAGGCTGACGGGTGCCAATTGCGGGCCTTGACCTTGTAGCAGGCGTACCGCCTGATAGCCGCGGCCGTAGACATCTTGTCCGACCGTCGTCAGGCGTAACGGCAGGTAATTGAGGATATGCAGGTTATCGATACCGAGCAGCGACACCTGCTGCGGTATCTGGTAGTGGGCATTGATCAGCTGCTTGTAGGCGCCGATAGCCAGGATGTCAGCCATCGCCAGGATAGCACTGGCCCCTGCGGTCAGCAGGGTCTGGATCTGGTCGCCAACGGCATCGACACCGGCCAGCGTCACATCGGTCTCAATCAGTGTCAGGCTATCCAGTGTCAACCCGTAGCGGCTCAGGGCGCGCCGTACGCCATTCAGGCGCTCACGGTGCACGGATGACGTCGACAAGTGGCCAAAAAGCAGGATCAAGCGACGGTGGCCAAGTGTCAGCAGGTGTTCGGCGGCCAGCTCACCGAGCAGGGCATCATCAATGCTGTAGTCATGAAAACGCGACACGGGGTAACGCCCGAAGTAATCCCGATCATCGACCACGGCGACCGGGGCATCCCAGTTTTCCAGCGCCTGCAGGACGGTCTCTTCATGTTTTCCCAATACCAGCACGCCGGCTGGCGTCGGGCCGTTGAGCAGGTGACGCACCTCTTCCGGTCGTTCAATGCGTTGCAACGACGGCTGCAATCTGGCATCGAAGGCAGCATGCTCGATGCCAGCCAGTAGCTCGTTAAAGAACGGATAGTCCATCAGGATCCCACGCAAGTCGGGTGCCAGATGGTGGCCGGGTAACAGGATCAACAGAGTATGGGAGATACCTCGTAACTGCCGGGCACCAGGGTGCAGGCTGTAACCCAGGCGCTCGGCCACGGCGCGCACCCGGGCGCGGGTCTCCTCAGAGACCTTGCCGGGTTTGTCGTTCAGTACATAGGAGGCCGTGGCGATGGAAACACCGGCTTCCCGTGCGACATCCCGTATGGTCAGCTTGCTCATGGCCCCTCGCGGATTCAGCGGGCATCAGCCTGCAGCCATTGGGCTACACGCTTGGCGAAATAAGTGAGAATGCCATCGGCACCGGCCCGTTTAAAACACAACAGCGACTCCATGATGCACTCGCGCTCCTTGAGCCAGCCGTTCTGGATCGCGGCCATGTGCATCGCGTACTCGCCGCTGACCTGATAGGCAAACGTCGGCACGCCATACTGGCTCTTCACGCGCCAGACCACATCCAGATAGGGCATCCCCGGTTTGACCATTACCATGTCCGCGCCTTCGGCGATGTCGAGGCCGACTTCATGTAGCGCCTCGTTGCCGTTGGCAGGATCCATCTGGTAGGTCTCTTTGCTGCTCTTACCGAGATTGGCGGCCGAGCCGACCGCATCGCGGAACGGACCATAGTAGTGGGACGCGTACTTGGCCGAGTAGGCCATGATTTGGGTGTGACTGAAGCCGTGGCTTTCCAGTGCCTCGCGGATGGCGCCGATACGGCCATCCATCATGTCGGAGGGGGCGACGACATCGGCGCCGGCTACGGCATGGCACAGCGCCTGCTTGACCAGGGCGCGGGTGGTTACCTCGTTCAGCACATAGCCGCTGTCATCGATGATGCCGTCCTGGCCGTGGGTGGTGTAGGGATCGAGGGCGACATCGGTGATGACGCCAAGTTCGGGAAAACGCGCCTTGAGCGCCCGGACGGTGCGCGGCACCAGGCCCTGTTCATCCCAGGCGGCGCTGGCATCCAGACTCTTGTCCTGCTGACCGATGACCGGGAACAGCGCGATCGCCGGGATGCCGAGACTGACCAGTTCGGCGGCTTCCTCGAGCAGCAGATCCAGGCTCAGGCGTTCGATGCCGGGCATGCTGGCGACTGCCTCACGGCGCTGTTCGCCTTCCAGTACGAAGACCGGATAGATCAGATCGTCGACCGTCAGGTGGTGTTCACGGACCAGGCGGCGGCTGAAATCGTGTTTGCGCAGGCGGCGCAGACGACGGGCAGGAAACGGGGCGGAGACAAACTGCGTCATGACATCACCTCATCGAGTCGGAAGAAGGCGCGGCTGGTGGCCCGGGTATGGGCCAGCAGGGCGGCACAGGATTCATCGCGCAGGGCCGCTACTGTAGCGGCGATGTGCGGCAGGAAAGCGGGTTCATTGCGGCGCGACTTGGGTTTCGGGCTCAGATCGCGAGGGAGCAGATAGGGCGCATCGGTTTCGATCATCAGGCGGCCGGCTGGGATCTGGGGCACCAGTGCGCGTAGCGCCTCGCCACGGCGCTCGTCGCACACCCAACCCGTGATGCCGATGTGCAAGCCCAGGGCCAGACACTCGGCCAGCTCGTCCGCCGTGCCGGTAAAACAGTGCAACACGGCACCGGGCAGCTGGGACATATAGGGACCCAATAGCGTGACGAAGCGCGCATGGGCATCGCGACAGTGTAAAAACACCGGCTTGCCCAGCTCGACGGCCAGCTGCAGCTGGGCGACAAACGCCGCTTCCTGCTGTGGCCGCGGAGAGAAGTCGCGGTTGAAGTCGAGTCCGCACTCGCCGATGGCAACCACCTGGGGGGTCGCGGCCAGGGTGCGCAGGCGCGCTGCACTGGCGGCATCCCAATGGCGGGCATCATGCGGGTGCAAACCGGCGGTGCACCAGGCAAAACCCGGCCAGCAAATGGCCAGTTCGGCAGCAGCTTGGCTGTCATCCAGATCGGTGCCGGTGAGAATGACCGCCTCGAGACCGGCGTCGCATGCACGCTGCATCACGGCATCACGGTCCGGCGCAAACTGCGGGTTGGTCAGATTCAGGCCGATATCAATCATGTGCAGACTCCGGGTTGGCCTGTTGCCGGTAGAAGCGTCCGAGCAGGATGCCGACTTCAAACAGCAGGCAGAGTGGTATCGCCAGCATGGTTTGCGATAGTACATCCGGTGGGGTCAGGAACATCGCGACGACAAAGGCGGCGACGATGAAATAGGGGCGCTGCCGTGCCAGCTGTTCCGGCGAGGTGACGCCGCTCCAGCACAGCAGGCAGAGGGCTACCGGCACTTCGAATGCCAGGCCGAACGCGAAGAACATGCCGAGAATGAAGCTCAGGTAGCTGGCAATGTCGGTGGCCATGGTGACCCCTTGGGGCGCTATGGTTGCAAAGAAGGTGAAGAGCAGCGGGCAGACGACGAAATAGGCGAACGCCATGCCGGCATAAAACAGCACGGCACTGCCGACAACCAGCGGCAGCACCAACCGTCGTTCATGCTGATACAACCCTGGCGCGACATACGCCCACAGCTGGTACAGCAGATAGGGAATGGAGGCAAACAGCGCCACATACAGCGTCAGCTTCATGGGGATGACGAACGGCGTGGTGACATCGGTGGCGATCATTTGGCCACCATGGGGCATCTGTTCCAGCAGCGGGAGAGCCAGCAGATGATAGAGATCGTTGGCGAAGTAGATCAGGCCCAAAAATAGGATGGCGATGACCGCCAGCGACTTCAGCAGGCGGCGCCGCAATTCGAGCAGATGCTGGATCAGCGGTTGCGGTGAACGGCTCATGGCGACTTTCTCGTGCTGGCATCCAGGCTGGTCTGGGTCTCAGGGCTGGCCGCTTTCAAGGCTTCAATGGCGGCGACGATGTCGGCTGGCGTCGTCAACGGTAACGACAGTTGCGGCGTTTCCGGGTTCTCGGCTGGTTGCGGCGACGCCGTTCCCGGATTGGCATCGGCTTGTGGGCTGGCTGCCTTGAGGGCCTCAATGGCGGCACTGACATCCGGCGATGGTATCACCTGAGGGGCCGCTGGACGCGACGGCTCCGGTTGCAGGCTGGCTTTGAGGGCATCCAGCTCCAGCTCTTTTTCAAATTCGCGGCGCAGTGCGCGCAGCGTGGTACTGGCGGCGTGCAGCCACTTGGCGATCGCGCGCACGGCGATAGGCATGCGCTCGGGACCCAGCACCAGCAGGGCCACGATGGCACAAAGCACCAGCTCCCACAGACCGACATCAAACATGGATCAAGGCTTGTCCTGTGGTGGCGTCTTGTCATCCGGCTTGGTGCCGCTCTCCTCGCCGTGCAACGCTTTCTTGAAGTCGCGCAGCGCTGTGCCCAGATCGCCACCGACATTGCGCAGCCGCTTGGTGCCGAACAGGACCAGTACGATAAAGGCGATGAGTAACAGTTCCGTGATACTGAAATGCATGATGATCCTCGTCAGTGATGGAACATTAATCGGTGCCCGGATGCAGTCGGCGCCATCCGCGCCACCAGCATAACAGCGTCAGCAGGCCGCCTGTGACGGCCCATTCCGGGTGCCCCTCTTGCCAGCAGCCAAGGCTGCCAAGCAGCAGGGTTGCGCCGATCAGCAGCAGGTAGCGAGCCTCTCCCTGGCGGCGTTGCTGGTGCTGCCAGCGACGCGCCAACTGTTCAAACTGGTGTTGCTGGCGTTGTGACTGTTGCAGCGCATCGTAGATCAGATCGGGGAGTTGCGGCAGCTTTTCCAACCAGAAGGGGGCATTGGCCTTCAACCCTTGCCAGGCCGCTTGAGGCCCCACCTGCTGACGCAACCAGCGTTCGAGGAAAGGTTTAGCGGTTTGCCACAGATCGAGCTGGGGGTAGAGCTGGCGGCCCAACCCTTCGACATAGAGCAGGGTTTTTTGCAACAGTACCAACTGGGGTTGCACCTGCATGTTGAAGCGGCGTGCCGTATTGAACAGGTTGAGCAGTACCTGGCCAAACGAGATTTCGGCCAGTGGCTTGGCGAAAATCGGCTCCAGTACGGTGCGCAAGGCGGATTCGAACTCTTCCACCTTGGTGTCAGGCGGCACCCAGCCGGATTGCACATGCAGCTCGGCGACTCGGCGGTAGTCGCGATTGAAGAAGGCCAGAAAGTTATCCGCCAAATAGCGTTTATCGTCGCGATTCAGTGTGCCGACGATACCGCAGTCGATGCCGATCCACTGCGGATCGTCCGGGTGGTCGTAAGCGACGAAGACGTTGCCTGGGTGCATATCGGCGTGGAAAAAGCTATCGCGGAACACCTGGGTGAAGAACACCTCGACGCCACGTTCGGCCAGCAACTTGAAGTTGGTGCCATTGGCCTCGAGAGCGGCGCGATCCGAGACCGGAATACCGTAGATGCGCTCCATCACCAGTACGTTCTCGCGACACAATTCGGTGTAAACCTGAGGCACATACAGCATCGGCGAGCCTTCAAAGTTACGGCGCAGCTGCATCGCATTCGCCGCCTCGCTCATCAGGTTCAGCTCGTCGAGCAGTGTCTTGCGGTATTCGTTGACCACTTCGACGGGGCGTAGACGATTGCGTGGTACCAGCCAGGCGACCAGACGCGCGAGCGCCTCCAGCAGTTGCAGATCGGCCTCGATCACCTGCCGGATATCTGGACGGATGACCTTGAGGACGATGTCGGCGCCGTTTTGTTTCAAGCGCGCGGTATGCACCTGTGCCACCGAAGCCGATGCCAGCGGGGTCTCATCAAAATCGTCAAACAGGGTTTCGATGGGTTGGCGCAGGCTCGCTTCAATCTGGGCTCGGGCTTGGGTGCCGGGAAACGGTGGTACGCGATCTTGCAACAGGGCCAGCTCGTCGGCCAGATCCGGCGGTAACAGGTCGCGGCGGGTTGACAGCATCTGGCCAAATTTGATGAATACCGGCCCCAATGCCTCGCAGGCCAGGCGCAGGCGACGGCCATGGCTGGCCTGGGGATGGCGGTTGCGCAACCAGAACAGCCCATGGCGGCAGGCGCGCACCGGCCAGGGTTGCCAGGCGCGTGGTAACAGATCGTCCAGTCCATGACGTAGCACCACAGCGCCGATCCGGTACAGCCGGCGCAGATCGCGGACCCTCATAGGCCCACCTTGTGGCGCAGGCGTTCGAGGCGCAGTGCAATGACATCGATGTCGCGCTTGATGACGTCTACCTCTTCGCAGAAATAGGCCACTTCCAGTGCGCCGGGAGCGAGACGGATCTCTTCGACCAGGTATTCGGCCAGATCCTGGCGATTGCGCTCCAGTTCGCGGCAGCCGATGCCGTGCAGGCGGCGAGCCTCACGGAACAGCACATGTGCCAGCACATCACCACTGTAGCGAGCCAGTTCACCTTCCCAATCGATCTGCATGTCACCCAGCAGGATTGCCAGCACGTTAAAGAGTGCGGGATCGCCGCTGAGATCAACGCGACCCTCACGGATCAGTGCGGTGAGCTGATCCCGCTGCTGCAGTCGTGGCAGGGCGTCCAGATCGAGCGCGATGCCGGCGTCGGCCTGGGCTTCATAGTCAGTCAGCAGGCTGACGGCATCGGGTGCAAAATGCAGCCAGAAGCGATCCCAGCCCCGGATTTCGATGGCGAGCACCTTGCCGTTCAGCGGTCGTTGGCGCATACCGGCGTGCGGATCGCGCTGTAACAAGGCGTTCAGTGCGGTTTCTGCGGCCGCGGCAAACAGGATTTTTAATGGGAAAGGTGGCAACATCCGCCCTCCTGCTGCGTCAGAATTTATAACCGCGATGCAGAGCAACGATGCCCTGAGTCAGGTTGTAGTAGTTGACCTCTTCGAAGCCGGATTGCTCCATCATTGCTTTCAGCGTCTCCTGATCCGGGTGCATGCGAATCGACTCGGCCAGGTATTGGTAACTGTCGCCGTCCTGGGCCACCAGCGCCCCCATTTTCGGCAGAATACGGAACGAGTAAAAATCGTACAGCTTCGACATCAGCTCGCTGGTGGGTTTGGAAAATTCGAGTACCAATAGGCGGCCACCCGGTTTTAATACGCGGAACATGGAGTCGAGGGCTTTTTGCTTGTCGGTGACATTGCGCAGTCCGAAGCCGATGGTGATCAGATCGAAATGGTTGTCCGGAAACGGCAGCGCCTCGGCATTCGCTTGTACATAGCGGATGTTATCCACCAGTCCGAGGTTGCGCAGCTTGTCGCGTCCCACTTTCAGCATGGAGTCGTTGATGTCGGCCAGCACCACTTCCCCCTGCGCTCCTGTAATGCGCGAGAAGCGGGCCGTCAGATCGCCGGTGCCACCGGCCAGATCCAGCACCTTGTGCCCGGGGCGGATCCCTGAACAGTCAATGGCAAAGCGCTTCCACAAGCGATGGATGCCAAAAGACATCAAATCGTTCATCAGATCGTATTTGGCGGCTACCGAATGGAACACGCTGGCCACCAGCTGCTCCTTTTCATCCGCCGCTACTGTCTTGTAGCCAAAATGGGTTGTTCCTTCGCTCATCTGGGGTTCCCTGTCCTGCATCATCGAAATCGGCTGCAGTGTAACGCACTTCGGCATGGAATCAGAATCGGTTGAGCACAGCCTGCAAGCCAATCCAGGTCAGTAACAGGCAGCAGCCAACGTTAATGGCGATGTTCAGTACGCCCTTGAGCCATTCCCCTTGCTGTAGCAACAGCAGGGTATCGAGCGAGAACGAGGAGAACGTGGTCAGGCCGCCCAGGATACCGACCATGATGAAGGGGCGCCACGGATGGCTAGTCAATACTTCTTGCTGCAGAACGCCCAGGGTGATGCCGATGGCCAGCGAACCGAGCAAGTTGACGCTCAGGGTGCCAAAAGGAAAGCTTTTGCCAAATAGCGTCATCATCAATTGCGTCAGAAAGTAGCGCAGGCAAGAGCCAAGGGCCCCACCGGCGGCAACAAACAGATAGGCAGTCATCCAGCGTCCTCCAGTCAAAGAGGCATCAGGATCTGCCGCAGCGTTGACCTTGTCAAACAGCTGCAAGCTGAATAGGGGGTGAACCGAAGCGTCATTCGCCTTGTCGTAGACGGTGGCCACTCTCTAGAATTTACCTGCTCTGGAAGTGCCCGCTCTTTCACGCTCCCCCAGGGAGTGTGTTTCATGGATGGAATTGTGCGCCTTTGTCCCCCGACGGCATCCCCAACCCATGACTGGATAATAATGATGAACACGCTGCCCTCCGCTTTTGAGCTGGAACAACTCTGTGATGAGGTTCCGCCCCTCTATCGGCTCGATCTGCCCGAAATGCCACGTAATACCGCCATCCTGCGCATGATGCGCCATATGCCATCCCAGTTGGTACTTGAGATGAACAGTGAACCGGAGAGCCTGTCTCGGCTGACTTCAGGGGTCTCTGTGCCACTGGAGGAACTGAATGGTGAAAGCCTGACCCTGCACCTGAATGGTTGTACGATCGGTAAGGTGATCTTGCAGCAACGCGATGGCCGCCTCTGTTTGCAGATGCAAGAGCTGGTGGATCAGAATACGGTCAGTGCGCTGTTCTGCTAAAGGCGGCGTTTTCTATTCCATCTCGGCGAAATCATGACGACCCTGTTGTAGCAGATCGCCACTGGTTTCGGGAAAAGGCTCCTGACCTTGATGAAACCAAGGTTTTTCCTCTCGTTATCCGCTGAACAATTCCCCGCTCTGGGGGTTGTGTTGCTATTCGCACGCCATTAGGATGCTCGGCATAGCTGCTGTATGTCCCGTACTCCTCATTGGGTTGACACGGCATACCAAGTGACAAGGGCAAACTGGCTGAAAGGTCAGGACGCAAAGCCTCCGGTCTAACGACTCTCGTAGTCCAGGATAGCGGGGTTACTCGTGGTGTTGACCCGCCTGTGCTTTGCTCTTTCCTTTGTATTCGCGTCAGTTTCCGTTATCTGCGGGCTGGAACAACTATGTCTTTTTGTCATGCCAACTGACACGAACGTCGGTTGGCCGTTCGAGGTTTTATCCCTATGCCTGAAAGCAAACGCCGGAATCAGCGGGTTTGGCCAGCGGTCGAAGCCAGTGCCCTGCCGGTTTATGACCTGTTGGGACAGGAGCGTCTGGCTCACGATGCCTTGAACCAGTTGAATCAATCCCGCCGGCTGTTATCGCAGATGGTCGCCGGCTGTTTTTCCCGGTTGTTCAACGGGCTCAGTTGCCAGATGGACTATGCCCCGTTTCATACCCGCTTGATGTCAGAAGTCGCCAGCGATGGCCAACTGCTATGGGTGCAGGCGACTAACCAGCATGGCCGGCAAGCCTGGCTGGCCATTTCTGCGCCTCACCTTTATCGCCTGGCGATCCTGTTCTTTGGCGGTAGCCCGTTACAACAGGATCAGACCATTAACGTCAAGGCGGCGACCGAGACCGAGCAGCGGCTGTTATTGCGGCTGGCCCAGCATCAGCTGGATATTCTTTCCGATCTGCTGGGCGAGCCGGAAGATCGCTGGGAACTGAATCTGGTCGGTAGTGAGGCGTTGCCGTTGTCACAAATCTGGCTGTGCAGTGAAGGCACCTTGCTGCTGGGTGAACATGACAGCCAGTTCTGGATCTGGTGGCCGTTTGCCAGCAAGGAGATGCTGGCTCTGGATGGCCCGGCTCCGGCCTCGTTAGGGGAGCAGATGTGTGCAGCTTTGCCGGCGGTACCGGTGCGCCTGCGGGTGGTACTCAGTGAGTTCACCCTGTCGCTGGGTGAATTGCAGCAGCTGCAGACCGGTGATCTGCTGCCATTGGAGATGGCGGAACCGGCGCCAGCGCTGATTGGTCATCAATCCTGTTTTACTGGCCGTCTGGCTGAACGTAACGGTGCCCTGGTCTATCAGGTGGCATCGCTGATCCATGCTCGGAGAGAGACAAATAATGACGAATGATTCACTGAATGACGACCTGATGGGGCTGGATGATCTGGATAACCTGTTCGACGAGGAGAGCGATGCGGTCCGGCTGGACAAATCCGTACCAAAATCGGCGCCACGCGATCTGAACTTCTTCCGTCACATCCCGGTCAAGGTCACGCTGGAAGTTGCCAGTACCGAGTTGCCGCTGGGCGATCTGATGCAAATCAGCGAAGGCGCGGTCATCGAGTTAGACAAACAAGCCGGTGAGCCACTGGACGTGCGCGTCAACGGCCGTCTGCTGGCTCGTGGTGAAGTGGTCGTGGCCAATGGCAAATATGGTTTGCGGCTGGTGGACATCATAGACCAGCAGGCGCTGGGTCAACTGGACCTGTGAGTCGATGAAGTGGCTTGGCGGCCTGTTAGTGGCCGGATTGGGGATGGCTTCGCTGGCCCATGGCGCCGATATGACGCTGTTCTCGGTAGCACCGGGCGAGGCCGGGGCTCAGGATTACAACATCAAGTTGCAGATCCTGCTGTTCATGACCCTGCTGGGTCTGTTGCCGACCCTGTTGTTGATGATGACCAGTTTCACCCGCATCATCATAGTGCTGGCCATTCTGCGTCAGGCGTTGGGTCTGCAGCAGAGCCCGCCGAACCGGGTGCTGTTGGGTATTGCCATGATACTGACGTTGCTGATCATGCGGCCGGTATGGACTGACATCTACCAGAATGCCTTCAAACCCTACGATGCCGAGCAAATCACGTTGCAAGAGGCGCTGCAGCGTGCCGAGAAGCCGTTGCGCAAGTTTATGCTGGCCCAGACCCGCGAGAGCGATTTGGAGCAGATGTTGCGCATCGGTGGCGAGTCGACGGCACTCAAGCCGGAGCAGGTGCCGTTTACGATCTTGATGCCGGCATTCGTGCTCAGTGAACTCAATACCGCGTTCCAGATCGGTTTCATGCTGTTTGTGCCCTTTTTGGTGATCGATCTGGTGGTGGCCAGCGTGTTGATGGCCATGGGGATGATGATGTTGTCGCCGTTGATCATCTCGTTGCCATTCAAGCTGATGATCTTCGTGCTGGTGGATGGCTGGGCCATGACCGTTGGCACCCTGGCCGCCAGCTTCAGCGGAGGATAGCGGATGTCACCGGAACAGACCGTCGCCCTGATGGCGGATGCGGTCAAACTGATCGTGGCGCTGGTCGGCGTGTTGGTGGTCCCCAGTCTGGTGGTTGGGGTCGTGGTCAGCATGTTTCAGGCGGCGACCCAGATCCAGGAGCAGACGCTCAGCTTCCTGCCGCGGTTGTTTGTCACCCTGATGACGCTGCTGTTCACCGGGCACTGGCTGCTCGGCAAGATCAGCTCGCTGTTTCATCAAATCTTCGCCAGCGTGCCGGGGCTGATCGGGTGAACTCGCTGCTCCAACTGAGCGTTGCCGATCTGACGGCCTTGCTCGGTCACTGGTGGTGGCCTTTCGTGCGGATTGGTGCCGCACTGTGGATGATTCCGATTTTTGGTGACAGCCGGGTCTCGACACCAGTACGTCTGCTATTTGCTGCCCTGCTGGCGTTGTTGGTGGCGCCGATGGTGACGGCGATGCCCAGCGTCGATCCCATCTCATTACAAGCATTGGTGCTGGCGTTTGAACAGGTCATGTTCGGCGTGATCTTCGGGCTGTGCCTGCAGTTTCTGTTTATGGTCGTTACGCTCAGCGGCCAGATCCTCTCGCTGCAGATGGGGCTGGGGATGGCGATGATGAATGACCCGGTCAATGGCGACAGTTCGCCGATTCTCAGCCAGCTGATGATGGTGTTCTGTACCCTGCTGTTTCTCAGCCTCAACGGCCATCTGCTGACACTCGAGATGCTGGTGCGCAGTTTTCAGCTGTGGCCGGTGGGCAGCAGTCTGTACCAGCTGGATCTGGATGCGGTCATCCGCCTGATGGGCTGGAGTATGGCCGCGGCGCTGGCATTAACGCTGCCGGCGGTGATTGCCATGCTGTTGGTGAACTTGACCTTCGGGGTGATGAACCGGGCGGCACCGTCGCTGAACGTGATTTCGCTGGGTTTCCCGATGACGCTAATGTTTGGCTTGCTGGCGGTGTGGTTGTCCATCAGCGGTGTGCCGGGACGTTATCTGACGCTGGTGGAGTACCTGATGGCGGCATTGCAAGGAGTCATGGCGCCATGAGTGACAGCAGCAGCCAGGACAAGACAGAACAGCCCTCGGCGCGAAAACTGCGCCGTGCGCGAGAGCAGGGACAGGTTGCTCGCTCCAAGGAGCTGGCTTCGGCCGGCCTGATGCTGTTTGGCGGCCTGGCGATGTTCTGGCTGGTGCCTCGGTTTGGCAACCTGTTCATGCGCCTGATGCAGGGGCCGGCCACGTTTGACTGGAAGGGGCCGCGCTCACCGGAGATGATGACCCGCTGGATCGGTGAGGCGCTGGTCGACATGTTGTGGACCCTGTTGCCGCTGTTCCTGCTGATGGGCGGGCTGCTGGTGGTGTTGTCGATGATCCCCGGTGGGATGGTGCTGGTGTGGAGTAACTTGCTGCCCAAGTTCAGCAAACTCAACCCGCTTAGCGGTCTCAAACGCATGTTTTCCCATCATAGCCTGATGGAGTTGTTCAAATCCTTTCTGAAGGTGGCCCTGCTCGGCAGCACCCTGGCGGCGCTGCTGCACCATCACTGGCCAAGGCTGATTCAAATGAATCGTTTGCCGCCGGCGGTGGCGCTGCAGGAGGGGCTGAATATCCTGGCGCTTGCGTTTGTCATCTTCGGTTGCGTGCTGATGTTGATTGCGTTGCTGGATGTGCCGTACCAGCAATGGAGCCTGATCCGCCAGTTGCGGATGACCAAACAGGAAGTGCGTGATGAGCACAAGAGCTCGGAGGGTAATCCGGAGATCAAACGTCGCGTGCGTCAGGTGCAGATGATGTTTGCGCGTGCCCGTATCGAGAAACGGGTACCGACGGCCGATGTGGTGATCGTCAACCCTACCCACTATGCGGTGGCCATTCGCTACGATCCGAAGCGCGCCAAGGCGCCCTATGTGATCGCCAAAGGGGTCGACAGTATGGCGTTACGGATCCGTGACGTCGCCAAACGCCATCAGCGTACCGTGCTGACGATTCCCGATCTGACCCGGGCCATCTATTACTCGACTCGTATCGATCAGGAGGTGCCAGCGGCCTTGTATACCGCCGTGGCCTATGTCCTGAACCATGTATTGCAATTGGAGGCCTATCGTGAGGGCCGCGGACGGGCACCCCGCCCATTACCGCTGCTGCCGATACCGCCCGAACTTCATCAGACCAAGAGGTAACCTGTGAACTGGCGAGCGATGACCCACTCCTATACTGGCATTCCGCTGTTGCTGCTCTCTGTGCTGGCCATGGTGATCTTGCCGCTGCCAGGCTGGCTGCTGGATGCCCTCTTCACCTTCAACATAGTGCTGTCGATCCTGGTGTTGCTGGTATCGGTCTCGGCGCGACGCCCGCTGGACTTCTCGGTCTTCCCGACCGTGCTGCTGGTGGCGACGCTGATGCGGCTGTCGCTGAACGTCGCGTCAACACGGGTCGTGCTGCTCAATGGTCATGAAGGCGCCGATGCCGCCGGTAAAGTGATCCAGGCGTTCGGTGAGGTGGTGATCGGCGGCAACTATGTGGTCGGTATGGTGGTGTTCGTCATCCTGATGATCATCAACTTTGTCGTCATCACCAAGGGGGGCGAGCGGATCTCCGAGGTCTCGGCGCGGTTCACGCTCGATGCCTTGCCCGGTAAGCAGATGGCGATCGATGCCGATCTCAACGCCGGTATTCTCGACCAGCATCAGGCCAAGTTGCGGCGTGAAGAGGTGGCGCGGGAGGCTGATTTCTACGGCGCGATGGACGGGGCGTCGAAATTCGTACGCGGCGATGCCATTGCCGGCATGCTGGTCCTGGTGATTAACCTGGTGGGCGGTCTGGCCATCGGTATCTTCCAGCATGGCTTGGCCGTGGCCGAAGCGTTCCAGCGTTATGCGCTGCTGACCATAGGTGATGGTCTGGTGGCTCAGATCCCATCCCTGCTGATGTCAACGGCGGCGGCGATCATCGTGACCCGCATCAATGACGAAGGCGAGATGTCGGATCAGGTCGGCAGCCAGCTGCTGGCATCACCTCGGGTGTTGTATACCGCTGCCGGCATCATGCTGGTGCTCGGTCTGGTACCCGGGATGCCAACGCTGGCGTTCCTCAGCTTCGCGGCGGTTCTGGCCTATGCCGGCTGGCGTTTGCAGCAACGGGTGGTGGATGATCGTCCACTGATCGCGGCGGAGGAGCTGGCACGCCAGCGCGAAGAGCCTGTCGCCCAGCTGGAGTGGCAGGATCTGCCGCATCTGGATCTGCTGGCGATTGAACTGGGCTACCGGCTGGTGGTTCTGGCGGAGGCCGGCAAGGGAGCCGAGCTGTTACAGCGGGTGCGTGGCGTGCGCAAGACCCTCTCCGAGCAGATGGGGTTCCTGTTGCCGGAGGTGCGCATTCGCGACAACCTGCATCTGGCGCCAGACCAGTATCAGATCAAGCTGGCGGGCGTGCCGCTGGGTGGCGGTCAGGTGGATAACCAGCGTTTGTTGGCGATCGACAATGGCCAGACGTATGGCCAGGTTGACGGTGAGTTGACGCGCGATCCGGCGTATGGCCTCGACGCCGTCTGGATTGCGCCGGAACAGAAGGCGCGCGCCTTGAATCTGGGCTATTCGGTGGTCGATGCGGCGACCGTCATCGCCACCCACAGTTCGCGCTTGATGCGCGAACACCTGGACGAGCTGTTTGGTCATGAGGATGTGGGTCGGTTGTCGAACCATCTGGCGTCCGTTTCGAGCAAGCTGGCTGAAGAGTTGAATGCGGCGTTGACGCCGATCCAGCAACTGCGCGTCTACCGCCAGCTGCTGAAGGATCAGGTCAGCCTGCAGGATATCCGCACCATCGCCACGACCCTGCTCGACAGTAGCGAACTGACCAAGGACCCGATCCTGCTGGCATCCGATGTGCGCTGTGCGTTGAAGCGGGCGTTGATCCGGCAAATCATCGGCGAGCGCACCATGCTGGCCACCTTCACGCTGGAGGATCGCTTGGAGCAGACGCTGTTGACGGCGCTGAACCAGGCGCAGCAGCAGGGTAAGGTGCAGCTGGATGGCTTCCCGGTCGATCCGCACCTGCTAGGACAACTGCAGCAGATGATGCCGCAGGTGCGCGACCAGCTGCAGCAGCAGGGGCATCCTCCCGTGCTGGTAGTGATGCCGCAGTTGCGGCCATTGCTGAGTCGTTATGCACGCAGTTTTGCCCGCGGCCTGCGGGTGCTGTCGTATAACGAGATCCCGGAACAGCTGCAGATTGAGGTAATTGGCACCCTGGGCTAACAACCGGACTGGCTTGGCTAAAAATGTAAAACTGCATGATTAATCGTAAGAAGTGGTTAACATTTTTAAGCTTTGGTTCGGTTTTGTCATTGTGTTTTCATTCGGAAGCGATATCATCCATCCCGGAATCACGATTTCCTGTCAGCAGGAAAGAGAACGGGAGCAGGAAAAACCTGTTCCCCCCGGATTCTCAGGATGAAGGCAAACTGCACCGAAAGGGCGGGACGCAAAGCCTCCGGTCTAGGATCACTTGCGAGTGATGACGATAGCGGGGCTGCCATGACAACGGAACGTTGCATGCCACTGTGTGTTTCCTACCGCTTTTTTTCTGCATTTCTCCTTTATTCCATCGCACAAGTTACACACGTATCGGATGTTGCTGTCGCCCGATATGTCCATGACGAGATGGCGTCCATCTCTGCATGAAACGGCAAACTGTACCGAAAGGGCAGGACGCAAAGCCTCCGATCTAACGTCATCCGCGTGATGGCCATGACAGCGGGGTTGCCAAGGCAGTTGTGAGGCGCATGGTTCGGACCATGCATCCCAGATGGCGAGGCTCATGCCATCTGGCGAGTCTTGCTTTTTCCTGATGTCGGAGCGCCTGCGCTCTGTGGACTGCATTTGGCTGGATTTCAATCGGAACAGGCAGTTTTTTCGAAGGGAAGTCAGTCGTGAAAGCGAATAATCATCCCGCCCCGGTGGCGGAAGCACGGGTAGTCGTCGAAGGACGCCTCCCGTTGTTAATCGTGGATCCTGCGCGTTTTCTCGATGCGGCTCAGATCCATGAGTTGGGCCAGCGTGGATTTCACGTGCTGTGCAGTGGCTCAGGCAACGCGGCATTGCAGTCCGTTGCCGCGCGGGCTCCACGCCTGGTGCTGGCCGATGCCAGCCTGCCGGATATGCCGCTGGCCAGTTTTATCACGCGTCTGCAACAGCAGAGCCCGAACTCGTTGGTGATCGCCATGGTGTCGGCCCAGCAAGGGCGGGAAGCGGCCGAAGCCATGCAGGCCGGTGCCATCGATTACCTGCGCAAACCCTTCGATGCCCAACAGTTGATTGGCTGCCTGCAGCATGCGCTCGGAGTCAGTGAGGCCGTCCCGGATCTGGTGGCGGTTTCCCATGCCAGCCTGCAGGTGCTGCAGCTGGCACGGCGTGCGGCCCAAACCTCGGCGTCAATCCTGATCGGTGGCGAGTCCGGTACCGGCAAGGAGCGGCTGGCCCGTTTCATTCACCAGGTGTCACCGCGTGCCGAGGGACCCTTTGTCGCGATCAATTGTGCGGCCATCCCTGAAACCATGCTTGAAGCCATGTTGTTTGGTTACAGCAAGGGGGCGTTTACCGGTGCAGTAACGGCGCAAGCTGGGAAATTCGAACTGGCCCAAGGTGGCACCCTGCTGCTCGACGAAATTTCCGAACTGCCACTATCGTTGCAGGCCAAACTGCTGCGCGTGTTGCAGGAGCGGGAGGTCGAGCGTCTGGGCAGCCATCAGAAGATCACGCTGGATGTGCGTATCATCGCCGCCAGCAATCGTGATCTGCGCGAGTGTGTCGCCCAGGGGGGGTTCCGCGAAGATCTGTTCTACCGGCTGGATGTATTGCCGCTGAGCTGGCCGAGCCTGCGTGAGCGCCGCGACGACATACTGCCACTGGCCAATTACTTTATTGCCAAACATGCCTGCCGCCCGGGTTTCCAGTTGACGGCCGATGCGGCACGTCTGCTGCTGAACCACGACTGGCCAGGCAATGTTCGCGAGCTGGAAAACGTCATCCAGCGCGCACTGATCCTGGCGCGCGGTCTGCATCTGCAACCGGCCGATCTGATGTTGCCGCAGGTTGAGGCGCGCATGGCGCCCTTGGTGGATGAGCGTCTGCCTTTGGGCGAAGGGCTGGCCGCCAGTCGCCGCCAGGCCGAATTCCAGTATGTGCTGGATACGCTGCGTCACTTCGATGGCCACCGCACCCGTACTGCCGAAGCCCTCGGTCTGACTACCCGTGCATTGCGCTACAAGCTGGCGGCAATGCGCGAGCAG
The DNA here is from genome assembly GCA_945957385.1 of uncultured Aeromonadaceae bacterium. Taxonomy (GTDB): domain Bacteria; phylum Pseudomonadota; class Gammaproteobacteria; order Enterobacterales; family Aeromonadaceae; genus Pseudaeromonas. The sequence goes on from CAMFKP010000003.1 coordinate 87,506, forward strand.
GGCATTGATATTGACCAAATGATTCGGGCCTGACGGCTTGCATTCCGGAGAGAGACATGAAGATAGATGCCATCACGACCCAAAATGCCATGCTGGCGCGGATGCAGGGCCTGCAGCAGCTAGCCGAATCCGGTGCGCCGGCCATTACGCCGGCCAGCGATGCCGACGACTCCTTCGCCACCACGATGCAGCAGACCATTCGCAGCATCAACCAGCAACAGAACGTCGCGTCACAGATGATGGCCGCCGTGGACAGTGGTCAGAGCGATGATCTGGTCGGTGCCATGGTCGCCAGCCAGAAGGCCGGTCTGAGTTTTGCCACCCTGATGCAGGTGCGCAACAAGCTGATGTCCGGGCTCGACGACATCATGCGCTTGCCGCTGTGAGGATGAGAGATGAGTGAATTGGTTTCTCCGGCGGCGTTGCCGGCACCGTCCCTGCGTGAGCGTGCGGACGCCTGGTTTCGTAACTGGCGCCGCCTGTCGCGCGATAACCGCTCGTTGCTGGTTATCGCGCTGCTGGCCGCACTGGTCGCCGCCATCATAGTTGTCATCCTGTGGACTGCCAGTCAGAACTATGTCCCGCTGTACGGCAAGCAGGAGATGTACGACACCGCGAATATCCTGGAGCTTCTGGAAAAAGAGCAGGTGCCATTTCGTCTCGACTCCTCGACCGGTCAGGTACTGGTGCCCGAGGGGCAGTTGGCCCAGGTGCGGATGGCGTTGGCGGCGCGCGGTGTGCGCGCGGCCTTGCCCGCCGGCCTCGAGAGCCTGAACAGCATGTCGGGTCTGGGGACCAGCGAGTTCATGGAGACCGCACGTTACCGCCATGCGCTGGAAGGCGAGCTGGCGCGCTCGATCATCGCACTGGATGCGGTGCGCAGTGCGCGTGTCCATCTGGCGATCCCCAAGCGTACCCTGTTTGTCGGGCGTGAAGAGGAAAAGCCCACGGCTTCCGTGGTGCTGGATCTGCAACCGGGGCGCAACCTGGAAGCCGGACAGGTCGAGGCGATAGCCAACCTGGTGGCCGGTAGCATCTCCGGCATGAAGCCGGAGTCGGTCTCCATCGTCGATCAGGCCGGCCAGTTGCTCAGCAGCGAGCTGGGTGACAAAGGCGGTTTTGGCAAGCTGTCGGTGCAGCAGATGGAGTACGTGCGCAAGCAGGAGGAGTACATCAAGCAGCGTGCCAGTGACATGCTCTACCCGCTGCTGGGTGCCGGTAACTACCGGGTGCAGGTGGCTGCCGATATCGACTTCAACACCGTCGAGGAGACGCGGGAGGAGATCGATCCCAAGAGCGTGATGCGCAGCGAAAGCGGCAAGGCGGACAAGACGGTCGACAACCTGGCGCTGGGGATCCCCGGTTCGCTGTCGAACCAGCCACCGGTGAAGAAGCCGGCGGACACCACTACGGCGGCCAACGATGGCAATGGCGCGGCCCCGGCCAAAAGCAACGACACCCGCACCGAGCGTAACGAGTTCAATCGCCAGTATGAAAACAGCCGCTCCGTGGTACACACCCGTTTTCAACAAGGGCGTGTGCAACAGCTGAGCGTCTCTGTGCTGCTGAACAACCAGATGGCGCCGAAGGGGGGCTGGAGCCAGGCCCAGCTGGATCAGATCCAGCAGATGGTGCAGCGTGCGGTGGGCTTTGAGGCGTCGCGCGGCGATCAGTTCAGCCTCAACAGCTTTGATTTCAATCCGGCGGTGATGGCGCCGTTGACACCGCCCGAGAGCGAGTGGTGGCGAGAGCCGGTATGGCAGAACTCGCTGCGTTATCTGGTGGGAGGTGTCCTTGGTCTGGCGCTGTTGCTGCTGGGGGTTCGCCCTCTGGTCAAGCAACTGGTGCGCCTGCATCAGCCGCAAGTCGAAACCGAGGACGAGCCGACGGCGGCGCTGGCCTTGGCCGACACCGAACCCGGCTTGCGCCGGCGTGACGATGCGCTGTTGAGTGAGCCTCAGGTCAGCAAGGTGCCGCTGGCGACCGCCGCCCGGGGTGATGACGGCGGGGTGGCCTATGACGGCTTTGAACTGGAGATGCTGCCGGAACCGGGCTCGGATCTCGAGGTTCAACTGAAACATCTGCAGCTGCTGGCGGACAAGGAGACGGCCCGCGTGGCCGAGGTGATCAAGCTATGGGTGAGTGGCAATGAGCGACATTAATATCAATCAGTCGGCTGTCGACATCCAGATCGATCCGCTGGAGAAAGCGGCGATCCTGCTGCTGAGCATGGGCCCGGATGCAGCCGCCAACGTGCTCAAGCGCCTCAGTCGCGATGAAGTGCAGAAGTTAACCACCTGCATGGCCCGTCTGCCGGGCGTCAGCTCCCATGAGGCCAAGTGGACGCTGCAACAATTTTTCAGCCAGTACCGCCAACAGAGCGGTATCAGTGGTGCTTCCCGTGACTACCTGGAGCGGACGCTGGATCTGGCGCTGGGCGAGAAACTGTCGCGCAGCCTGCTGGACTCCATTTATGGCGACGTCATGAGCCAGGATCTGCAACGCCTGCAGTGGGTGCCGCCGGAGGTGCTGGCGCGTTTCTTCCGCCATGAGCATCCGCAGATGCAGGCCGTGTTGCTGGCGTTCTTGCCGCCGGATACCGCCTCGTCGGTGCTGGATGTGTTGCCGGCCGCCCAGCACGACGAACTGCTGTTACGCGTCGCCAACCTCAAAGAGGTCAGCGAACTGGTACTGGAGGAGTTGCGTGGCTCCCTGGATCGCTGCCTGTCGTATGTGGCCGAACAGGCCGGGGCGCGTATCGATGGGGTGCGCCAGGTGGCGGACATCCTGAACCGCTACCAGGGCGATCGGGCCCAGATGCTGGATCTGCTGCGTCTGCATGACAAGCAGATGGCGGTGGAAATCGAGAAGAACATGTTCGACTTCGACACGCTGAAGCGTCAGAGCGACGAGACACTGCAGACCCTGACCCAGGAGATCCCGGGCGATCTGCTGGCGATTGCGCTCAAGGGGGCCGAAGTCAGTCTGCGCAAGGCGGTGCTCAATGCGATGCCGAAGCGGATGGCGCAGGCGCTCGAGGCGCAGATCCAGAGCCAGGGCTCGGTCTCGGTGCGCAAGGTGGCCGATGCCCGCAACGAAATCATGCAGCTGGTGCGCGAGCTGGTCGAACAGGGCGAGATCGAATACCAACTGTTCGAAGAGCCGGTACTGAGCTGAGAGCGGCCTGAAGGCAGCAGGAGTGGATCATGAGTGAGACGTCCCGGATGCCAGCGCGCGTCTACGCCTATCGTTTCCCGACGTTGGGGGCACAGCGGCAACCGCACGATGCCCGTGATGAGCAGCAGGGTTTTGAGCAGGGGTTTGCCGACGGCATGGCCGCGGGTCGCCAGCAGGGCGAGCAACAAGGGCGTGAACAGGGGCAGCGTCTGGGCTATGAGCAGGGCTATGCCGAAGGGTTGGCCGCAGGCCAGCAGGCAGGTCTGCAGCAGGCGCGTGAACGTATCGATAGCGCGTTGCAGCCCCTGCAGGGACTGCAGCAGGAATTGCAGGCGTGGTTGCAGCAGCAGCGCGCCGCCCAGCAACAACAGCTGGCGGCATTGGTGCAGGAGTTGGCGCAACAGGTGCTGCTGCACGAACTGGCGTTGCACCCACAACAGATCACCGCCCTGGTCGAGGAGGCGCTGGCCCAGCTACCGGCAACGGCCGAAGAGATAGCGCTGTTCATCAGTGCCAGCGATGCGGCCCAGCTGGCGGCGCTGTCGATTACGGAGTGTGCCGGCTGGCCGCTGCGCGTCGATCCGGCGCTGGAAGTCGGCGAGTGCCGCGTCGAGGCGTGCCACGGCGTGGTCGAATCGCGGCTCGGCGAGCGGCTGGATGGCCTGTTACAACCGGTACTGCAGACGATGACGGCGGACGCAGAACATGAGTGATGCGTTGTTGCAGCGTCTGCAGCGGGCGCGCCAGCAACTGGCGACCACACCGGTACCACCACCGCGCCGTTTCGGGCGCCTGGTGCGGGTGACCGGACTGACGCTGGAGGTGGTCGGCTGTCCGCTGGCGCTGGGACAGCGTTGCCGGGTCTATGCCGCCGATGGCCAGACCCTGTCGGCTGAAGTGGTTGGTTTCAACCGCGAACTCTGTTACCTGATGCCACTGCAACCCATGAGTGGCCTGTATCCTGGCGCCCGGGTCGAAGCCCTGCCCAGCGATGAGCAGATCCGCATCGGCCATCACCTGCTGGGACGGGTGGTCGACGGCCTGCTGCAACCGCTGGATGGCTTGCCGCTGCCGGAGGCCGGCGATTGGGTGCCCTGGTTCCAGTCGCCCCCTAATCCGTTAACGCGTCAACCGGTGACCACCCCCTTGGATGTCGGCGTGCGCGCCATCAACGGCCTGCTGACGCCGGGCAAGGGACAACGACTCGGGCTGTTTGCCGGCTCCGGGGTCGGTAAAAGCATGCTGCTGGGCATGATGACGCGCAATACCCGGGCCCAGGTGGTGATCGTCGGCCTGATCGGTGAGCGCGGACGCGAAGTGCGCGAGTTTATCGAACATGCGCTGGGTCCTGAGGGGCGTCAGCGGGCCATAGTGGTGGCCGCGCCGGCCGATCAGTCGCCGCTGTTGCGGCTGCGAGCCGCCCAGCTGTGTCACCGCTTGGCGGAGTATTTCCGCGAGCAGGGGCTGGATGTGCTGCTGCTGATGGATTCACTGACCCGCTATGCCCAGGCCCAGCGCGAAATCGCACTGGCGGTCGGGGAGCCGCCGGCCACCCGCGGCTATCCGCCGTCAGTGTTCAGCATGTTGACCCAGCTGGTAGAGCGGGCTGGCAATGGCCAGCACGCCTCCGGTTCGTTGACGGCCTTCTATACGGTTCTCGCCGAGGGCGATGACCAGCAGGATCCGGTGGCCGACGCCGCGCGCGCCATCCTCGACGGTCACGTGGTGTTGACCCGGCGTCTGGCCGAGCAGGGCCATTATCCGGCCATCGATATCGGCGCCTCGGTCAGCCGCGTGATGCCGCAGGTGGTGCCAGCGGCCTGGTTACAGCAGGCGACGCGGTTGCGTCAGCTGTGGGGACGTTACCAGCAAGTGCGCGAATTGCTGCCGCTGGGCGGTTATCAGCCGGGTGCCGATCCGGGTATGGACGACGCCGTGCAGCGTTATCCGCAGATTGAACACTATCTGCAGCAAGGACTGCACGACGCCGCCTCGCTGGAGGACAGTGCCAACCAGCTGGCACGGGTGCTGGCGTGATAAGCGGAGGTCGCGGTGCTCAAGCCCTATCTTGAACTGCAACAACAGACGCTGGAGCAGCTTGGCCAGGAACGCGGCCAGCTGCGTGAGCAGTGGCAGCGCGAACAACAGCGGTTGGAGCGGCTGCAACAGCTGAGTTCGGCACTGGCGACGCCGGCCGGCGTCACCACGCCGCTGGCCTGGCAAAATCGCAGCGGCATGCAGCAGCAGCTGCGACGCCTGCAAGCCCATCAACAGCAACAGCTGGCGTTGGCGCACAGCGATCTGCAGCGCCACGAGGCGTTGTTGCGCAGTCAGTTTGGTCGGGTCAAAGGGCTGGAGCAGCTGTTGTCACGCCGCGAGCAGGAAGCGCAGCAACGCCAGTTGCAGGCGGAACAGAAAGTGCTGGATGAATTGGCGCAGCGTCCGCGGCGGCGTTGAGGCGACCACGATAATTCGCTGACGCGGCGTTAGCGGTGATTTTAAATTATTCCGTCCGGCAAATAGCATTATTAAAAATATCACGCAAAGTGGATTAATAATAATTAAGCTTTTGATAAATAATATTTTTACCGAAATGGTTTGCGCTGGGAAATACTATTTTCGTCTTGTGCTGGCATGGTGTGGAATAACCTGTTGGCTGCGACGGGAACTTATTTCTTGCCACCTGTCATCGTTAACAGGTCATTAATTACCCAACGGTTGCGGATAGCTGTCTTGCGGTTGCAGCAGCTTGCGCACCAGTTCCACCTGGCTGGCTAACAGGCGGCCATTGATATCGTTCTGGGTCTGGCACTGTTGCAGTAGCTGGTGCAGGGTATGCCAGCTGGCATTGGCCTGATGGCGCAAGGGTTCCGGCAGGCGCGACAACAGGCGTTGCATGCCCTGATCGTCGGCGCTCAATCCCAGTTGTCGCAACCGGGCGACGCGCTGGCGGGCGCGCTCGCTGAGGGTCTCCATCAGCAGGTGCTGGCGCTCCTGCAGCTGTTGCAGTCCCTGACTGTCGTGACTGATCAACAGATCGCGCTGTTCCAGCAGCATCAGCTGCAGACGGCGGTAATCCTGAACGTCCTGCTTGAGCTCTTGTAGCAGCAGTTTGATCTGATCGCGTGTCGAGGTAGCGGTCATCGACTCAGGACCGGTGCAGATCGACGATGGCGGCGCTCAGCGCATCCAGATCCAGCGGCAGCTGGCCATCGGCAATCGCCTGACGCAGTGCACTCACCTTGTCCATGTCGACCTCACTGGTCTGCGCCAACCCGGCGCGCACTGCTTCCAGCTCACGCACAGTGCCGCTGAACACGGTCTGGCTCTGGCTGACGGCGGGTCGGCTCTGCGGGGTGACGGCGGCCGGCTCACTCTGCTGACGCGGGGTCAGGGGACTGAAATCGGTGCGGGTAATTTTCATCTTTTTCGACTCCAAAACGCTCTGCTATCCCCAATCAAGCGACCGGGCGGAAAAGAAACTTGAATCAGGCGGCAATTTTTTTCAGTAGCGGGTCTCGACGATACCGCGTTCGACCACCCAGGTCTGGATCACCTTGCCAGAGCTGAGGTTGCGTACCTTGACGCTGTCGCCCGGGCCACCGGCTTCCAGCGCTTCGCCCTTCATGGTGGCGGCAAAGCCGGTTTCCCCGGCACGCATCACCACGATATCACCTTTGCGCACCCATAGTGCCGCCTGCAACTGGCCGGCGGAGAGCAGCTGGCCAACACGGATGCGGCGCAGCGTCTGGCGGCCGAGCACCTCTTCCGGGCGCACGGCGATGTCACGGTACAGGCGGGTGACATCGGTCTCCTTGGCGTCCAGATCCTCAAGCCCCAGCGTGTGTCCGCGTGGCAGGTCGCGCTTGGTGAACAGCACCGGCAGCGTCAGCGCCAGATCGACCCGTCCCTGCAGCTCCCAGGCCGGTTGGCTGCAGCTCAGGCGGTAGAGCTGGCGGCCCCAGGGTTGTCCGCCGCTGCTCAGCGGCACCGTCGTGACCGGTTGCTGGCAGGGCGGCAGGTGGGCCGCGCCGTCCGGCAGCCAGACATGCAGCTGACGACTGCCCGCCGGCCACTGCCGGGCGGCCAGGTACTCATCCAGTCGGGCCGTTGCCACCCGGGTCAGTTCGGCTTCCAGCTCTCCGGCCCACAGGCTGCCGCTCACCATCATCAGCAGCAGTGCGACGACAGCCCGTTTCCGATGCGGAAGGTGTATTTCCCGCTCCGGCGGAAGCAGGGGGCGGGGCATAGTGTAACTAGCTGATAAATAAGGATTCAATTGTTGGCATGACTCTTGTTTATAAAGCTGACATTCCCGTTGGATAACAGGAGAGTCCGTTATGTCCCTCAATTTTGACAAGGCCCTGGGTGTTCACCCTTACGCCTTGCAACTGCGTGCCGAGCGCGCCCAGATCATCGCCGGTAACCTGGCCAACGTCGAGACGCCGGGCTATCTGGCTCGCGATGTCGACTACCAGCAGATCCTCGCCGATGTCGCGCGCCGTGTCGAGCAGGGACAAAGCGGCAGCGATCTCGGTGCTGGCCTGAACCAGGCGCTGGCGTCACCGGCGTACCGCGTCCCCTACCAGACGGCGGCCGATGGCAACACGGCTGAACTGGGGGTCGAGCAGGCGAAATTCGGCAATAACGCCATGGATTTCCAGACCAGCCTGACGTTTCTCAACCTGAAGATTTCCGGCCTCGCCAAGGCCATTGAAGGACGCTGATCATGGCTTTCAACCGTATTTATGACATCGCCGGCAGCGCGATGCGCGCCCAGACCGTCCGGCTGGACACCGTCGCCTCGAATCTGGCGAACGCCGACAGCGTCTCCGGCAGCGAAGAGACCGCGTTTCGTGCCATCAAGCCGGTGTTTGCCACCCTGTACCAGCGGGTACAGGAGGCCGATGGCATGGCATCGGCCCAGGTGCAGATCGCCGGTGTCACCCAGTCGGACCGCCCGGTGCAGAAGCGACTGGAGCCGGATAATCCGCTGGCCGATGGTGACGGTTATGTCTACACCGCCAACGTCAACCCGGTGGAGGAGATGGCCGACATGATGAGTGCCTCGCGCTCGTTCGAGACCTCGGTCGAAGTGATGAACCGTATCGGCAGCATGCAGCAGGGGCTGCTGCGTCTGGGACAGATGTAAACCCGCAGTGACTGCGGCGTAAGGAGAGCACATGAGTCTGGCACAGGTCAGCAGTCTGGAAACGGCTCGCGGCAGCAGTTTCCAGAGCCACACCACCACCCAGGTCGCTAGCAATAACAGCGGCACGGCTGCGGCGTCAGCGTCGTCATCGTCATCCAGTACGGGCAGTGGCACCGGCAGTGTCGAACTGCGTAACGAGTTCTTGCAGATGATGGTGGCGCAGATCCAGAACCAGGATCCGCTCAACCCGCTGGATGGCACCCAGTATGTCACCCAGCTGGCGCAGTTCTCGATGGTCGAAGGGGTCGAAAACCTGCGCGTGCTGCAACAGCAGGCGCTGGTGATGCAGGATACCCAGCAGGTGCTGCAGAGCACCAACCTGGTGGGCAAGGAGGTGATGGCACCGAGCAGCAGCCTGACGCTGGAGCACGAACAGCCGGTGCGCGGCCAGATCTATCTGGCGAATGCCGCCGATGAGGTGTCACTGCATGTCTATGACCAGCATGGCCAGCAGGTCGCGACCCAGCAATGGGGTGGCAGCAAGCAGGGCACGCTCGATTACGATCTCAGCGCCCTGCCGCCGGGTGAGTACAGCTTCGAAGTCAAAGCCAAGAGCGGCGGCGTGATCAGTACGCCGCAAAACTACGTCGCCGGTGAAGTGCAGCGTGTCACCTTGCCCGGCAGCGGTGATATCCAGTTGCAAGTGGCCGGTGTCGGCACAGTACCCTTGTTCAGCATTGTCGAGTTTGGTCAGGCCAAGTCCTAAAGGAGAGAGCAGATGTCATTTAGTATTGGCCTCAGTGGCCTGCGCGCCGTCAGCGAAGAGCTGAACGTCATCAGTCATAACATCGCCAACGTCAATACCGCCGGCTTCAAGGCCGGACGTGCCGAGTTTGCCGCGCTGTACAGCGGTGGCCAGGCCGGGGGCGTGGAGATGAACAACGTCAGTCAGAACTTCGATCGCAACGGTGACGTCGTCACCAGCGGCCGGGCACTGGATCTGGCGATCTCCGGCAGCGGCTTCTTCGTCCTCAGCGACAGCAAGGGACAAGTGGCGTATAGCCGTGCCGGCATGTTCCAGAAGGATGCCGATAACCGCATCGTCGCCAGCAATGGCATGGCGTTGCAGGGCTATGGCGTCAATGCCGACGGTCAGCTGGTCCCCGGCGTCATCGGCGATCTGAAGGTCACCGCCGCCAACGTGCCGGCCAAGGCCAGTACCAAGGTCGATTTTGTGGCCAACCTGAAGGCCGATGCCAGCAAGGTGGACACCACGGCTCCTGGCTATACCTTCGATCCGAACGATGCCAGCAGCTACAACTTCTCGCAGTCGGGCAAGCTGTTCGACTCGCTGGGTGTCGAGCACACCCTGACCCACTATTTTGTGAAAACCGGCGACAACACCTGGCGTGCCCACTACTACGTCGATGGCAAACCGGTGCAGAGCGGCGGTGCCGATCAGGTGCAGGATCTGGTGTTCAAGGCGGATGGTTCGCTGCAGTCACCGACCGGCAACGTCACGCTGAACCTGAGCCCGGCCGGCGCCAATCCGATGGCCGTCGAACTCAATGTCAGCGGTCTCAGCCAGTATGCTTCCGACTTCAATGTCAGCCGCAACCAGTCAGATGGTTATACCGCCGGTGACATGACCGGGGTGCGCATTGAACAGGACGGCTCGCTGATGGCGGTGTTCAGCAATGGTCAATCCTTGCTGCAGGGCCAGATTGTGATGGCCAACTTCGCCAACGCCAGCGGTCTGCAACAGGGTGACAATACCACCTGGACCCAGACTTTCTCCTCCGGCCAGCCGACGCTGGGCGTGCCGGGTACCGGTACCCTGGGCTCGCTGACCTCGGGCTCCTATGAGGGCTCCAACGTCGATTTGACGGGCGAACTGGTCAACCTGATGACGGCGCAGCGCAACTACCAGGCCAATGCCAAGAGCATCAGTGCCGCGGACAAGATGACCCAAGTGCTGTTCAACTCATTCTGACGCGCTGACTGACAGGAGACCCATGTCGTGGAGAAGCTGATTTACACCGCCATGTCCGGTGCCCAGCACACCCTGATGGCCCAACAGATCCGGGCCAACAACCTGGCCAACGTCAATACCGCCGGCTTTCGTGCCGACTACGAGCAGGTCTCGGCGGCGGCGCTCTCCGGGATTGGCTATCCGAGCCGGGTGCTGGCGCGCGAAGAGCCGGCCGGCAGCAATTTTGCCTCCGGGCCGCTGATGGCCACCGGCCGCAAGCTGGATCTGGCGATCCGCGGTGACGGCTTCTTCGCGGTACAGACTGCCGATGGCAAAGAGGCCTATACCCGGGCCGGGAACGTCGAAGTGGATGCCGAAGGCCGCATGCTGGTCAATGGCCGGCCGTTGCTCGGTGAAGGTGGTGAGCTGACGCTGCCGGAGCACCGCAGCCTGAGTTTTGGCAACGACGGCACCGTCAGCGTGACGCCGCCGGGTGGTGGCGCGCGGCTGGAGGCGGGCCGCATCAAGCTGGTGCAGCCGGAGACCCGCGATCTGGTGAAAGGCGAGGATGGCCTGTTCCGTCTGCGCCAGGGGGGCGAGGCCGAGAGCAGCGACAGCGTGGTGCTGGCGTCCGGTTATCTGGAAGGTTCCAACGTCAATGCCGTTGATGAACTGGTGAATACCATGGCGCTGACCCGCAACTTCGAGTTGCAGGTCCGCATGATGAAGAGTGCCGACGAGCAGGCTCGCCTCGGCGCCAAACTGGTTTCCGGTCAGGGTTAAGCCTGAACCACATTATTCGAGGAGCGTGACAGATGCATCCTGCACTTTGGGTCAGCAAGACAGGTCTGACCGCACAAGACGCCAAGATGGCGACCATTTCCAACAACCTGGCCAACGTCAACACCGTCGGCTTCAAGCGCGATCGGGTGGCGTTCGAAGATCTGTTCTATCAGGTGCAGCGTCAGCCGGGCGCCCAGCAGGATCAGCAGAACCAGGCCCCCACCGGTATCCAGCTGGGTAACGGTGTGCGCGTGGTCGGCACCCAGAAGGTGTTTACACCGGGTAACTTCCAGACCACGAACCAGGAGCTGGATGTCGCGATTGTCGGCGAGGGCTTTTTCGGCATCGAGAAGCCGGATGGCGAGACCGCCTATACCCGCAACGGTCAGCTGCACCGCAGCGCCGAAGGCTTGCTGGTGAATGCCGATGGCTTGCCTCTGGTGCCGCAGATCGAGATCCCGGCCAATGCCACCAAGGTGGCCATCGGCAGTGATGGCACCGTCTCGGCGACCGTCGCCGGCCAGCAGGGGAATGTCGAGTTGGGACGCATCACGCTGACCAACTTCACCAACCCGGCCGGGCTCGAGGCGTTGGGCGGCAACCTCTATCGCGCCACCGCCGCCTCTGGCGAACCCCAGGAAGGGGTGCCGGGTGAGGAGGCATTTGGTGCGCTGAAACAGTACACGCTGGAAGGCTCGAACGTGAATGTCGTCGAAGAGATGGTCGAGATGATCTCGACCCAGCGTGCCTATGAGATGAACGCCAAAGTCGTCTCGGCGGCCGACCAGATGCTGAAATTTGTCAGCCAGGCACTGTAAGGAGTGAACATGCTGCGCATCCTGTGGCTGTCCCTGCTGTTGGCAGGCTGTTCGACCTATGAACTGCGGGCACCGGAACCGGGGGAAGACGAGTGGAAGCCCTCGGCGCCGGTGCCGATCCCGGCGTCGGCCTCCGCCGAGGATGGCAGCCTGTATCGCCGCGACTATATGTTCACCCTGTTCCAGGATCGCCGTGCCTACCGGGTCGGTGACATCCTGACGGTGATGCTGGAAGAGCGTACCCAGTCGAGCAAGAAGGCAGACACCACGCTGGGCAAGAGCAGCAGCATGAGCGTGCCGACACCGACCATCGGCGGCGTGGCGCGACCCAAGTGGTCCGCCGAGCTGTCTGCCAGCCGTGATTTTGATGGCTCCGCCACCGCCAGCCAGCAGAATGCGTTGACCGGGGCCATTACGGTGTCGGTCGCCGAAGTGATGCCCAATGGCGTGCTGCGCATCCGCGGTGAGAAGTGGATCCGCCTCAACCAGGGCGACGAGTTCATCCGTCTCGGCGGCATGGTGCGGGTGGAGGATATCGATCAGTCCAACCGCCTGTCGTCGCAACGCATCGCCGATGCGCGGATCACCTACGCCGGGCGTGGCGCACTGGCTGACAGCAACCAGTCCGGCTGGCTGAGCCGTTTCTTCAGCTCGGCGCTGGCGCCGCTGTAACTTCCGGGGATGGGTAGATGAAAAAGTTTTGTTGGCTGTGGCTGGCCCTGTTGGCCGTGACGGCGACGCCGGGTGAGGCGGCACAGCGCCGTGCCCTGCTCGATATCGCCGATGTACAAGGCTTGCGGGATAACCAGCTGGTTGGCTATGGCCTGGTCGTCGGCCTCTCCGGCACCGGGGATCGTAGCCAGGTGAAGTTTACCGGCCAGTCGATGGCCAACATGCTCAAGCAGTTTGGCGTCCAGTTACCGGACGATATCGATCCCAAGCTGAAGAACGTGGCGGCGGTGTCGGTCCAGGCGACGATCCCGGCGCTGGCCGGCAAGGGGCAGACGCTGGATGTCACCGTCACCTCGATCGGTGATGCCAAGAGCCTGCGCGGTGGCTCGCTGTTGCTGACGCCGCTGCGCGGTATCGATGGCGAGGTGTATGCCGTGGCCCAGGGCAACCTGGTGGTGGGTGGCGTCAAGGCCGAGGGCCAGTCCGGCTCCTCGGTGACCATCAATGTGCCGACCGCAGGTATCATTCCCAATGGCGCGATTGTCGAACGCGAGATCGCCAGTGCCACCAGTAATCAGGATGAGGTGATCCTGAATATCAAGCAGCCGAATTTCCGGACCGCTCGCAATGTCGAGCGCGCCATCAACCGCCAGCTGGGAACCGTCGCCAAGGCGGTCAGCGCCGGGCGGGTGACGCTGCGGGCGCCGAAGGATCCCAGCCAGCGCATCGCCTTCATGGCGCTGCTGGAAGATATCGATGTCGATCTCGGCCGGGAACGGCCCAAGGTGGTGTTTAACAGCCGTACCGGCACCGTGGTGCTCGGACAGGATGTCAAAGTCCGCAAGGCGGCGGTCAGTCATGGCAACCTGACGGTGACCATCACGGAGTCAAAGTCGGTCAGTCAGCCTAACGCCTTTGCCGGCGGCCAGACCACGGTGACGCCGAACAGCAGCGTCAATGTGCAGCGGGAACGCAATAACATGTTTGTCTGGCCGGAAGGGACCTCGCTCGAGGTGATAGTGCGCGCCATCAATTCGCTCGGCGCGACCCCGGACGACATCATGGCGATTCTACAGGCGCTGAATGAGGCGGATGCCCTCGAAGGCGAACTGGTGGTGATTTAAGGAGCCAAGATGAGTCAGCGAATCGCGGGGGTCGGCGCCAACGAGCCGGCATTTTATGACGATTTCACCGGCCTGCAGGCGATCAAACGCCAGCCGGATGGGCTGGAGGCGGCCGCCAGCCAGTTCGAAGTCCAGTTCCTGCAGACGGTGCTCAAGCACATGCGCGCCGCCAGCGATGCGCTGCAGGATGAGGAGAGTCTGTTCTCCAGCCAGCAGCAGGGATTCTATCGCGATCTGTATGACAGCCAGCTGGCGATGAGCATGGTGCACAAGGGCGGACTCGGCCTCAAGGAACAGATCGTCGCGCAGATGGCGCCGACATTAAAGAATTCCGACAATTCGGTCGCTGTGCCTCAGCATGGGTCGGAATCATTCCGGCAGAGCCTGCACCAAGTGAAGAGGAAACCTGACTGATGTCCATGCTGAGCATCGGAACATCTGGTCTCAATGCTGCCCAGGTGGCACTGAATGTGGCCAGTAACAACATTGCCAACGTCAACACCCCTGGCTATAGCCGGCAGGAAGTGTTGCTCGGCAGTCGGTTTGCCTACGGTGGCCTGGATAACGGCATCGGCGTCGGTGTCACCGGGGTGCGGCGCATCGCCGACAACTATCTGAATACCCAGTTGTGGAGCAGTGGCTCGGCCACCGGCTTCTATCGCACCCAGTCCCAATACCTGAACACCACGGAAAAGATGTTTGGCAGTGATGCACTGAGCATCACCAAGGGGCTGGATGGCCTGTTTGCGGCGTTCAGTGCCGCGCTGGAGAGCCCGGAGAGCCTGGCACCGCGCCAGCAGATCATCAGCTCGGCCCAGTCGCTGGCCAACCGTTTCAACCAGTTGTCGCTGAACCTCAGCAATCAGGAAAAACAGCTGAGCGACGAAATGACCTCGACGATTGGCGAGGTCAACCGTTACAGCAGCCAGGTGGCGGCGCTGAACAAGCAGATTGGTGAACTGGCGGCCGGTGGTGGTAACACCAGCCAGCTGGAAGATCAGCGCGATGAGGCGATCAAGGCGCTGTCTGGGCTGGTGGATGTGCAGGTCAACCGTCAGGCCGATGGCTCGGTAAACCTCAGCCTGTCGCAGGGGCAACCGCTGGTGTTGGGGAACAGCGCCGGGACACTGACGCTGACCAACCAGAGCCTCGCGGTGCAGATGGGCACCCAGAAGTTCCCGGTCGAGCAGACGTTGCGCGGCAGCCTCGGCGGCTTGATCGACGTGCGTGATAACGTGCTGCAACCCTCACGCAGTGAACTCAATGACATGGCGTTGAAGCTGGCGCAGCAGATCAATGAGCAACAGGGCAAAGGGGTGGATATCAATGATCCGCGCACGCTCGGCAAGCCGCTGTTCACCTTTGATGCCAGCGATCCGGCGGCGACGCTGAAGATCAGTGCCGATTTCAAGGCGCAGGATCTGGCGTTTGGCGCCGCCAAGCTCGATGCATCCGGCAATCCGATCCTCGATGCCGCGGGTCACCCGGTGCCGGAAGCGGGCATTGGTGATAACAGCAACCTGCAGGCGATCATCGATCTGAAGGAAAACCACTACGATGCCTACGGCACCCTGCTGGGTAAACTGGCGGTGCAGAGTGGCCAGGCCCAGGCCGAATACGCCTCGAGCCAGAAGCTGCAGACCGAGGTGCAGAACAAGGTCAACAGTGTCAGCGGCGTCAATCTGGATGAGGAGGGGGTCAACATCATGCAGTTTGCCCAGGCCTATCAGGCGAATGCCAAGGTGATCAGCACTGCCGATCAATTATTCACTACCGTGCTTGGCATGTTCTAGGAGGCATGACGATGCGTATCAGTACCGGTCAGATCCAGCAAACCATGCTTGGCAGCCTGCAGAATAACTACAGCGATTTCGGCCGTCTGCAGCAGCAGATGTCCAGCGCCAAGAAACTGCTCCAGCCGTCCGATGATCCCATCGGCGCGGTGAAGCTGATTGGCCTGCAAAAAGAGCAGGCCAGCCTCAAGCAGTTCAAAGACAACATCGCCATGGTCAAGACCCAGCTGTCGCAGGGCGAAGTGCAGATGGAGAGCATGACCAACGTGCTGCTGCGCATGCAGGAGCTGACGCAGATGGCGGCGAACGGCAGCTATGGCGACGATGAGCGCGAGGCGATGGCCGTCGAGCTGCGCCAGCTGCAGGACAGCCTGGTGGATCTGGCCAATGCGCGCGACGAGAACGGCTCCTACCTGTTTTCCGGCAGCGCGGTAAAAACCGCGCCCATCGCCAAGGATGCGACGGGCAAGTACCTCTATCAGGGCGACAGCTACCAGCGCGATGTGATGGTGGCACAAGGGGTGTCGATTGCGGCCAACGACAATGCCGCCGACCTGTTCTTCGCCAACGGTGATTTTTTCAACCAGATGGATGCCCTGCTGAACGAGCTGGATAACCCGACTGGTCAGGGGGCCGATTTGGCGAGTGCCATGCTCGACCAGCTGTCGGCGACCCAGCAGAGCGTGACCCGGGTACAGAGTGGCGTCGGTGCCCGCATCAACACCCTGGATCAGCTGGATGAGGCCCATGACGAACAGAAGCTGTTCAGTCAGGAGGTCAGCAACCAGATTGAGGCGCTGGATTACTCCGACGCCGCCACCCAGTTGAGCAATGTGCTGCTCTCGTTGCAGGTAACCCAGCAGGCCTATGGTAAAGTAAACAATCTGTCGCTGTTCAATTACCTCTAAGGCACCGGACATGCAAATCAACCGTACCCAATCAGGATGGGTAACCGAGTCTCTCACGCGCAGCAGTGACGCTATTCGCAGTGCAGAGCAGACCAGCACGGGGCGTACCAGCAAGGTACGCTCCAGTCGTTTGCCACACCTGGAAAGGTTGTCGAACTGGTCGTTGATTGGTGCCACGCAACAGAAAATTGCCGATGCCCAGGGCAGTGAGCAGGCCTTGCTGCAGGTCTACCGCCAGCTCAAGCAGCTGGAGCGCCAGCTGTCGCAGAGCCAGCAGGCCGGCAGCCAGATCCGGGAACAGCTGGCCAAGCTGGATCAGGAGCTGGCTGGCGATGAGGGGCCGCTGAACAGCGATCTGACGCCCAAGTTGCTGGATGACCAGCCGTCACGTCGCCAGTACCGTCTGGACAAGGTCGATCTGCTGACTCCGAAAGCCAGTGCCGAGAAGGTGCGGCTGTTTTTCCCTTCCGCCGGCCAGGGGGTGAATGTGGAGATCGCCGCCAACAGCCGCGGTGAGCAGGTGGTCGATCAGCTGCAGCAGGCTCTGGCCGACACGCCGCTGCAGGTCAGCCGCAATGACCAGGGGCAGTTGCTGTTCAGTGTGCCGTCAAGCGATGCCCGCTGGCTGGACGAACCCGTGCTGTTCAGTGGCGAAGGGATCCGGGTGCCGGCCGGCAATCCGGTCTCCATCAAGCTCAGCGCCGAACAGGGCGAGCTGACCAAACTTGGCGATGGCCTGTCGCGCGGTGAGTCGCGCCAGGAGCAGCAACGGCTGCAAAAGTTGCTCGGCACGATCGAGAGTTCGATGCGGGAGCTGAAAAAGTACCGCCGTCAGATGTTGGCCCAGCTGGAGCGCGTCAAGGAGCGCACCACCCAGGTCAATGAGCAGGAGCTGCAACAACTGCAGCAGGAGCTGCAGCGCCAGCTGTCGGCCGGTGATTTTCAACAGGGATATTCGGCACTGGTGACCCAGGCCAATGTCTCGCGCCAGGATGTGGTCGCGCTGCTGAGTTAACCGCGCCACGGCCAGCATCACGGCATGCCGTGGTGGTGCGACCGCCGCCGGGATCCCCGCCCGGCCTGCTTTCCCATCGTGCTTGCGGCATCGCCGTCACGTCCCGCCAGGGTCATGCCCTGCCGGGATTATTAAATCTCACTTAATAATCCGTGCAATTTGGCAGTGCTTTTTTGTGGTAATCGCCACGGCACGCTCGCCCGTCGCGGCATCTAGCGCGGCAGCGCGTAGCGCGGAAAAAAAATTTTGCATTGGCGTTTAATTTTCTCTGCACCCGGGTCGCTCTTACTTTCATGTCAGATGAGGCGATGACGCCACAACTTCAAGGAGCACTAACATGGGTCTGTCCATTCATACCAACTACTCTTCTCTGGTCACGCAAAGCCAGCTGAACTCCACCAACAAGATGCTGTCCACCGCGATGCAACGCCTGGGCACCGGCCTGCGCATCAACAGCGCGGCTGACGATGCAGCCGGTCTGCAAATCGCCACCCGTCTGCAAGCCCAATCCAGCGGCCAGAAGGTCGGTATGGACAACGCCCAGAACGCCGTTTCCATGATGCAGACCGCTGACGGTGCGATGGACGAGATGACCAACATCGTGCAACGCATGAAGGATCTGTCTACCCAGGCCGCGAACGGTACCAACAGCTCCAGCGACATGACTGCGATGAACGCCGAGTTCAGCGAGCTGAAGTCTGAACTGAGCAACATCGTTGACAACACCACGTTCGGTGGCAAGAAGCTGCTGAAGGGCGGCGCGTTTGAAGGTGACGTGACCTTCCAGATCGGCGGCACCGCCAACGAGCAGCTGAAGCTGGAGGGCACCGGCTCCCTGGCTACCAGCCTGAAGAAGGTGACGGGCACTGGCGGCACAACCGGTATCGCGGATACCGATATCGCTGCCGGTATCGGTGACCAAGCCAAGGCACAAAAGGCCATGGGCAAGCTGGACACCCTGCTGGACGACATCACCACCACCCGTTCCGGTTTCGGTGCCAACATCAACCGTCTGGAACACACGGTGAACAACCTGTCCAACATGAAGGAAAACACCGACGTGGCCAAGGGTCGCATCATGGATGCCGACTTTGCCGCGGAAAGCACCAGCATGACCAAGAACCAGATGCTGATGCAGGCCGGTATGTCCGTACTGTCCAACTCCAACCAGATGACCAGCCTGGTCACCTCTCTGCTGCGTTAATTCGCCGTAGACGCCGGGGTCATCTGACCCCGGCGGGAGTCGAGGAAAGCCGCCGCGGCTGCGGCGGCTTTCCTCGCTTCTGAGCCCACCGTCACCGTGAGGAACACAGCATGAGTAGTATCGATCCCGTCTCCATGGCCCAGATGCTGGTTGCCGCCGAGCGTGCGAACATGGATAGCCTGCTGAAGAGCCAGGCCACCAAGATCAAGAACCAGAGCAAGGGGCTGGACACGCTGAAGACCCAGCTTTCGACGTTCCAGACGCTGCTCAAGGATCTGAATAACACCAGTACGCTGCAGGCGCAAAAGAGCACACTGTCACAAGAGGGGTTTATGACGGTGAGCAGCAATGGCAAGGCGATCTCCGGCCAATACAGCCTGTTCGTGCGCCAGCTGGCCCAGTCCCATCAGCTCGGTGTCAAGTTCAGCTCGGAAACCGAGGCGTTGCCGAGCGATGGCACGCTGTCGCTGACGGTGGATGGCAAGGAGATGAAGCTGGATTTTGCCTCGTTGCCGGCCAATGCCACGGTCAAGGATCTGGTCAGCCAGATCAATGGCGCCAGCAATAACCCCGGCGTCAAGGCCAGCCTGGTGCGCAGCAACGGCGAGGTCAATCTGGTGCTGACCAGCACCAGCAGCGGCACCGCCAAGGCGATCGGCATGAACTTTACTTCCGGCGGTTCGGCGGCTTCGGATGCCTTGGCTGGCAAGGTTACCAAACCGACTGAGATCACCAAGGCGCAGGACGCCATCGTCGAGATGGGCGGCTCCAACCCGCTGGTGATCACTTCGTCGAGCAACAAGCTGGAGAATGTGATCGATGGCCTGACCATCAACCTGACCAAGGCGCAAGCCGCGGGTGAGGCGCCGTTACAGCTGACGGTGGAGCAGGACAACACCGCGATGACCGAGGCGCTGAAGAAGTTTGTCACCGGCTATAACACCCTGGTCGACGAGCTGAACAAGCTGACCAAGAGCACGACCGATGAGTCCGGCCTGCTGGCCAACGACAGCACGGTACGCAGCCTGATGAGTCAGCTGCGCAGCGGCATTCGCGATCTGCCCAATGGCATGACGCTCTCCAGCCTGGGGATCAAGACCGACCGCGAAGGGAAGTTGTCGCTGGACGAGACGGCCTTTACCAAGGCGTTGACGGCCGATCCGGAATTGCTGAGCAAGGCATTCGGCGGTGATGACGGCCTGGTGAAGCGGCTCAATACCATCACGGAGCCGTTTACCAAGCGTGGCGGCTCCATCAGCCAGCGCAAGGATAGCCTCGATGCCAGCCAGCGGCGTCTGGATGATCGTCTGGAAAGCCATGAACGTCGTATGCAAAATGCGTACAATCGCTATCTGGCACAATATACGCAGCTGAACACGGTGATGACCCAGATGAGTCAAACCAGTTCACTGTTTGGATAATGGGGTAGAGGATGAATTCATTCGAACCGGGTTATGGCGCCTATCAGCAGACGGCCACCGAGGCGCGCGCGGCGACAGCCAATCCATACCAGTTGGTCCTGATGTTGATGGATGGCTTGCTTGATGAGCTGGCCCGAGCCGAAGGCCACATCATGGCGCGGCAGTATGAGCGTAAGGGGCACTCCATCACCAAGTGCCTGCAGATCCTCGGTGGACTCGACAGTGCGCTGGACATGGAGCAGGGCGGTGATCTGGCCGCCAACTTGCGCCGTCTGTACGACTGGTGCGGCCAGCAGCTGTTTGCCGTCAGTGTGTCGCAGGATCTGGAAGCCTTGCAGCGGGTGCGCGACACGCTGAGCGAGCTAAGGATTGGCTGGCAGGCGATGGCCGATCACCGCGCCGCCTGACGTTGTCATCGTGACGCCCCGCTTTGTCGGGGCGTTTTTTATTTCAAGTTCTGCTGCTGGCTGGTCGCTTTGTTATGGCAGGACTGTAGCGGAAGGCTGGGTGATTGCTGACTGCCGCCAGAGGAAGAACGATTTCCGCATTGGCGTTACTCTCTGGTTATTTTATTGATTTATAACAATTTATATTGTGGCCCAGCATTTGCTAGACCCAGTGGATATTGTCAGAAAGGGACAGAATTGTGGGCCATTCGGAACAAGATGTGCTGGTACGTTGGCGTAGCGAGTTGACCCAGCTGGGTCAGCGTCTGCGCGCCAGTGCCGACGCCGCTGACTGGCAACAGGTGCAACAACTGGATAGCCGACTGGCACAACGGTTGACACAACTGCGTCAACTTCCGGCCGTGAAGCGGCAGCTGGCGGCCGAACTGGCCACGTTGCAGTCGCTGCACCACAGAGTGATGGCGTCGATGCTGCGGGTCCGCGATGAGCTGGAACAGGAGATGGCGCGGTTCAACGATCAGCGCGAAGGGCTACGCGCCTACGAGGAGAGTCGGGAATGGCTATGAATACTCTATCCGCGTCGGCGGCCTCCTACAGCGCCATGGCCGGTAGTGAGCAGCGCTTGCAGGGTGTCGCCGCGGCCGTGGATGGTGCCGAGAGCGCTGGCTCGGACTGGCTCTGGTCGCAACTCGCGGAGCAGGTGGAGGTAGCGGCAGAGGCCGATACCGAGACGCTGGCACCAGAGGGCAGCCCCGATGGCGTGCGGTTGCCGGCGCTGACGACACCGCCGGAAGCCGAGAGCGAAAAGGGGCCGCATGACGCTGCGCCCGCAGAACAGGCCGCCACCGATCGGGATGGCGATGCGCTGGCCGACGAGGCCGGCTTGTTATTGTCATGGCAGCCAGTGTTGCTGCCGCAATTACGCACTGCGGCGACGTTGGGCGGTGGCCAACTGGCGGAGAACAACGCAGACGCGGCGCGGACGCTGGCCGCCTTGAGTCATCTCGACAGCGCGTCAGCGGCCGCGGCGTTGCCGACGACCAAGGCGGTGCTGGATAACCAGCTGGCGGCTGGTGCGGCGACGCTGACCGCGGTGGAATCGCCGCGCATGCCGGCCCCCCTCACCGCCAGCGAGAGCAGCCGGCATGAGGCGCTGCTTGCCGCGGTGCCGGTCATCGCCGCCAGTGCTCCCCAGGGCGCGGCACCGAGCCGTGCCGAGTGGAGTCCGGTGGCGTTACCCATGGATCAGACGGCGCAGTGGGGACAGCAACTGGTCGATACGCTCAAGGAGCGCGTCGAGATGCAGGTCAACCAGCAGGTCAAACAGGCGCATATCCGCCTGGATCCTCCAGAGCTCGGCAAGCTGGATCTGACGGTGCGCGTCGAAGGGGAGCGGGTCACGGTGCAGCTGAATGCCGCCCATCCGGCGGTGCGCGAAGCCTTGATTCAGAGCACAGAACGTCTGCGCATGGCACTGGCCCCGCATCATAGCGGTGGTGTGGATGTCAATGTCGGGCAAGGCGAGCGCCAGGGGCGCGAGGCCTTGCCGTGGCAGGAAGAGGTGGTGCTGACCGGGCGCCGCTCGCGGCAGGCTGCCGCTGAAGAAGAACAGGCATCCAGTGGCTATTGGCAGCGGCTGGATACGCGGGTATAGCAGGGTAGAGGAGTAACCCAGTGAGAATTGGACGACTGTTGTTGATCCTGTTGGCTGTCGTGCTGACCATGGCCCTGACTGCGGCAGGAACCTGGATGGCAATGGGCCATCAAACCGAGATCAAGGCCTGGCTGGGCTTGGGTCCCAAGCCGGTTGAATTGAGCCAGAAGCCGCTGTTCAAGCCGCTGGATAAGTTTGTGATCAGCCTCGAGAGCGAGACTGACAGTCACTACCTGATGCTGGAGCTGGCCCTGGTGACCCATGATCCGGCCCAGCTCGAGGTGATCGACACGCTGAAACCGGTGATTCGTAATGCCATGGTGCAGTTCTTCAGCCATCGCAATGTGGATCAGGTTCGCAAAGATCTGCAGCAGATTGAGCAACTGCAACAAGCGTTGCGCAACAAGCTGACAGCCACTATTTCCAACTATGGCTACCAGCCAGCGCTCGATGAGGTGCTGGTAACCAAGGTGGTCTTGCAGTAGGACACGCCATGTTGACGGCCAGTGAGTGGGACAATCCGGATCTGGGGCCAGCCATGCCGATGAATCCATTGCAGGAGCAGCGTTGCTTGCAACGCTACCTTCCGCTGGTGAAACGGGCGGCCGCCCATCTGCGCAGCCAGGTGTCAGCCAGCTTTGACCGCGAGGACATGGAGCAGGTTGGCATGATGGGACTGCTGGAGGCGCTGCGCCGCTACGGCGGCGAACCGGATGTGCAGTTCGAAAGCTATGCCTTCAAGCGGATCCGCGGCGCCATGCTGGATGAACTGCGCCGTCAGGATTGGCGTCCGCGCCAGACGCGGCAGCAGGCCCACGATTTCAACCACGTCGCGCGGACGCTCTACAACCGTTTGGGGCGTGCCGCCAGCGAACAGGAGCTGGCCGACGAGATGCAGGTTTCGCTCGAAGAGATCCGCGAGCTGCTGTATGCCAGCCAGGCCGAAGCGATGCAGAGCCTGGATGAGCTGCTGGCCGATGGCATTCATCAGCCGCAGCAGGAACATTGTGCCATCCGCCGTTTTGAGCAACAGCGTGCGGTGCGCCAGGTGCTGGATCGCCTGGACAAGCGTGAACAGCTGCTGTTGACCCTGTATTACCAGCATGAGCTGAACATGAAAGAAATTGCGTTGGTGCTGGGTTTGACCGAGTCGCGAGTTTGTCAGCTGCACAAACAGTGTGTAGCCCGCCTGAATCAGTTACTGACTGATCTGTTGTAAGGAGTGGTGATGCAAAAACAAATTGGCATAGGTGTGGTGCTGGTCTGCGTCCTCGGCGGCTTTTTGATGGCGGGTGGCCGCCTGATTGCGCTGTGGCAACCGGCAGAGCTCATCATCATCCTGGGGGCTGCGGCCGGTTCGCTGATCATCGGTAACACCAAGGAGGTGTTGCACGAGATGTGGCATCAGGTGAAGGAGATCCTGGTGCCTGGGCGTAAGCCTCAGGGCGATCTTTACCGCGAACTGTTGACGCTGATGCACCACCTGCTGGAGGAGACGCGCCAGAAAGGGATGAAGGCGCTGGATGAACACATCGAGAATCCGCAGCAGAGTTCGGTGTTCCTGATGTACCCGGAAGTGGCCGAGAACCCGCTGTTGCTGGGGTTCATTACCGACAACTTGCGCTTGATGGGCATGGGCAAGATCAGTCCCCATGAGTTTGAGACCCTGCTCGATCAGGAAATCATGGTTATGGAAGAGGAGATGCTCAAGCCAGCTCACGCGTTGCACAAGACCGGTGAGGCCTGTCCCGGCTTCGGTATTCTCGCCGCTGTGATGGGCATCATCATCACGATGCAGCAGCTGGATGGCCCGCTGGGCGGCATAGGGGTGCACGTTGCGGCGGCTCTGGTAGGGACTTTTATCGGTATTTTCCTCTGCTACTGCTTGCTGGAACCGGCCAGCAGTGCGATGGAGGAGCTGGTGAAGCGCCGTATTTCGTTGCTGATGTGCATCAAGTCGGTGTTGCTGGCGCAGTTGCGTGGCAAGAGCCCCTTGCTGGCCATCGATGCCGGGCGCAAGGTGTTGGAGCCGGATATCAAGCCCAGCTTCCTGCAGATGGAAGAGTGGGTCAGCAACAGGGCGATGTAATCCATGCGTAATGTCGAGCAGATAATCGTCAAGCGTCAGCAGCGGCGCAATAGCCAACCTAAGGGGGGCGGGGCCTGGAAAGTGGCCTTTGCCGACTTCACGCTGGCGATGATGTCACTGTTTTTGGTGCTCTGGATCCTGGCGGTGTCGAACCAGGAGGAGCGCCAGGTAGTGGCGAGCCGGTTGCGCGATTACAGCATTCTCGATAATGAGGCGAATCCGTTCGATATCCGTAATAGCCCTTATCCCGTCGACTTTGAGGGCAATCCGTCGGTCATTGAGGAGATGGCGCCGGAATATACGCCGGATGGGCAACCCAAGCCATTGACCAAGGAGCGGCATGATGGCCGTCAGAAGGCGGGCGAAGGGTATGACAGCCTGCTGAAGGGGCGTTATGACAATCCCAAGCAGATGGCGTTGCTGGCCGGATTTATTGAAAAAATGGGCGAGGACATGCAAGCCCACGACAACCTGCAGTTGCAGATAGTGCCCCAGGGATTGCGCATCTTGATTCGTGATGATGAGCAGCGGGAGATGTATGCCCGCGGCAGCAGTCGGATTACCCCCTTCTTCCACCACTTGCTGATGGCGTTGGCGCCGGTGTTCCAGCGGGTGGAGAACCCTGTGATGATCTCCGGCCATACCGACAGCACGCCGTTTGCCGGTGAGAACTACAGCAACTGGGAGCTCTCATCGGATCGCGCCATGATGGCGCGGCGCGTGCTGTTAGCGGGCGGTATGCCGACGGAGCGCGTGGCCCAGGTGGTCGGCATGGCCGATACCATGCTCGAAGACAGTCAGAATCCGAAAGGCAGTGCCAACCGCCGCATCGAGTTGCTGGTGCTGACGGATTCGGCGCAGAAGGATCTGGCGGCGCTGTTTGCCCGTCAGCAGGCACAAGCACAGCAACAGGCTCGCCAGCAGCAGCCACGTTGAGATACCCGTTGGGAGAGAATCAAGTGAGCGGACAGTCCCTGAAACCGCAAGTGGTGGAGTGGGTGGAAGAGCTGGGGCCCGGACGTCGGGAGACTCCGCGTCTCTATTTTCACGATGGTGAGACCCCGTTTGACCGCCAAAGCAGCGGTCTGCCGGCGCAATTGCTGACCCCGGGTTTTTTTCGCGATCACCTGCTGGGGCGGATCATCGTCAAGGATATCAGCCTCGGGGGGGCGGGTTTCCTGGCTCCAGTGCGTCTACATGTGCCGGATCGCATCCTAATCCGTTTCGATGCCGTGTCCATGCTGGCCGGTGATGTGTTACATCGGCGACCGATTGAACCGTTGCTCTGTTTCTACGGTGTGCGCTGGTTTCAGTGCAAGCCCCAGCAGATCGAGTCGGTGATGCGGCGCTGGGATTTAGGCGAGCCGGCTGCGGCATCCAGTTAGGGGAGTACCCGGGCCCCGGTTTTGCCGACACCGAGCGGATCCTTGCTGATGCTGGCCGCGGAGCCGGGACGTCCCTGCATGTCCAGGCCGTGACTGCCTTGTAACAGCAGGGGATCCTGTAGCCCATCGAGGGGTAGCAGCGGTGCGATAGCGCTCAGATCCAGACCGGGTTGGAGCGGGGTGGCCGGTTTGTCCCGGCGTGGCTGGCCGTGTTGGCCGGGAAGCAGTACCAGATGGCTGCTGCCTGCTGGCAAACGCGGCTGGCGGAATGCTGGATTCAGCGCCGCCAACTGGCGTTCATCCAACCCCTCCTGTGCGGCCAGTTGCGCCAGCGACAAGGGCCCCGTCAAACGACGCACCTTGAGATTGGCTCCGTATTGCCAGTCCGGCAGCAGCAAGCCATGTTGTTCCGGATGCTGAATCAGCTCGGCCAACGCCAGCAGGCGCGGCACATAACGCTGTGTCTCCTCCGCCAGCAGCAGACGCCAATAGCTCATCTGGGCCTGCTCCTGTTGGGCGCGCTGGATCCGTCCCTCACCGGCATTGTAGGCCGCCAGCGTCAGTAACCAGTCGCCGTTGAATTGCTGGTTCAGCCAGCTGAGATAACTCAGCGCCGCGTCGGTCGCCAGTGGCAACGAGTAACGGCCGTCGAATCCTGGTTGCATCGGTACAGTGAAACGCTGGGCGGTGGCTGGCATCAGCTGCCAGAGGCCGGCGGCCCCCGCGGAAGAGACCACATCCAGCCGGTAACCACTTTCAATAAAGGGCAGCAGAATCAATATGCTGGGTAAGCCTTTGGCATCAACTTGGGCGGCAATATGGCGCACCAGCGGCTGTGCCGTGCGCAGACGAGCCTCCAGGTACCCTTTGTGTCGCAGCAGAAACTCACGCTCACGATCGATGCGCAATCGGGCATCGGCCGTTAACAGCGGTGGGAAAATGGATAGCCAGTTGCGTTGCGGGTAGGCCGCCAGGGCGTGATGGTAGGGGCACGCCAGCAACAGGATGAAAAACAGTGTGCGCCAGTTCATGCCTTTCAGTCTGCCAGAGCCCCTGCATACTGACCAGCGAGCTGCGGGGGCGGGTAGCAAAAAGCGATGTTGCGGGCACAGTTTTTCCCGGGTTTTGTCGCTATTAGTCTGTAACACCCTAACTATACAAAAAGCATGCCGCCGAATAGCAAGACAGTACCTGTGCGGGCAGATGGAGTGCAGAAGTTACTGCTGTACCTGATTCTGCTGAACTATTGGCTGTTATATCTCTATGCAGCCCATATTTTCGTTTTGCCGGCAGGTCTGGCGGCGTTGGTGTCCCTGCTGTGTATTGCCTATAACCTGCTACTGTGTCGTCTGACCGTGCGCCGTGCGCGGCGGCAGACCGACGGCTATATTGTCTATCCGGTATTGATTGGCGCCGTACTGTTCTGCGGTTTGATGCTCTATGTGTTCATCATTCGTGGTTAGTCGCTGGCGGCCGCAGATTATGCTTGAGAGTAGGGCGCCAGTGCGTATAATGCGCCCCCTTGCCGCTGGATCCACCTGTCCGTAGGACGGGATCCTGAAACGATCCGGCGTGACAACACGGGTTCCCTCACCCCGTGCACGTGTTAATCAAACAAAAAGGACACACTATGTTGACCATGCTTCAATACCGCAAGGCGCTATGGCGTCTGTCGTTGTTTCACGTCGTCATCATCGCGGCCAGTAACTATCTGGTTCAGTTGCCGATGACGCTGTTTGGATTGCACACCACCTGGGGTGCCTTCACGTTTCCGTTCATCTTTCTGGCAACGGACCTGACGGTACGCATCTTCGGTGCTCATCTGGCTCGGCGCATCATCTTCTGCGTGATGTTACCCGCGCTGGTGATCTCCTACCTGCTGGGTGTGTTGTTCTTTAACGGGGGATTCCAGGGCTGGGGAGAGGTGACCACGTTCAACCTGTTCGTGGCTCGGATCGCTTGTGCCAGCTTCATGGCCTACCTGTTGGGGCAGATCCTGGATGTGTCGGTATTCAATCGTCTGCGGCAATTGCAAGCGTGGTGGGTGGCGCCAACCGCCTCAACGTTGGTGGGCAATCTGCTCGATACCATGGCCTTTTTTAGCATCGCCTTTTGGCGTAGTCCGGATGCCTTCATGGCCGAGCACTGGATCGAGATTGCCAGTGTGGATTATGGTGTCAAATTATTGATTAGCTTGGGATTGTTTGTTCCGGCTTACGGTGTATTGCTGCGCTACCTGATGCGCAAACTGCTGGGTTCACAGCAGGTTGTGCTGTCAACTCCGGTGGCTGGCTGACAATCCCCCGAAATGGGGTCACATGGCTCGCGATTGCTTACTTTGTGATCGCTCGCACGCCTTCGGTGAGTAAAGTGCGGAAAATAGCGCCCTTACTCGTCGCCATCGGATACCCAGGGTGCCTTGCACTCGGGTCGTGACCCATGGGCGTTATTTTTTTCCACATTGACATGGATCAGGATCTTTGCTGGATCCTGATCCATTTTTTGTCAACTATTTGATTTAATTCGTTAATATTTCGTGTTTTTTCTGAGTTAAAACACTTTTTCGCAATACCTCATTTTTCTTCAACAGAGATATCCACAGCTTGTTAGTGATATCCACAGCTTGCGACATGGCTGTCATCCAGAGGCTGTGGCATCCTTAGCCCCACTTCCGAATCCTGACAGGTAAGTTGCATGTCCAGCTCTGCTCCTCTCGTGCTGGTAGATGGTTCCTCCTACCTCTACCGTGCTTTTTTTGCTTCCCAACAAGCCGACTTGCGCACCGCCGCCGGGCGTCCGACTGGTGCGGTACGTCTGATGACCAACATGCTGCGCAGCTTGCTGAAACAGTATGCGGATTCTCCTGTTGCCGTGGTCTTCGATGCCAAAGGCAAGAGTTTTCGCCATGAACTGTATGTCGAGTACAAGGCGAATCGTGCGGCGATGCCTGATGATCTGCGACAACAGGTTGAACCGATTCATGCCATTGTGCGCGCGATGGGATTGCCGTTGCTGATGGTGGAGGGGGTGGAGGCTGACGATGTCATCGGTACCCTGGCTCGCCAGGCGACAGAGCAGCAGATCGACATTCTGATCAGCACAGGCGACAAGGACATGGCGCAGCTGGTATCACCCCATGTGACGCTGATTGACACCATGAAGGGCGAAACGACCGATCGCCAGGGCGTGATCGATCGCTTTGGGGTGCCACCCGAGCTGATCATCGATTATCTGGCTCTGATGGGCGACAGCAGCGATAACATCCCCGGCATGGCCGGCGTCGGGCCGAAAACGGCAGTTGCCCTGCTGCAAGGATTGGGTGGCATTGATGCCATTGCAAATCGTCTGGATGAGGTCGCAGCGCTGGGTTTTCGTGGCAGCAAGAATTTTGCCGATAAGTTCCGTGAGCAAGAGGCGGTGGTTAGGCTGTCGCGTGAGCTGGCGACCATCAAGACAGATGTGTTACTCGAGCTGGGCCCTGCCGATATTGGTCGCCCCACGCCTGACGAAACGGCGCTGCAGGCCCTGTATCGCGAAATGGAGTTCAAGGGACTGATTGTCGAGGCGGATGCGGTTACGCCGGTAGCGGCGCCGGAGTCGGACGTCGCGGTGCACTACGAGACGATTCTGGACGCGGAACACTTTGCGCAATGGTTACAGCGCTTGCAGCAAGCGGCGTTGTTTGCTTTCGATACCGAAACCGATGGCCTGGATTACATGCAAGCCCGGTTGGTTGGACTGTCGTTTGCGGTTGCGCCGGGTGAGGCGGCCTATGTGCCGCTGGCGCATGACTATTTGGGCGCGCCGGCACAACTGGCGACCGACTGGGTGCTGGCGCAGCTCAAACCACTGCTGGAGGCGGCGGACAAACCCAAGGTCGGACAGAATCTGAAGTTTGACCGCAACGTGCTGCGCAATTATGGCATCACGCTGCGCGGGATTGCGTATGACACCATGCTGGAGTCTTACGTTCTGAACTCGACGGCAACGCGCCACAACATGGATGACCTGGCTGCAACCTATCTTGGCTACAAGACCGTTACCTTTGAGGAGATTGCCGGCAAGGGGGTCAAGCAGCTGACCTTCAACCAGATCGAGCTCGACAAGGCGGCATTTTATGCCGCCGAAGATGCGGATATCACGTTGCGGCTGCATCAGGCGTTGTGGCCACGCTTGGAGGGCGACAGTGCGCTGTGCCAAGTTTACCGCGAGATCGAATGCCCTCTGGTGCCGGTATTGGCCGATATGGAGCGTGCTGGCGCCTTGATTTCCGTGCCTTTGCTGCAAGAGCAGACCCAACAGATTGAACAGCGCTTGGCTGAGCTGGAGGCCGAGGCGCATCAGCTGGCGGGGCAGGCTTTCAATCTCTCCTCTACCAAGCAGCTGGGTGAGATCCTGTTTGAGAAGCTGGGGTTACCGGTACTCAAGAAGACGCCGAAAGGCGCCCCGTCCACGGCGGAGGAGGTGCTGGCGGAATTGGCCGAAACCTATGAGCTGCCCAAGCTGCTGATGGAGCACAGAACCTTGGCCAAGCTCAAATCCACCTATACCGAGAAGTTGCCGTTGATGGTCAATCCAGCCACCGGCCGCTTACACACCAGTTATCACCAGGCGGTGACGGCCACGGGCCGTTTGTCATCCAGCGATCCTAACTTGCAGAACATTCCGATTCGCAGTGAAGAGGGGCGTCGTATCCGGCAAGCCTTTGTCGCAGCCCCCGGTTTCAAACTGGTGGCGGCAGACTATTCGCAGATTGAATTGCGCATCATGGCGCATCTGTCCGGCGATGAGGGCTTGTTACAGGCCTTCGCCAGCGGACAGGATATACACAGGGCGACAGCAGCAGAAATATTGGGCTTGCCTCTGGAGCAGGTGACCGCCGATCAACGACGCAATGCCAAGGCCATCAACTTCGGGTTGATCTATGGCATGAGCGCCTTTGGCTTGGCCAAGCAGCTTGGCATGTCGCGTGCCGAAGCTCAGCTCTATATGGAC
Organism: uncultured Aeromonadaceae bacterium; assembly: GCA_945957385.1. Taxonomy (GTDB): domain Bacteria; phylum Pseudomonadota; class Gammaproteobacteria; order Enterobacterales; family Aeromonadaceae; genus Pseudaeromonas. Next base: position 118,075 of record CAMFKP010000003.1, read on the forward strand.
CGTTATTTTGCCCGTTACCCTGGCGTGCAGCGCTACATGGAGCGAACCCGTCAGCAGGCGGATGAGCAGGGCTATGTCGAGACCCTGTTTGGTCGCCGTCTCTATTTGCCGGATATCAAGGCCCGTAACCAGGCGGTGCGCAAGGCGGCCGAGCGGGCGGCGATCAACGCGCCGATGCAGGGGACGGCGGCGGACATCATCAAGCGCGCCATGCTCAAAGTCAGTGACTGGATTGCTACCTGTCCTGCGGACTCCATTCGCATGTTGATGCAGGTACACGATGAACTGGTCTTTGAGGTGTGTGACGAGTGCGTGGATGACCTGCTGCCGCTCTTGCGCCAACAGATGACGACGGCGGCCGATCTGGCGGCGCCACTGGAGGTGGGGATTGGTGTCGGGATGAACTGGGAGCAGGCCCACTGAGGTGGATCCGGCGAGGATCAAAAAAGATCCACAGCTTACGGAACTTTTGCTCATTTCAGTGGACTAATTTAATAGCTGAAATTGGACCACTTTGTCGACCTCCGCCCTGCGGAGGTTTTTTTTTGCCTGTTTGCCAGCGGCAATGAAAAGGGTACCAATCACGACTTGGTGTTTTAGCATTGTTTTGCAAGCAAAAAGCGCTTTTCGTGGCCGTCAGGCAAGAGGTAAAGTTCAGGGGTAGGGTACAGAGGTAAGATGTTCTATCTTGCAAACCTTTTGTTTTGTTTGACATAGTCAGGCTATATAGCCGCCCCGGTGAGTCATCACCGGGGCTTTTTTATGTCTGCCAAGCGCGCGTAGCGTTAACCGCATAGAGCAAATGCTTTATGTGGTTATTTTTCAATGATATGCTAATGGCCAGCATCCGTAGTCCGGCTGCCAGGCCGACTATGGAAATGCTTCTCCCCATTTGAGCGATCGTCTCGGAACCGCCAGTCCTGAAACTGGCGGTTTTTTTATGGCAGTTGGGTTGGGATCACTGGTCGTCGTCGAGCGGTTCGGAGAGATCGACGCTGGACTGGTGCAGATACCAGTCGGTGAGAATCGTGGCCAGCCGGTCGATGCCGATCCCCTTGAGCGAAGAGAACGCCTCGACGCGGACATCACCGTCGTATTCCAGTACGTCACGTCGAACTTGCTGCACGATGGCTTTGCGTGGCGCGGCGTTGAACTTGTCGGCCTTGGTCAGCAGTACCAGCACGGGCAGCCCATTTTCGGTGGCCCAGCTCAGCAGTTGGCGATCGGTATCTTTCAGCGGGTGGCGGATATCCATCAGCAGCACCAGCCCCTTCAGTGACGTCCGGCGCTGCAGGTATTCGGACAGTGAGGCCTGCCATTTACGTTTCATCTCCTCAGGTACCTGCGCGTAGCCGTAGCCAGGCAAGTCGACCAGGCGCTTGCCCGGTTCAACTTCGAACAGGTTGATGAGCTGGGTGCGGCCTGGCGTTTTACTGGTGCGTGCCAGGTTCTTCTGCTGGGTCAGGGCATTCAGCGCCGAGGATTTACCGGCGTTGGAGCGTCCGGCAAAAGCCACTTCGACGCCATCATCGCTGGGCAGATGACGAATATCGGGCGCACTGGTTACAAAGTGAACCTTGCGGAAGTTCAGGATTGGCGTTTCCAAGGTAGAATTCCCATAGAGCAACAAGAAAAAAACCGGCATCGAGGATCCGGTGACCAGGTTTTGGCGGGCATATAGTAGCACACTGTGATTGCCGTGGCGCGTCACGCCGAGGCGGGAGGAGAAATGGAGCCGGATAACCCCTTGCTCGAGCCGATGCTGGCGTTGCTGCACAGCGGCGCGTGCTGGAAGTTGCACGATTTGATGCAGGAGCTGAAACGGCAGCAGCTGTTGCCGGAGTGGCCGCTGCCGGCAGAGCTGGCGCTGTTTCGCACCAATTTTTTGCTGATGAATGGCCTGTACCAGCTGCAGCGCTTGCTCTGGCCCCAGGGCTGGTGGCTGGATGTTGTTCCGTTGGCACTGCAACTGCAGCGCCATGACGGGCAGCCTTGGCCGGAGCGGGCGGATCCGCTGGCGAGTTATTACCTCGATTGGACTCACTGCTTGACGACCAGCGTCGAGGATGTACAGGCACTGCTGGATAGTTTTTGGCGTCGCTATGGTCATAGCGTCAGTCGGCAGCGGTTGTCGCGTGCCGAAGCCTGTCGTCTGCTGGAGGTGGATGAACAGGCGCCGCTGGTGGAGATCCGGCGTAGCTGGAAACGATTGGCGCTGTGTCATCATCCGGATCGGCAGGGCGATGTCGCGACATTTTTGCGCCTGCGCCAGGCATGGGAGTACTTGCGCGATGAATAAGCGACCTGTCAACGATGACAGGGCGGAGAAAATAATATTTCTAGCGTGCTCACCGCACTGAAAATAACCATGATTAAACGGTGAATTTTATTTCTAAATAAAGCCAGCCAGGTGGTTATTTTATGGTTTTAATATGAGTAAATATTATTTATTCACAGAGTTCATGGTTAATTCCGTCCAATGAAATAAAAAAACCGCCGAAACGGCGGTTTTTTGTGTTCTGTTGACGAGACTTACAAGCCCAGCGATGCCAGCAGATCATCATGATCGTCATTGCGCGTTTCCTGGGGCGCATGATGATTGCCGTTCGGGTTTTCGCCGTTGGCAATACTCTGCAGCAGCGTGTCGGGATCCACCTCTTCGTGGCGCTCGAAGTCATGCAACTGAATGAACTCGGTCTTGTCCATGGCCAGCTCCATGTAGAAAATGTTGTTCTTCTCGGTATAGAAAGAGACACGGCGAGCCTGTGGCCGGTCCAGATTGGTGTCGACCGAGATCAGCACCTGTTTGTTCAGTGTCAGCATTTTCGGCTGGCTCTGGTTGATCGAGGTGTGCAGCTCCTGACTCACCTTGCTGGTGAAATCGCCGAGGATCTGGTTCATCAGCTCACCCATGACGTTCCCGACTTCGTCGGACGTGTGCAGTGTGGCCAGCTCTTCTTTCGGGATGCCCATATTCACCAGATAATTCTGGTAGACCTCCAGTGCGGCCGCTGCGGTGAAGTTGATGACAACCAGGCCGGAGAATGCGCCGTCGAACAACACGAAGCAGCCAATATCCGGGCGCAGGCAGGTTTTGCTGATGCGTTGCACCATGGGGGAGTAATTGATTTCGTGGTGCGTCGCCTCGGAGAGGACACTAGTGACGGAATGACACAGTTTCAGCAAGATGTCTTCGGTCGAGATGGGATCGCTCTTTTTGTTGGCTTTCATGATCATAAGTGAAATTCCGTATAGGGCGGAAACGTAAGGCTAGTCTGCCATCTTAGTGCCGGCAGGCACAGCAGGATGAACAGTAATTATGGCAAATCCCGCGATCAGAGACTGAGATCCTGTGCGGTTAATTACGTAGCCTGCTCATCCTCGGCGCCGATGGCGTAGGGCGTCCAGGACGATGAAAAACTGATAAAGGGCGATCATCAACAACCCCAGGACGAGCAATAACGGTTGGTAATAGGGAAAACGCCAGGCTTCGGGCATCAGTTGGGCCCAGCCAAAATGTTCGATCAATCCCCACAACAGTAAGAGAGATCCCACGACATCGATGATAAGCAGGGGCATCGGTGCTTTCAGTTTGCTCATGAATACTCCGCAAAGAACAGCTGACAACAGGGCGCCAGCATAGCCGAAGCCGGCGCAACTTGTATCGATCTGGCTCCGGAATCGTCAATGCTGCGTGGAAGTTGGGCGCCTGTCGCTTTCATGTCACAATATTACTCTTATTGGCCGCCGTGAGGCGGCATCGAGCAACATCATTTCCGGAGAGCAGCATGGCTGTTACGCAGAAACCGCGCCCGTCGGCCCCCAAGGGCAAATCGTTCAAGAAAAATGAGTCGCAAGAAAGTGCCCAAGCCGGGCGTGAGCGTAAGCGCGAGGCCAAGCGCAAGGGGCTCAAACCCGGCAATCGCCAGGCGGCGGATGCCAATAGCCAGCAGAAAAAGACGTCGGCTCAGTCGAAAGATCCGCGCATCGGGTCTCGCAAGCCGGTGGCACTGGTTGTCGATAAGCCGGCCGTAGTTGTCAAAGCGGCGCACAAGCCCTTGCCGGATCCCGCCAAACTGGCTGCCGAGCAGGAGAAAAAGCGTCTGCGCGCGCTAGAGCAGGAAATGGAAGCGATCGAGAACGATGATCGGCTGAATATGTTGCTGGACAAGCTGGATGGTGGCGAGACGCTGACGGCGGCAGATCAGGTGTGGCTGGATGAGCGGCTGGATCGTCACCAGGCACTGGCTAAAGAGCTGGGTATCGATGAAGACGACGATGATGAGCCCGCCAGCCCGGATGATTTGTTGCAACGCTTTATTGATGATGATTTTGATCCGGGTGAGCTGGATCCGAACTACAAGAAATAACGATAACCCATGTTGTCCCGTCGGCTGACGGGGGAGGCGAAGCCGTGCAGTTTGACGAAGTGGTTTGGGATGAGGCGCTGATCCAAAAATACAATTACAGCGGTCCGCGCTATACCTCCTACCCGACCGCGCTGGAGTTCAGCGAGGCGTTTGATTATCCGCAGTTCTTGCAGGCGGCGGCCCAGTACCCGCAACGGCCATTGTCACTCTATGTGCATATTCCGTTCTGCCACATGCTCTGCTACTACTGCGCCTGTAACAAGATAGTGACGCGCCAGACGCATAAAGCCGCGGAGTACTTGACCTATCTGGACAAGGAGATGACCAGCCTGGCGCCACAGTTTGCAGGCCGGCAGGTGACTCAGCTGCACTGGGGCGGAGGGACGCCGACCTATTTGAATGCGGATGAAATACGACAGCTGATGGCGATGTTGCGCCGTCATTTCCAGCTGGCCCCGGATGGTGAATTCAGTATCGAGGTGGATCCCCGTGAGATCGAGCTGTCGCTGCTGGATGTCTTGCGCGAGGTAGGATTTACCCGTCTGAGCCTGGGGGTGCAGGATTTCAACCTGGAGGTGCAGCAGGCGGTCAATCGGGTTCAGGATAATGATTTCATTCGTGCGTTGTTGCAGCGAGCTCGGGAGTTGGGGTTCCGTTCGACCAATCTGGATCTGATTTACGGCTTGCCGCTGCAAACGCGCGCCAGCTTCCGGCATACGCTGGAGCAGGTCGCGGCCATGCGTCCGGCCCGGTTATCGATCTTCAACTATGCCCATCTACCGGCGCGGTTTGCCGGCCAGCACAAGATCCGTGAGGATCAGCTGCCGGCGCCTGCAGAAAAGCTGGCGATGCTGCAGGAGACCATCGGTTATCTGACGGCTCAGGGCTATCAGTACATCGGTATGGACCACTTTGCGCTGCCGGACGATGAGCTGGCGATTGCGCAACGGGAAGGCAAACTGCACCGCAATTTCCAGGGTTACACCACGCAAGGTGAATGTGACCTGTTAGGGCTGGGGGTGTCGTCGATCAGCATGCTGGGTGATGCCTATTCACAGAATCAGAAAGAGTTGAAAGCCTACTACGCGGCGCTAGACGCACAGGGGCAGGCCCAGTGGAAGGGCTGTGCACTGAGTGCTGATGATCTGGTACGCCGGGATGTGATCAAACAGCTGATCTGTAATTTCCGTTTGGACTATGCCGAGATCGAACAACGCTATGCCTTGAGCTTTGCGGAGTATTTTGCCGCGGATCTCGCGCTGCTGGCCCCGTTTGTGGCCGATGGACTGGTGGTGCTCGAACCGCGTGGTATTCGCGTCAGTACCACAGGACGTTTGCTGATTCGCAATATCTGCATGTGCTTTGATGTCTATCTGCGCGAACGCGCTAGACAGCAACAATTTTCTCGTGTGATTTGAATAGCCAAAGTTTCACGGTTATTAACTCTAAATAAAGCATTTTTTAAAAAATAAAAAGCCACATAACATGCGTTATTGTGGCTTTTTATTTTGCTATTAATGCTGAAACTTGGTGTTCTATTTTGGTGATGCTTATGTTTTTTCAGTGCATCAAATCATCAACTTATCCAGCCAATAATTTAAATTAATTAAAAATCAAAGACTTATATTTTGGCATATCTATTGCTGATATCTGGATGGAATCAGGTTTTATTCACTGGTTTGCAATGAAAAATCTGGTCTAAAGGCCTGGCCATTCATGTTGTGCCAATATTATTGATATCAGCAGCCGCGCGCGGCAGGAGGAAGTGATGATTGTAGGCGTACCCAAGGAGATCAAGGTCAGAGAGTATCGAGTGGGGCTGGCACCGGCCAGTGTGCGCGAGTTGACTGAGCGCGGACACACAGTGCTGGTGGAAGCCTCAGCGGGTGTTGGCATCGGAGTCAGCGACGCGGACTATGTACTGGCCGGTGCCGAAGTGGTGACCACCGCGGACGAGGTCTTTGCGCGCAGCGAGATGATCGTCAAGGTCAAAGAGCCGCAGTTGCACGAGTGCGCCCGGCTACGACCGGGTCAGTTATTGTTCACCTATCTGCACCTGGCGCCAGATCCTGAACAGGCCCGTGCCTTGATGGCGAGTGGTGCAACCTGTGTTGCGTATGAGACGGTTACCTCTGCCGCGGGCGGTTTGCCACTGCTGGCACCCATGTCGGAAGTTGCTGGGCGGATGGCGATTCAGGCTGGGGCTTATTTCCTTGAAAAACCACATGGCGGCTTGGGTGTCCTGCTGGGTGGAGTCCCCGGCGTGCCGCCGGCCAAGGTGGTTATTCTCGGCGGTGGTGTGGTGGGGTCTCATGCTGCGATGATTGCCGCCGGTATGGGGGCAGAAGTCTGGGTACTCGATCGCAATGTCGATGTGTTGCGCAATTTGTGGAAGCAATACGGCAGTGCGATTTCGACCCAGTATGCGACACGCGATGCAATTGAACAGCATTGCGTCGATGCCGATTTGGTTATCGGTGGTGTCCTGGTCCCTGGTGCCTCCGCGCCCAAATTATTGACCCGCGCCATGTTGCCAACCATGAAACAAGGGGCCGTTGTGGTCGATGTTGCCATCGATCAGGGCGGCTGTTTCGAAACCTCGCGTGCTACGACCCATGATGAGCCGACCTATGAAGTAGACGGCGTCATCCACTATTGTGTGGCCAATATGCCTGGCGCTGTCCCTCGCACCTCGACCTTGGCACTGAATAATGCCACGTTGCCGTTCGTGCTCGCGCTGGCTGAACACGGCGAGGAGGCGTTGCGTCGAGATGCGCACTTGCGAAATGGCCTGAATGTTTGTCGCGGTCACATTACCCATGCTGGCGTGGCTACTTCGCTGCAGCTACCGTTTGTAGAACCGCTCTCCTTGCTGGTCTGAAAACTGTTGCCTGGTTGAGCCGGCGTTGAGCCTGAGGCCGCATGGGGGGCTTTGTCGTTGTCAGCCTCCGGAGTAAGATAGGCTGACCTGTTTCTCAAATGAGCAGGCCAGAATCACGATGAGGAGCGTTCCAGATGAACAAGCAGATTGGCGTACTGGCCCTGAGTACCATGGTCGCGCTGGCCGGTTGTGCCAACAGCGATAATTTCTCCGGAGACGTTTATACCGCCCAGCAAGCAAAAACGGTGCAGACGGTTTCCTATGGGACCATTACTGCTACCCGTGCCGTCAAGATCCAAGATGGTGAAGACTCGGTGCTGGGCACCCTCGCCGGCGGTGTGCTCGGCGGTGTGCTGGGTAGTGCGGTCGGTGGCGGCAAGGGTAAAGACATTGCCACTGTCGCCGGAGCCATTGGTGGTGCGGCCGCGGGTAAAGCGGCAGGTGACAAGCTCAATCAGGTTGATGGTGTCGAGCTGGAAATCAAGAAAGAGAATGGCGACAGCATAGTGGTCGTGCAGAAGGCCGATCCCAAGTTTGCTCCTGGCAAACGGGTGCGGATCGTGCAATCGCAAGGCAAGACCAACGTGGGGGTGGTGGAATAAATCCCACGCCTGACGCCGTATTAAAAAAGGGCCCACAAGGGCCCTTTTTTGTTGGGAACTTTGCGGACACTAAGCCGAGGCTGTGCGTTGGCGGGCTTGTGCTCGCAGTGCTTGTTTGGCCGACTCATCCAGGAATGCCAATTCCAGCCCATTCAGCTGCAGCTGCCGAGCCTCCGTCACCGTCAGGCCGGTTGCCGGGAGTGCGGTCTGATATTCATAGGGTAAATCAATGCCCTCAACAGCAGGGTCATCCGTATTCAGACACACCAGAATGCCATGGTTGAGGAAGTGACGGACGGGATGAGTCTGGTAGCTGGCGACGGTACTGGTCTGAATATTCGACGTCAGGCAAGACTCAATGCCGATGTGATGCTCTGCTAGATAGTTCATCAACACCGGATCCTCGATGGCTTTGACCCCATGACCGATACGTTCGGCACCGAGTTGGCGTACGGCATGCCAAATACTGTCTGCACCAGCGGCTTCGCCTGCGTGCACTGTGATGTGCAGGCCAGCATCACGGATGCGTTGGAAATGTGTTTCAAACAGGGGTCCTGGGAAGCCCAGCTCATCGCCTGCCAAATCCATGGCCACAAAATGCTGAGCATGAGCCAGACAAGCTTCAAGTTCGCGGTGACATGCCTGTTGGCCAAAGGTGCGACTCATGATGCCAATCAGGTTGGCCTGACGATCGAAGTCACGGCAGCCGGCTTGAACGCCGTCGACGACCGCCTCGACGACCCCCTGTATCTCTAGTCCATGAGTCATTGCCATGTAACCCGGGCTGAAGCGCAATTCAGCGTAGTCGATACCTGCTTTGAGCAGGTCCTCGACATTTTCGTACGCCACGCGGCGACAGGCATCGTAATCAGCCAGCACCTTGACCCCCCAATCCAGCTTGCTGAGAAAAGCTACCAGGCTGGGTTCATTCTCGACAATCTGGACGTGGGGTATCAGTGCATCCAATGACTGAGCTGGCAGAGCAATACCGTGCTGCTGCCCTAACTCCAGAATGGTTCGTGGCCGAATGTTGCCATCAAGATGACGGTGCAGATCAGTGAGGGGAAGAGAGGGATCAAACATATCCGGCGTTCCTGTTGCTATCGATAGTTCTGCCGATTCTAGCGCCAGGAACGCCGGTCGTCGCCAACTGCCGCTTCGTGAGAGTTTCCGGAAGCGACAGCAAGCGTTTTTCACATATCTAGCTCCTTGAGCTTGCGCGTGAGGGTATTCCGCCCCCAGCCCAGCAACCGCGCGGCCTCTTGTTTATGGCCATGCGTGTGTTGCAACGCTGTGTTTAACATGATGCGTTCAAACTCTGGCAATGCTTCGCCAAGAATATCCACTTCACCACGCGCCAATTTTTGCGCGACCCAGTGTTGCAACTGGTCTTGCCAGCGCATCGATATCTGTTCACGGGCAACGGGACGCTCTTCGGTTGGATGTAACAGCTCCGGTGGTAAGTCGGAAACCAATACCTCCTGGCTCGAGGCCATGACGGTGAGCCAGCGGCAGACGTTCTCCAATTGGCGTACGTTACCTGGCCATGGCAGCCGGCTGATGTAGGCTTCGGTATCGGGATGCAGCATCTTGGCTTCAACGTTGAGTTCTTTGGCCGCGCGCACCAAGAAGTGGTGTGCCAGCCGCGGAATATCTTCACGCCGCTCGCGCAACGATGGCAGATGGATGCGAATCACGTTGAGGCGGTGAAACAGATCTTCCCGGAAGTCGCCATCGGCGACCCGACGTTCCAGATCCTGGTGGGTGGCCGCAATGATACGCACATCGACCTGGACCGGTTGGTGGCCACCGACGCGATAGAATTGACCATCGGCCAGTACGCGCAGTAATCGTGTCTGCACATCCAGCGGCATATCGCCAATCTCATCAAGGAACAGAGTGCCGCCATTGGCCTGTTCGAAACGGCCATGACGCACGTTATTTGCTCCGGTGAAGGCGCCTTTCTCGTGGCCAAATAGTTCAGACTCGATCAGCTCTTTAGGTATTGCAGCCATATTCAGGGCAATAAACGGTTTGTTGGCTCGTGGACTGTGTTTGTGTAGTGCATGAGCGACTAGCTCTTTGCCGGTACCCGATTGACCGTTGATCAATACCGAAATAGACGAACGCGATAACCGGCCGATGGCTCGGAATACCTCCTGCATTGCCGGTGCTTCCCCGATGATCTCGGGGGCATTGGCGATGGCTTGTAACTTATTACGACGCTTGCTGCGCTGTTCACGCAGATGGCTATCTGCCCGGCGCACCAGAGCCACAGCCTCGTCGATATCGAAGGGTTTGGGAAGATATTCGAATGCGCCACTTTGATAGGCATTGACGGCACTATCGAGATCCGAGTGCGCGGTCATGATGATGACCGGCATGTCGGGCTGCTTTTCTTGGATCAGCTGCAGCAGCGACAAGCCATCGATACCTGGCATGCGGATATCAGAAACAATGACATCGGGCGCGTCCAGATCCAGACGGTCCAGCAAGCTTTCACCGTCCTCGAAACTCTGGCATTCGAATCCTTCTGAGCTGAGTGCTTTTTCCAATACCCAGCGAATAGAGCTGTCGTCATCGACAATCCAGACTTTGGCAGCCATGTTTTATCCCTTACTTACGAAGCGGTAAATAAATGCTGAACTCGGTGTGTCCCGGCCAGCTGACGCATTCGATGCGTCCCTTATGTTGGTCAATCAGGTTCTGTGCAATCGACAGGCCAAGACCTGTTCCCCCTTCCTTGCCGGTAACCATGGGGTAAAAGAGGGTGTCACGAATGTTTTCCGGTATCCCGGGACCGTTATCGATAATCTTGATCTCGGCCGCTAGGCGGTAGCGTTTTCCATGAATCGTAATTTGAAACACGGTCCGGGTTTTCAGCCTGATAACGCCTTCCCCTCCCATGGCTTCAACTGCGTTGCGGACTATGTTCAAAAACGCTTGTTGGAGCTGATCAGGCTCCATTTCGAAGTCGGGAATGCTGGGGTCATAATCACGTTCAATGCGAATGCCAGGCGGAATTTCCAGTTCGACAAGGCGTCGAACTTGCTCCATCACGGAGTGAACATTGTGCACCTGGTGGCGGCCAGGTCGCTGCGGCCCGAGTAATCGATCCACCAAGTTTCTCAAGCGATCGGCTTGAGCAATAATAATGCCGGTGTACTCCTTGAGCTGAGCATCCGGCAGCGCTTTTTCCAGTAATTGGGCCGCGCCGCGCAGACCACCCAACGGGTTTTTGATCTCGTGCGCCAGGCCGCGCACCAGGTCTCGGGCGGCCAGCTGCTGGGCATGTTGCTGTAGTTCCTGGCTGATGCGTTTTTGTTGATCGATTTTACGCAACTCCATCAGGATCAGGTGCGGAGAGGACTCATCGATAGTGACAACGCTGACATCGACCAATTTAGGGTCGCCATCGACGACCAGTGTGACTTCGCTATCGGTAAACCCCTGTCCTTGACGAGGCTCACTACGCAAACGATCCAGGTCGAGCGAGGTGTACTCGACAACCTGACTGAATGATTGTTGCAGCAATCTGCGAGCGCTGACCCCTAGAAGCTGCTCTGCCGCCGGATTGACGTAACGTACGGTCAACGTGCTATCCAGCAGGATGACCGCCGTCAGCAGATTATCCAGCAGGGTACCCTGCAGATCCGGTCGGTTATTCACGATGGCTCTCCCCGTTTTGGTGCTAAGCACCAATAGTGTGCATCATTTTCCCCGAACCGGTGCATGGCAATTTTGTGAACTTGCCGCTGCCTAAGACGGAACTTATTTTTTTGGCAGCGTTACTACCGATACCCGGAACAGGTAGAAGGTTGTTGGTTTGCTTGATGCAAGGAGCTTGCCGTTTCCATCAACTGCCTTGACGATAATCTGATGCATCCCTCTAGCGACGTCGTTCAGCGTACCGCTTAACTGATTGTTCAGGGTTAGTACCGTGGCGCCATCAAGCAGCACTTCTAGCTGATATGGTTGAGAGGGAGCGGGAGTGAGCGTTACGCTAAAGGGAACTGAGCCGTTATTGGCTCTGATGGTTTCATTTTCTAAGGGGCTGGTGAGCGCCAAATTAATCGGGCTCGTCGAACTGCCTTCAGCTTGGTTATTGGTAGCGGCGTCACCACTATTCTGGGGTGATGGCGTACTACTTGGCGCTGGTACACTGACCTGGATGGTTTCAGCGGACTGGACGGCTGTAGCCTGATCGGAAAAGTGGACGATACCATTACTGTCGACCCACCGATGTATGGTTTGTGCCGCCTGAACAGGCAGCAGGACAACCAGCATGAATAACCAGAACAAGCGCATAACGATACTCCTCTGAATCTGTGATGGAGATTCATCTTAACTAAACGATAAAAAAAAACCCGCCAAATGGCGGGTTTTTCTGATCTCTGTGCTTAAACAGAGTAGTACAGTTCGTACTCAACCGGATGCGGAGTCATACGAACGCGATCCACATCAACTTGCTTCAGTTCCAGATAGGAATCGATGAAGTCATCAGTGAATACGCCACCACGAGTCAGGAACTCGCGATCAGCATCCAGAGCAGCCAGCGCTTCATCCAGAGAACCAGCAACGGTCGGGATCAGTGCTTCTTCTTCCGGCGGCAGGTCATACAGGTTCTTATCCATGGCATCGCCTGGATGGATCTTGTTGATGATGCCGTCCAGACCGGCCATCAGCTGTGCAGCGAATGCCAGGTATGGGTTCGCAGCCGGATCCGGGAAACGAACTTCGATACGACGAGCCTTCGGGCTCGGTACCAGCGGGATACGGATAGAGGCTGAACGGTTACGGGCAGAGTAGGCCAACATTACTGGTGCTTCGTAGCCCGGAACCAGACGCTTGTAAGAGTTGGTGGTCGGGTTAGCGAATGCATTAATAGCCTTGGCGTGCTTGATGATACCACCGATGTAGAACAGGGCCATTTCTGACAAGCCTGCATACATGTCGCCAGCGAACAGGTTTACACCGTCCTTGGCCAGGGATTGGTGGCAGTGCATACCAGAACCGTTGTCACCAAACATCGGCTTCGGCATGAAGGTTACAGTCTTGCCATAGGCATGAGCAACGTTGTGGATGACGTACTTCAGAACTTGAACTTCGTCAGCCTTCTTGGTCATGGTGTTGAAACGAGTGGCGATTTCGTTTTGGCCAGCGGTAGCCACTTCGTGGTGGTGTGCTTCAACAACTTGGCCCATCTCTTCCAGGATCAGACACATGGCTGAACGCAGGTCTTGTGATGAGTCAACCGGTGCTACTGGGAAGTAGCCACCCTTAACGCCAGGACGGTGGCCCTTGTTGCCATCTTCGTATTCAGTGGCAGAGTTCCATGCCGCTTCTTCAGCATCAACCTTGAAGAAAGAACCACCCATGGTGTTGCCAAAGCGGACGTCGTCAAATACGAAAAACTCTGGCTCCGGTCCAAACAGGACGGTGTCAGCGATTCCGCTAGACTTCAGGAAGTCTTCAGCGCGCTTGGCGATAGAACGCGGGTCGCGATCATATCCAGCCATAGTTGCAGGCTCAAGAATGTCACAACGAATAATCAGGGTCGTTTCTTCGGTGAACGGATCCAGCAGGGCGGTAGTGGCATCTGGCATCAGAACCATGTCTGATTCGTTGATACCCTTCCAACCAGCGATAGATGAACCGTCGAACATCTTGCCATCTTCGAAGAAACCTTCGTCGATTTGGTGAGAAGGCACGGAAACGTGCTGTTCTTTGCCCTTGGTGTCAGTGAAGCGCAGATCGACAAACTTCACTTCCTGTTCTTTGA
>CAMFKP010000004.1 GCA_945957385.1 uncultured Aeromonadaceae bacterium
GATATACCCCGTTTTGAGGAGCTGTTCCTGCCGCCGGTTCTGCTGGATGTGATCATGGAAAAGCGTGGTCTGGTGCTGTTTGTCGGCGGAACAGGCTCAGGGAAATCGACCTCACTTGCGGCGTTGATCGATCACCGCAATCGCAATACCAGCGGTCATATCATCACGATTGAAGATCCCATCGAATACGTCCACAGCCATAAGAAGAGCATCATCAACCAGCGGGAAGTGGGGGTCGATACTCGCAGTTTCCACGCGGCACTGAAAAATACATTGCGCCAGGCGCCGGATGTCATCCTGATCGGTGAAATCCGGGACCGCGAAACCATGGAGCATGCCTTGGCCTTCTCCGAAACCGGCCACCTCGCCATCTCAACGCTGCACGCCAATAATGCCAACCAGGCGCTGGACCGCATCATCAACTTCTTCCCGGAAGAGCGCCGCCCGCAACTGCTCAACGATTTGGGCAATAACTTGAAAGCCTTCGTATCGCAACGGCTGGTCAAGACGGTAGACGGCAACCGGCGCGCCGCGATTGAGGTACTGCTTGGTACCCACACCATCCGTGATTTAATCAAGCGTGGCGAGTTCGGCGCCATCAAGGAGATCATGGAAAAATCGGCGGCGCTGGGCATGAAAACCTTCGATAACTCGCTGTTTGAACTGGTAACCGAAGGGGTCATCAGTGAGGAAGAGGCGCTAAAGAATGCCGACTCCGCCAATAACCTCAAACTGCGGATCAAACTGTTCAATGAAGGCGGCCAGCTAAAACAGAGCGCGGATTCCGCAGGTTGGAGTCTGGATCCCCTCAACGATCCCAACGCCGATCCGTTTGCCTGATATCTACCCTCGGTAAAAACGCCTATACTGCGGGCCCCTCTGGGGCCCGTTTTATTCAAGAAGAACACCACTTATGCACTATGAATGGCTGGCCATGTTGGCCGCGCTGCTCTGGGCCATTGCCGGCCTGCTCTCGGTTCGCCCGGCAGAACACCTGGGAGCCTTTGCCTTTAGCCGCTGGCGGATGGCGTGCGTCACACTGATGCTCGGCTCGGCGGCACTCTATACCGGCGGATTTGCCACTCTGCATGGCCAGCAGTGGTTATGGATGGCCTGTTCCGGCCTCATCGGCATCTTCATCGGAGATACGGCGTTGTACGGCGCGTTGAACCGCCTGGGGCCACGACGCGCAGGGCTGCTGTTTGCCAGCCATGCGGTCTTCTCGGCACTGCTTGGTGCCTGGTTGTTCGCCGAATACCTGACTGGACAACGCCTGCTGGGCGCAATTTTAGTGATGAGTGGCGTCGGCATCGCCATCGCGTTTTCGCGTCGGCAGCCACACCGCGCGCTGGAGAGCACCCAGGGGCCGCTGCTGCCAGCCATTGCCCTCGGTTTGCTGGCCGGCTTGTGTCAGTCTCTGGGCACGCTGATCGCCAAACCCGTCATGGTCACCGCGGTCGATCCGATCGCCGCGTCCGCCGTACGCATGGCGGCCGCGCTGGCAGCTCACCTGCTGTTGCTTGCCAGTGGTGCTAGGGTGGCCCGACCGCGGCGCCCCATCAACTGGCGCATCCTGGGGATCGTCGCCAGCAATGGCTTTCTGGCCATGGCGCTGGGCATGACGCTGATCATGACGGCATTACGGCATGGCGACGTCGGCATGGTGGCGATCCTCTCCTCCACCTCACCGGTGATGATGTTGCCACTGTTGTGGCTCTATACCCGCCAACGGCCGGCCAATAGTGCCTGGCTGGCAGCGGCCGCTGTGGTCTGTGGCACAGCGTTGATCGCGGTCGCCAGCCATCACGCGTAACGCCATTGACCTCAGAAACCGGCAATCTCGTCAGCAGTCAGCAACCGATATTCTCCTGGCGCCAACTCAGGATCCAGTTTGACACCGCCGATCTGCTCCCGATGCAGCCCCACCACCTTGTTGCCGACCGCCGCAAACATGCGTTTCACCTGGTGGTATTTACCCTCATGAATTGTCAGGAGGGCCTCGGTTTCACTGACCTGCTGCAATTGTGCCGGTCGCGTCAGGTTTTTCTCACCACGCAGCTGCACACCGGCAGCGAACTGCGCCGCAGTGTCCGCACCAATCGGATCGGCCAGCCAGACACGGTAGGTCTTGGCGCACTCGTGGCGTGGCGAAGTAATGCGATGGGACCACTGGCCATCATCGGTCAACAGCACGAGTCCTGTGGTATCGAGGTCAAGACGGCCAACGCAGTGCAACTTGCCCATCGCCGGTTCGTCGAGCAGGAAAAATACGCTCGGATGATCCGGATCCTCATTCGAGCAGACGTAGCCTTCCGGCTTGTTCAGCATGAAATAGCGCGGCCCCATGATCTGTAATTGCTGGCCAGCAACCTCGACCCGATCCGCCTCAGTGATATGGTGTGCCGCATTGCGCACCGGCTGCTGATTGACCAGCACTTCCGCCGCCCGGATCAGCTTGCCAGCCTGGGAACGGCTGATTCCCAGACTCTCGGTTAAAAATCGATCCAGCCTCATGTCACTCTCCCGCCGTAAAAAGGCGCACATTATAGGCAACTGCACCAAAGAGTGATAGCGATGCCACTTTATGTAGCTGACAAGCCCTGCCGTCTGGGCGAGAATCAGCCCAGACGTTAATAAAGATGTAATGTCACCATGACAGAAGATAAAACCCCTAGCACACCGCTACTGGTCGCCGTACAGGATCTGCGTATCGGCATGTATGTCGTGGCCATCGGCCAGCAACGCCAGCAGAACGAAATCAAGCGTTCCGGACGCATTACCCAGCGCCGCCAGCTGGAAGAGTTGATGAACCTGGGCGTGCTCAGCGTCTGGATCGATCCCAGCAAGACCCAGCAGCTCAGCGAGCCCACGGCTCCAAGCACGCCGCTTGCGGCCACCGCGACTGAAAGTTCCAGCGCCGAGCGCGATAATCGGCCGCGTCAGGAGATCCGCATCCGTCGTCTCTACCAAGAGGCGAAGACGATGCAAAACAAGCTGTTTCACAACCTAAAGCGCGGTGAGCCGGTACAGGTCGACGAACTTGAGGCCATCGCCGACGAGTTGGTGGATTCGATCTTTGAAAACCGTGATGCGCTGTTTTGCCTGGCGCGCATCCGTGAAAAAGACAGCTATCTGATGGAGCATTCGCTGAATGTCGGCATGCTGCTGGCCAACTTTGGTCGTTTCCTCGAGCTCGAGCGGCCGGTACTGCGCGAGCTGACCATCGGCGGTCTGCTGCACGACACCGGCAAGATCATGATCCCCGACCATATCCTGCACAAACCCGGACGTCTGACCGAAGATGAATTCATCATCATGAAGAGTCACGTCAACCACAGCATCAGCATTCTCAAAGAGTCCAAGGGCATCACGCCAATCATGATGACAGTGGCGGCCTGCCATCATGAACGCCTGGATGGCAAAGGCTACCCGCATGGCCTCCCCGGCGAACGGCTAAACCTGTATGCACGCATGAGCACAGTGGTCGATGTCTATGACGCGCTGACCGCCGACCGCTGCTATAAGGCCGGGATGCCGGCGACAGCCGCCTTCCGCATCCTGCTGCAGGGCGCCGGCAGTCAGTTTGACGAGGAGCTGGTGCGCAAATTTATCAAGTGCATGGGCATTCACCCGGTCGGCACCCTGGTCAAGCTGCAAAGCGGCAAGCTGGCGATCGTCGTCGAACGCAACGAAGATGCACCGCTGCAACCCAAGGTCAAGGTGATCTACAGCACAGTGGGCCAGCATCATCTCGAGGTCAAACTACTGGATTTGGCGCGTCCCGGTGTTAACGAGACCATTGAAGGGGTGGTGGATCCCAAGAGCTTCGGCATCGACATGAGCCGCTATCTGGCGTGAAGCCATATATCCCTGTCAACGATGACAGGGATATATTCCGATTTAAAACCCCCTGCCTGAACATTATTTTCCACCTGGACTGTATTTATTTCGCGCAGTGCATCGTCAGTGATTAAATATCGTTTAATCAATAAAACTGTTTTTACATCTTATTGTTATTAAATGGAAAATTATATATTTGCGCATTGCATGAATAATATTTTCGGGCAATCGAATTATTAATTAACACCACCACTTTCTTCCCTAAAAATAAACCCCGCATCAGCGGGGTTTATTTAACGGATAATCGGTAAACTCCGGATTAACCCTTGAATTTACTGAATACCAGCGTGGCGTTGGTACCACCAAAACCAAAGCTGTTGGACATGACGTTATTCAGCTCGGCTTCCTGATACTGCTTGACGATCGGCAAGCCCACCGCCAAGTCATCCTCTTGCTGGATGTTAATGCTCGGCGCCATGAAGCCGTGCTCCATCATCAGCAGCGAGTAGATCGCCTCGTGCACACCCGCGGCGCCCAGTGCATGGCCAGTCATCGCCTTGGTGGCAGAGAGCGCCGGCGCCTGATCACCAAACACGGCACGCAGCGCCTCCAGCTCCTTGACGTCACCAACCGGCGTTGAGGTGCCGTGAGTATTCAGGTAATCAATCGGCCCCTGCACGGTCGCCATGGCCTGGCGCATACAACGGGCGGCACCCTCACCGGACGGTGCAACCATGTCATAACCGTCGGAGGTGGCACCATAACCGGTGACTTCGGCGTAAATCTTGGCGCCACGGGCCAGCGCATGCTCCAGCTCTTCCACCACCACGATACCGGCGCCGCCGGAGATGACGAAACCATCACGCTCCGCATCATAGGTGCGCGAGGCCAGTTCAGGGGTTTCGTTGTATTTGCTGGACAGGGCGCCCATGCCATCAAACAGGCAAGCCAGCGTCCAATCCACCTCTTCCCCACCACCGGCAAACACGATGTCTTGTTTACCGAGCTGGATCTGCTCTACGGCGTGGCCGATACAGTGAGCCGACGTGGCACAGGCGGAACTCAGTGAATAGTTGATGCCTTTGATCTTGAACGGAGTCGCCAGACAGGCTGAGGTGGTTGAGGACATGGTGCGCGTCACCATGTAGGGCCCCACACGGCGCACACCCTTCTCACGCAGGGTATCGCAGGCTTCCAGCTGGTTCTTGGAGGAGGCGCCACCAGAGCCCACCACCAGACCGGTCCGCTCGTTGGAGACCTGATCCTCGGCCAGACCCGCATCGGCAATCGCCTGTTGCATGGAGAGATAGGCATAAGCGGCTGCTTCGCCCATGAAACGCAGGACCTTGCGGTCAATCAGTTCGGACACATCCATCTTGATGTTGCCCCAGACGCGGGAGCGCAGGCCCATCTGTTCGAACTGTTCGGAATAGGTGATACCGGACTTGCCGGCTTTGAGTGCGGCCAGCACCTCAGCAACATTGTTGCCAATGCTGGAGACAATACCAATACCGGTAATAACTGCTCTTCTCATTGAATGAATTCCAAATAGATACAGGATGTCGCCGCCTAGTGTACTCCGAGCCGCCTGCAAAACTGGTCTGCTTTCACGTAAGATGACGACTGCATATGTGATTTATGTCGAGGTCTGCGTGTCTTCTGCTTCTTCCTCCCCAAGCGTCATCCACTCTGCACAACTGGCGTGGAATGACGCCGGCACCCCGATTTCCAGCACGTTTGATGACGTCTATTTCTCCAATGACAATGGCCTGGATGAAACCCGCTACGTTTTCCTGACCCAGAACGGCCTGCCAGAGCGCTTCAGCCAGCACGATCGCGATCTGTTTGTCATCGCAGAAACCGGCTTTGGCACCGGCTTGAACTTTTTGGCCATCTGGCAGGCGTTTCGCCAGCACCTGAAGGACGATGCGACCGGCGCCAAACGGCTGCATTTTATCAGCTTCGAAAAGTTTCCACTGACCCACGCCGATCTGCAACAGGCGCTGACACACTGGCCAGAGTTGGCGGAGCTTAGCGCCGAGCTGCTGCGTCACTACCCCCACCTGGTACCCGGCTGTCATCGCCTGCTACTTGATGACGGCCGCGTGACACTCGATCTCTGGTTGGGTGATATTCAACACACCCTGCCACACGTCTGGTGTGATGAGAACACAGGCCTGGTGGATGCCTGGTTTCTGGATGGCTTTGCTCCCAGCAAGAATCCGGAGATGTGGACCGAGCAGCTGTTTAGCGGACTGGCGCGACTGGCACGTGATCACGCCACGCTGGCAACCTTCACCTGTGCCGGATTTGTCCGTCGCGGTCTGATCGCGGCAGGATTTGCCATGCAAAAGGTAAAAGGTCATGGCAACAAGCGCGAGATGTTACGCGGAGCCCGACTCCCCCGCACGTTCGACGCCATCAAAGTCCCGCCTCATGTGGTCAAGCCACAGGAGACCATCACCATCATCGGTGGCGGCATGGCCAGTGCAGCACTGGCGCTGTGCCTGACGCGGCGCAGACGCCGAGTAGAGCTGCTGTGTGCCGATGCCACGTTAGCTCAGGCCGCCTCCGGTAACCGGCAAGGCGCCCTCTACCCACTGCTCAACGCTGATCACGACCGTTTATCCCGTTTCTATGCACCCGCCTTCGGCTTTGCCCGCCGTTTTTATACGCAACTGGTTAACCGGCAGCCGGTAGCCCATGCCTGGTGTGGCGTGCTGCAGTTTGCCAGCGATGAACGCAGCCAAAAGAAGTTACAGCGCCTGAGCACCGCAGATTTTCCGGCCGAGTTGGTGCATGCACTGTCCGCTGGTGAACGCGACCATCACGCCGGTTTGCCGCTGGGTAATGCATGGAATGCGGACGCCGCGGTGTTGTATCCCGAAGGGGGCTGGCTGGCTCCGGCAGAGCTGACGCGGGCGATGTGGCGTGAAGCTCAGCAGAGCGGACTCGCCACACTGCAAACAATGTGTCGGGTCACTGCCATTGAGCCGAACGATGCGACATGGCAACTGACGCTTGCGGATCAGCCAACGAGGCAGGCCAGACATCTGGTCGTCGCGACGGGAGCAACGCTGACCGATTTGCTGCCCGCCGACACGCCGCTCCCCATCTATCCGGTACGTGGGCAGGTCAGCCACCTGCGCAGCAACGAGACGCTGCAACACCTGGCTTGCGTGCTGTGCAGCGATGGTTACCTGACACCGGCCGCTCCCGATGGTAGCCATTGTCTGGGGGCCAGTTATGGACGAAATGATACCGAGTTGGCCCTACGCAGCAACGAGCACGAAGATAACTTGCAACGCTTGCGTAGCAGCCTGCCAAACCAGCCTTGGGTTGCCCAGCTAACGGCCGCCACTGACGGCCGCGTGGGGCTGCGCGCTGCCACGCGCGACCATCTGCCCGTGGTCGGTGCGCTAACAACCGACGATCAACCGGCGTCACTCTGGTTATTCGGTGCGCTTGGCTCACGCGGCCTCTGCTCAGCACCACTGCTGGCCGACTATCTGGCCAGTTCGCTTTGTGGCGAACCACTCCCCTTGGAGCCAGAACTACGAGTAGCCTTGCACCCGACACGCTTCGCTCGCCACAAGGTCCGTGCGGAGCACGCTTCGTGAACCACGGCCACGAGGCAACGGTATAGCACCGTTCATAACAACAAAGGGACACTGTGCGTCCCTTTGTTGGTTGTGCAATCGAACCCCGAACAGACTACAGATTGGGGTAGGAAACGCCCATATAGCGCCCCTTCCCGGTCTCGCTTTGATAACGCCGGGCCTGATCCTGTGCCTCACGGATCTTCGCCTGGCCTAATTTATCCGCCTCGAGCCGTAACGCCTGACAAGAGGGGCTGACAGGTAGCGTCGCCAGTCCATCACCGATTGCCCGCGCGGCCTGCTGTACTATGGCCTTGTGCTTGCCTTCGTACTCCTGCATCGCCGACAAGAAACCATTCCAGTTCATCTGGTTTTCTGCCGGCATCGTTGCCAGCTGCAACCAGTTGGGCATCACCAATTCCACCTTGGTGGTCACCTCGACACCGAACAGCTGACATTTATCCGGCTGCTGGCTGGCATCCAGATGCCAACTGAGTTGATAGACAGCCTTGCCAATTGCCCTGTGCCCGGGAGCAACTTCTGGAGCCTTGGACAGTAACTGTTGTTTCAGGCCAGCACCAGATTCGGAACTGACATCATAAAAGCGCATGCTGATCTGGCGTTGCGGAGTGATTTTGACGTTCTGATACAGATCCGCGCCATGTGCGAATGCCGTCAGCGCACTCAACACCGGCAGCAGGAGGAAAGGCGCATTTTTCATAGCAAAACAAGGATGCATCATTTTCATGCTCAAGAGGTTACCCATGGCCGCGGCAAGAATACATTAGCCGTTCACAATTGAGTTCGATTCTGTGATCTACACTCGAGGTGCCCATCAAAAATGACCGGCATCCGGATGATTTTTTTCAGGTTGTCGCCGGTGCGCACCTGACATTGCCCATGAGGGCGCGTATAGTGCGACTGGCAAAAATAACCCCGCCTTCGGAAGCTATAAGGGGACTCAATGATCACCGCTTACATGCTGAATAACAAGATCCTGGAGGTGATTCCACTCACCACCAATGATGTATTACCACCTAATACTATCTGGCTGGATGCCTATAAACCGGATGACGACGAGCGTGACTGGCTAAGCGGGCTGTTTCTGGAAGACGTACCGGAAGAAGAGGAACTGGACGAGATCGAGGCCTCGGCACGTTTCTATTGGGACTCCGATGGACTGCATATATTGTCTCTGTTCCCACAACGGATTGGCGGCGAAACTCGTGGCGTCAACATGTCGTTCACACTGCGCAATAACCTGCTGATCAGTTTCCGTGAGGAAGATATCGGCGTTGTGCGTCTGCTACGCCACTACATGCGTCATGACAGAGTCGAAATCGAAAACGCGATGGACATTCTGCTTGAGTTGCAGGATCTCAAAGTCGAATACCTGTCTGATCTGATTGAGGATGGTTATACCACCCTTGAAGAGACCTCGGAGCAGGTGCTCAACGACGATGAAATTCATGCCATGTTGCAGGAGTTGATGTCTCAGGAAGAGACGAACAGTCAAATCCGGTTGGCACTGCACGATACCCGACGTGCATTGCGTTTTCTGCGTCGAACCGTTCGTCAACAACTGACGACCGAGCAGAAAAAGACCATAGACGAGGTGCTGCATGATATTGAATCACTGCTGCCTCATACCCAGTTCTTGTTCGACAAAATCAACTTCCAGCTCGAAGCGGCGATGGGTTTCACCAACCTGCAACAGAACAAGGTCATCAAGATCTTCTCGGTTGCAGCCGTGGTGTTCCTGCCACCAACCTGGATCGCAAGTATCTATGGTATGAACTTCGACAAGATGCCCGAGTTGCACTGGAACTACGGTTATCCCTTTTCGATCGGCTTGATGCTGTTTTCCGCGTTCTCAACCTACTACTTCTTCAAACGCAAGGGTTGGTTGTAATCCCTCGCTATTGGGGCCAGGCATCCCTGGCCCCAATAGCGTCATGAGCCACGCTCTCGGCGTTGCTGCCAGATATGTAGTGCCGCAATAGAGTCTGGCGTAAACTCCGCCGCCCGCTGCTCAATTTCCTGTTCTGACATCATCAACACAGCTTCCACCTCACTCTGCTGCAAGGTTAATTCGCCGTCGTAGTGACAACTGAACAGGCTGGCCCATACCCGATTCTGCTCGTTGACCAACCAGGCATCTCCCCAGGCGGTCAACTCGGTATCGCGGATCCCCATCTCCTCCTCCAACTCGCGCAAGGCGCTGGGCAAAATGGCCTCCCCCGCCTGAACCACGCCACCACAGCAAGCATCCAGCATGCCGGGACAGTAATCCTTGATCAGGGTTCTGCGCTGGACGTAGAGTCGAGAATTCGAGTCGATGATGAAGATATAACTGGCGCGGTGAGGAAGATGTTCACGCCGCATCTGACTTCGCGGTACTGTTGCGATCACACGGTTCTGCTCATCGACCCAATCAACCCACTCTTCCTGATGCATGCTAGATCCTCTGCATTTGGCAGCAGATAGCCCATTTTGCTACTATGGCCGCCACTATGACTGCTGTTTCCATGTTGAAATGTTGATTCGCCCCATTCAAGAGCCCGATTGGGCGCCTATCCTGCGACTGCAGGATGAAGCCTACCACGCGTTAGACCCCGAAAGTGAAGTCGTTCTGAGATCTAAGGTGCAGCTTGGCCCCGAGACCTGCCTGGTCGCCTGCCAGGCTGAACGGGTGATCGGCTATTGTCTGGCTCATCCTTGGCTCGCCAACGAGCCCGCCAGCCTTTACCAGATTTATCGCCAACCCAAAGCCGAGGAAGGCCTTTACCTGCACGATATGGTTGTCAGTCCGCAGGCACAAGGACAGGGAGTGGCCGTTCGTTTTCTACAACATCTGGCGCGGCATGCGAGGACTCACAACTTCAACCGCATAAGCCTGGTGGCGGTGCAAGGCGCCGATCGTTACTGGCTGCGTCATCAGTTCTGTCCTCTGCCTTGTACTAAAGATCTCTCGGCCTATGGCCCTGGCGCTGTCTATATGTGCTGTACAGTAAATTGAGCCCTGGTTTAATCGCACATAAAAAAACCGGGCCATGGCCCGGTTTTTTGTTGTTGTCGCATATCAGCTGAACAGTTTGATCAATCCGTAGAACATGCCGCCGGCCAACAAGATCGTTGCGGGTAACGTCAGCACCCATGCCATCAAAATGTTCTTCACGGTGCCAGACTGCAATCCGGTCCGGTTGGCAACCATGGTCCCGGCCACGGCCGATGACAGCACATGGGTTGTGGAAACCGGCATACCGGTGATACTGGCAATCCCGATGGCCGCCGCCGCCGTGATCTGCGCCGCCATGCCTTGCGAATAAGTCATGCCCTTTTGACCAATCTTCTCGCCGACGGTCAACACAATCCGCTTCCAGCCGATCATGGTACCGACACCCAGCGCCATGGCCACCGCAATGATCACCCATGTCGGAGCATACTCGGTAGTGAGCGTCAGGTCCTTGCGCAGACGGGACAAGTCATCCTTATCTTTGCCAGAAACAAAAGGCATCTTGCTGACCTGTTTGGCCGTATCGTCAATACATAACAACAGCCGACGAACCTGACGACGCCCTTCGACATCCAACTGGTTGTAGTTGGTGATATTTTCTAGGCGCGAAGCCAGTGTCTGGATTTCAGCGACCGTCTGCTTGGTATCACACTTGAAAATCGGCGGTAGCGTGTGATTGGCCTCTTTCCCCAACAACATCAGCTCGGAGAGCTGGGCCTGACTCTGCTCATAGAAAGACTGCATGTGCAGGGCCGCATCGCGGGTACGTGAAATCTGATATGCAGTGCTTTCCAGGTTAACGACAAAGGTTCCAGGAACGATACCGATCAGCACCAGCATGATCATACCGATCCCCTTCTGACCGTCATTGGAGCCATGCACGAAGCTGACACCCATTGCCGAAGCAATCAGCGTGAAACGTGTCCAGAATGGCGGGTGCTTTTTGCCATCTACCAGCTGACGCTCTTCCGGTGTTTTGTGGATCTTGCTGCCAACCCAGATACGCTTGGAGAGCAACAACAACAAGCCTGCAATTACCAGACCCACCGTCGGAGAAATAATCAGCGACAACATGATGTCGATGGCTTTTTGGATGTTGATGCCGCTGCTCAATGGGGTATCGGTAATAAACGCATTGGCTGCGCCGACCCCTAAAATAGCGCCGATCAGAGTATGAGAACTGGATGCCGGCAGCCCCAGGTACCAGGTCCCCAAATTCCACAAGATGGCCGAAGCGAGCAGTGAAAAGACCATGACAAGCCCGTGGGTCGACGCCACATTCAGTAGCAAATCAACCGGCAGCAGGTGGACAATGGCATAAGCCACCCCCAACCCGCCCAGCATGACACCGGCAAAGTTGAAAATACCGGATGCGACGACGGCCATATGGGGCGGCATGGCTTTGGTATAGATGACGGTTGCCACAGCGTTAGCCGTGTCATGAAAGCCGTTAATGAACTCGTACGCCAGTACGAACAATAACGCCAGAAACAAGCTGATGCCGAGTACAGGACTCAGGCCAGTGAACATGTCTAACATAGATAGTGGACAGGTTAGAGTCGGAAATTGACCGCGGCGAATTATGACAGAAAGATCCGTGAACAAAAGATGACGTTGAATAATTTACCGGTAAAAAAAGCGAATTCTCACGCCCATTTTTTTATAATTTGGCTTGATTAATCAACAAATCCATTAACTTGGCGTCATTTGCTCCTCTTTTGCCAGCCAAGTTAAAAATTGCTGCAATGTCCATTCGCGTTGCTGGCATATTTCAACAAACAGTTGACGAATTGCCTTGATTTGCTGCTTTTGTAAGCGTCGCAATGTTTGAATATCGTTCATCAAGGTTGCCGCCGTCATTGCATCGAGTTTGTCACTTCTGATCAGCCATTCAATATCTTCACGGTCATGCCGCGACTCCATCTCGATGCGAACTGTTATCTCGTTGAGTCGTGAATCAATCTGCAGCGAATTACCACACACCTGCGCCAAGTCCTGCAGCGCTTGTTGGAATAACAATATCCGCCGTTGCAATCCGCGATAGCGGGTGAGCAGCAACTCATCCTCGGACGTCAACATCGTCACCAGATTGGTTTGTAACTGCCGTTCCAGACGCACCGCCTCGGTCAGGCTGCGTGCAATAGAAACCAACTCGTCGATCCGCGCGACCTGTTCTGCGCTCATTGACGCCTTACATAATGCGGCGAAGCGGATGATCTCCCCAAATAATGGCTTGACCCGTTGTTGATAGAGCTCAGCCATCGAAGGCAGATCCTCCCCTAAGCCCATGGTATGGGGGTTGGTGTGTCGCAACATCGTCTGCCGTGACAGCCCGAGCATACCGCGCGCCGTGACATCCTGACACTGATGCAGCAGATGCATCACCTCCCTGAGCAGGGCTTGCT
This sequence comes from uncultured Aeromonadaceae bacterium, assembly GCA_945957385.1. Classification (GTDB taxonomy): domain Bacteria; phylum Pseudomonadota; class Gammaproteobacteria; order Enterobacterales; family Aeromonadaceae; genus Pseudaeromonas. The sequence goes on from CAMFKP010000004.1 coordinate 12,861, forward strand.
CTGCCGTCGCCGGGTGAGCAGCCACAACCCGATCCAGATAACGGGCCTGACTGGCCTGCTTTAGCTTGCCATTATCCGGCCACCATAGTGGGAGTTGTGCTGCCAGCACGTAACGTAATGGCAAGATCCAACTGATAGCCAGCAGGTTGTAAAGGGTATGGCACAGCGCGATGCGCAACGTGAGATAGGCCTCGGGGATAGCGAGCAGATCGGCCAACAGATCCGCCCCCCAGCGAAATGGATAGAACAGTCCCAGACATAACAAGGCCGTGATGGACTTAAAACCTAAATCCAGGAATGCCAGCCGCTGCCCCTCGACCGAGGAGTTGAGCGCCCCCATCAACACGGGCCCGGTCGCCCCGACATTGACCCCCAGTAGCAACGCCAGCGCATTGTCATAGCTGATCTGACCGGTACTCAGGGCCGCCATCAACAACAGCAACGCCGCATGGCTGGACTGCAGCACCAACGTGACCAGGGCACCTAACAGCGCGTATAACACTATGCCCTGCCAGCCCGAGACGGCGAGTTGCTGTAACTGGATTAAATCGGATAACGAGGTAAATCCAAGCCGGATGTAATCAATGCCAAGAAACAAAAAACCCGTCCCCGAGATAATTTGCCCCAAGCCACGGGTCCCCCAACGCGGCATCGATATCAACAACATGCCAAGCACCAGCAACGGCAGCGCATAATGGCCAATATTGATTTTCAGGCCCCAGGCGGCAATCAACCAACCACCGGAGGTGGTTCCCAGGCTGGCGCCAGCCAAAATGCCGATGCTGGCGACAAAATCAATCATCCGCGCCGATAGAAACGAGAGCGTTAACAGGCCCACCAGAGCACTGGATTGCGTCAATACCGTAGAGAGCAGCCCCAGACCGAAAGCATGGGGCAAGGTTGCCGTCCAGCTACGTAATCCTCGGCGCCAACGTAGCGAGGCCAGCTGCGAGAACCCTTGCTCCAGGAAAAACATGCCAAACAGGAAAATGGCGATGCCGGCGGCGACTTGCGTGAGGCTGGCATGTTGCTGTAACAGCCAGAGCAGGCCCATCCCCAGCAGTAAAAGGAGCCAGCCTCTGAGGCGCCCCAACCCACGATTGAGGTTGCCTAAGGGACTGATCAGCCAGATGCGGCCACGTCGCGAGAGCACAGGTTTTACGGCCATCGAGTTCATCCTGCGTGTGGAAGCTTCTGTAACCATAACCGGCATCGCTAGCGATTGCTGCTACGTATCCCACAGCACGGCGATGTCACTGAGCTGTCAAGAACAGTCCACATTTTTGCCATATAGCCTGTTTAGGATGCCCTCGCACTAACTGCTTCATCTGGAGACACTGGCGATGATCAAGGTATTTCGACTGTTCCACCCGCGGCAGATTGCTCGCTATGTGAAGACTTTTCACCAAGGCATGTTTTTTATTGAAGAGCGCGGCCCTTTTCGCTTTGAGAACGGCCATGTCTGTTATGAGAGCCATCACGGCACTGCGTGCCTACAATCCATTGCGGAGATTAACCGTCAAGTGCGCGATCTGCGCCAATTCCGGCCATGACGACAGCGCCGAGCGGATGGCTTGCCCGGCCCACAACAACATTGATTCACGGTAGTTAGTTGCGCGGCCCATCCTCTATTTGTCGGATGATGCCGTTTTCCACTGTGACAAACAGATAGAATTTGCCATTCCCCCTGTCATAGGTCCAGCGCTCGCCGGCGGAGACCTGAGTCAGCTCCCCGGTACGGCTATAAGCGGTACGAGTCAAGGGTTCAACCAGTACCGGCTTGCCACATTTATCGATTAACTTGGCCGTTGAATCCCCTTCGGCAAGCAACGCATTATGACAACGCATCGTGCCGGCGGTTGCCGTCGCGGCCAATAGCATCGACAGCAGACTGCCACACCCTATCCAGCGCAACGCGCACACCGTTTTTTGTCGCAGCATGAATTATTCCCCCGTCCACATGCCTATGTTGAGAATATCCGATCTGCCGCGCACAGCGACAATAAATCCCTCAACAACGGCTCAATGAAGCCGATATAAGAAGCAAGCACTAAGGTTGCGGAGGCATTATGAACATCGAACTACTGCGCCAACATCTGCATCAGGTGTGTCACCAGATCGGAGCCAGCTTTACTCTGGAGGAAGCCGAAGGTGAAATCCGTGCCTGTATCGTTCACGGCAACAGCTGGCTCAACCTGGTGGAGTACAGTCAGGCGGAACCGGCACTCTGGGAGCATCAGCTCAACGAGTGGCGGGGACATCTGATAAACTGAAGTCCTGATCGCATGTTGTGCTGACTCGATGCCGATCCGAACTGTGGAGCCCCAGCGGATGAAAATGCCTTACGACAAGAACACACAATCGCATGAACCCCACGCCCATCCCGTGCGGCATGCCGACACGCACATCCCCGCCCCGCCGTCACGACGCATGGTTCTGAGCATCGGGCTGTTGTTACTGATGGCGGTTGCATTGGGGCTGTTCCCATCGTGGAGTCGCTGGGTACAGCAGCAAAATATCGCCCAAACCCCAGATGGTGCCGTACGGCTGGGATTGGTGTATCAGGAAAAACTCGTCTCGCTGTTAGTCGTCACCCGGGTGGTGGATAACAGTGAACTGCTGAGAATTGAGACCACTCCCGATGCGCTCTATCCACAAGCCGTCGAGCATGTACTGCAGGACATCCGCAAAATCAACGACCAGGCGCGCACGCGTCAAGGCGAGGAGTTCAAGCCGGTGCAATATGAAACGGCCATGTGGAACGATGATATTCGCCTGCAATTGCAGACCCGGGTGATCTATCGCTCTGAGTATCAGGATCAGTTGGCAATCCCGATTCAACATAGCGATCGCATTATCAAGAAAGAGGAGGCGGTCATCAGCAAGTTGCTGGATAGCCTCAAGAACTATGGTCCCCAGCAGATGGCACTGTACCGTAAAGAACACAGTTTTTTGCAACCTTGAAACAGAACGGGGGCCCTAGCCCCCGTTTTTGCTAGCCACCGCGTCGGCTGTTTGACACCACCACGATGCCGGAAGGCGTAATGGTATAACCGGCTCGGGCATCGGCCTCATGGTCGTAACCTATGATGGCTCCATCTTCGATCTGCACCCCCTCGTCGATAATGGCACGACGCACCCTGGCGCCGCGGCCAATCACCACCCCCTCCAGCAAAATGGCATCCTCAACCAGTGAGTAACTGTTGATCCGGCAGCGCTGCCCCAGCACTGAACGACGAACCGTACCACCACTGATGACGCAGCCGCCGCATACGTATGAATCAAAACACTGACCACGGCGGTCGTCGTCATCGAATACGGTTTTCGCCGGCGGTAAATTGCTCGGCTTGGTCAGGATCGGCCAGCGGTAGTTATACAGATTCAGTTGCGGTGACACGGCCACCAGATCCATGTTGGCCTCGTAATACGAGTCCAGGGTGCCGACATCTTTCCAGTACCCCTTCTCTTCAGGCGTCATATCCGGGATCTGGTTTTCGTTGAAGTTGTAGGCATACACAGCCCCACCCTGCGCCAGCATCATCGGGATCACATGCTTGCCAAAATCGAGATCGGCATAGCGCTTTTTGCCCTCTTTAATCACCTGAATCAGCTTTTGCCGAGAAAAGATGTAGTTACCCATCGACGCAAAGCAGGTGTCACGTCCGGGAATACACTGCGGTTGAGCGGGCTTTTCGGCAAACTCCAGCACACGCCCTTGCTCGTCGACGCTGAACACGCCAAAACGCCGGGCTTCGGCCTGCGGCACCTCCAGCGAGGCGATCGTGATATCCGCCTGACGCGCGCTATGAAAGTCAATCATCTGGCGAATATCCATCTTGTAGATATGGTCGCCGCCAAACACCGCCACATAATCGGCATCGGAATCTTCGACAAAGCGCAGATAGTGGCTAATGGCATCGGCCGTTCCCTTGAACCACTCCTCGCCCTCGCTGTTGGTTTCCGGGGAAATGGCCTCGAAATGCTCATCCCAACCGGTCCACTTGTCCCAGGAGTCGCGGATATGTTTATTCAGTTGATATGACTTGTACTGGGTCAGGATATAGACGTTTTTGATATTGGAATTGAAGAAGTTGCTGAGCACAAAATCGATAATCTTATACTTGCCGCCAAACGCGACGCCCGGCTTGGGGCGCGACAGGGTAAGCGGGCTCAGCCGCTCACCTTTACCGCCAGCCAGAACCATGCCGATGGTCTTGCGCGAGACCGGATTGATTGCTGTCATTATGTATCCCTTGTGCGTAATTATTCGTGCCAATAAACCCTGAAAACGGTATCAGGGCCAGTACGAGTCTACCGCAGCAAGATGGCGATTCTGCTAACTGGATCGGGTTTTTTCAGCAACAGGCATTTCGGTTTCATTTTGTTACGCACCAGGCACGATGTGCCTGAGGCGGCCAAAAAGAACGGGCTCCCCGCTGGCAGCCCGTTCATTTCGGCACAGATTAGCCGGTAACCATCAGCTCAATGTCTCCTGGGGCTGGCTGATGACAGCGCTATCTTCGCCAGCCATTTCACGCTCCATTTGGGCAAAGGCATGCTGGATGGTAGACGATGGCACCTTGTCGAGCAGGCTGACCACCACAATCCCCAGCGAAGCGAGCACAAAACCCGGGACCATCTCATACAATCCCCACCAGGCACCGTTACGCCAGATGATCACCGTGACCGCGCCGACAATCATGCCGACCAGGGCACCGTTGCGGGTCATGCGCCCCCACAGCAGCGAGAACAACACCACAGGACCGAAGGCGGCGCCAAAACCGGCCCAGGCATAACCGACCAGACCCAGCACCTGGCTCTGCGGATTACGGGCGATCACCAGGGCGATCACCGCCACCAGCAGCACCATGCAGCGACCAAACCACACCAGTTCCTGCTCGCCGGCCTTAGGACGGAAGAACGCCTTGTAGAAATCCTCGGTCAGCGCCGACGCCGACACCAGCAACTGGCATGACAGCGTACTCATGATGGCGGCCAGGATCGCCGACAACAGCACACCCGCCACCCAAGGATTGAACAGCACCTGCGACAGCGTGATGAACACCCGCTCGCGGTTTTCCTGAACCGGTGCCGCCAGATCCGGATGTGCGGCGAAGAAGGCAATGCCGAAGAAGCCGACCGCGATGGCGCCGCCCAGACAGAGGATCATCCAGGTCATGCCGATACGACGCGCCTTGACGATGGTGCGCACCGAATTAGCCGCCATGAAACGCGCCAGAATGTGCGGCTGGCCCATGTAACCGAGCCCCCAGGCCATCAGCGACAAGATGCCAATGCCGGTGGTACCGCTGAACATGTCGGTGTAGTTGAGGTTGATGCTCTCGATGGCGTGCAGGCTATCGTCGAAGCTGCCGAGCGAGACCATCACCATCACCGGGGTCAGCAGCAATGCAAAAATCATCAGCGTCGCCTGCACGGTATCGGTCCAGCTGACCGCCAGAAAGCCACCGACAAACACATAGGCGATGGTCGCCAGGGCGCCGGCCCACAGCGCCGTCTGGTAATCCAGGCCGAAGGTCTGCTCAAACAGGCGCGCGCCGGCCACCATGCCGGACGCACAGTAGATGGTGAAAAACAGCAGGATGATCAACGCCGAAAACAGGCGCAGCAAGCGGCTGCGATCCTCGAAGCGGTGGGTGAAAAAATCCGGCAGCGTCAACGCATTGTGGCTGATTTCGGTATAGACCCGCAGCCGGCCGGCCACGAACAGCCAGTTGAACCAGGCCCCGAGAGTCAAGCCGATGGCAATCCAGCTCCCGGAGATCCCGGCCGCAAAGATGGCGCCGGGCAGACCCAGCAGTAGCCAGCCGCTCATGTCCGAGGCGCCGGCGCTCATCGCCGTGACGAAGCTGCCCAGCGAGCGGCCACCGAGAATATAGTCAGATAGATTGCGGGTATAACGCCAGGCGGCAAACCCAATGCCGATCATGGCCAGGATGTAGACCATGAAGGTAATGGTTGTCGGATTGGTAAATGTCATCGGCTTCCTGCCTTAATTTATAATGTGGAAATTTGATTTTGCTGAACAATTAGTCTACCGACAAGCGGATTCGCCAGAGAAAGCATAAAAAGAGTGGGGTTTAACCGAATGACGTTGAGCCGGCCCAACGTCGGCATCCCCATAACCGGGTCAAATGGGGTCTTATTGGGCCTCCCGCTGGCATCAACCGCGGCGATTACCTCGAAAAAGCACTGCCAAATTACACGGATTATTAAGTTTCATTTAATAATCGCAGCGAATGCCGGGCTCAGCCCATTTCCTTTCGACCGCGCGCATACCGCTTTGCTCGCGCAGCCGAACACTGCCCGGCAGCGCACACACCTTGCAACCGCAGATCACGGTTCACCTGCTTGCCACGCGGGTGTTACTCTTGGCGCACGCCACGCCGTCCCGGGCGGCAGCTGGCGCTTATCCAGTTCCACTTTTGCTTGGAGATCCCATGCGTTATCGTCTCATCCTGTTATCGCTGCTGACCCTGCTGGCCGCCTGCAGCAGCCTGAATCAACTCAAAGCGCCGAACGCCACCGTTACCGCGGTACGCCCGATCCAGGGCAAAGGCATGTTGCCGGATTTTGCTGTCGATCTGCATCTGACCAATCCGAACGCGCAAGCGCTCTCCCTGCGCGGTGCCAGCTATACCCTGAGCATCGAGGGGCAGCAGTTGGTCAGCGGCGTGGCCAGCAAGTTGCCGGAGCTGCCCGCCTATGGCGAAGCCGATGTGACCCTGACCGCCACACCGGATGTCCTCGGCACGCTGGGACTGGCGCAAAAACTGCTGCAGAGCCAGGACATCAGCCAGCTGCACTACAAGTTCACCGCGCGCCTGGATCTGACCGCGCTGTTGCCTGATCTGGTGATTGAAAAAGAGGGCCCGCTGTCGCTGCCGGCTGGCAAACGCTAACGCCCTGTGCTCGACAGGCATAAAAAAACCCGGCTTAGTGCCGGGTTTTTCTTTATGGCGCCCGCTTCAGGCGCTGAAGGCGCGTGGTCAGGCCAGGCTGGCCAGCACCCGAGCATGCAGCTCTTGTACCGAGCTGACGCTGGCCGTTTCATCGACCGGCATCGCCATGCAGCAGGCAAACGCGGCATTCAACGTGGTGGTGTAGGAGACCTTGTGTTGCAAGGCACCACGGCGCAGCTGCTTGGAGTCCTCAATCGCCTGACGGCCTTCGGCCGTGTTGACGATATAGGTGTACTCGCCGCTCTTGATGCGGTCGAGGATGTGCGGACGCCCTTCATGCACCTTGTTCACCAGACGCGGGTTGATGCTGGCTTCACCCAGAATCACCGCCGTGCCGTGGGTGGCATCGAGCTCGAAGCCGGCTTCGATCAGCTTGGAAGCCAGATCGACCACCCGTTGCTTGTCGCCATTGCGCACCGACAACAGCACGCGGCCAGTGCGCGGGATGGCGCTGTTAGCACCCAGTTGCGCCTTGGCATAGGCTTCGGCGAAGGAGTCACCGACCCCCATCACTTCCCCGGTAGAGCGCATTTCCGGGCCGAGCAGCGGATCGACACCCGGGAATTTGTTGAACGGCAACACCACTTCCTTGACCGAGTAGAACGGCGGGATGATCTCCTTGGTGAAGCCCTGGGTCGCCAGTGACTGCCCCGCCATCACGCGGGCGGCAATCTTGGCCAGCGGCGCACCGGTGGCCTTGGAGACGAACGGTACGGTCCGGGCGGCACGCGGGTTGACTTCAATCAGGTAGATCTCGTCATCCTTGACCGCGAATTGCACGTTCATCAAACCAATGACGCCCAGCTCCATCGCCAGCTTGCGCACCTGGTCACGGATGCGATCCTGGACGTCGGCCGACAGGGTGTACGGTGGCAGCGAGCAGCCGGAGTCACCGGAGTGGATACCACACTGCTCGATGTGCTCCATGATGCCGCCGATCACCACCTGTTCACCGTCACAGATGGCATCGACGTCCACTTCAGTAGCGTCATCGAGGAAACGGTCCAGCAGTACCGGTGATTCGTTGGAAACACTGACCGCCTCGTTGAAGTAGCGGCGCAGATCCTGCTCGTCGTAGACGATTTCCATCGCCCGGCCACCCAGCACGTAAGACGGACGCACAACCAGCGGATAGGTGATGCGATTCGCCGTCTGCACCGCCATCTCGATGGTGGTCACGGTGCCGTTTTCCGGTTGCTTCAGGCCAAGACGCTCAACCGCCTGCTGGAAGCGCTCACGGTCTTCGGCGCGGTCGATGGCGTCCGGGCTGGTACCGATGATCGGCACGCCAGCGGCTTCCAGAGCACGCGCCAGCTTCAGTGGCGTCTGGCCACCGTACTGCACGATCACCCCCTTCGGCTGCTCGACACGGACGATCTCCAGTACGTCTTCCAGCGTCACCGGCTCGAAGTAGAGGCGGTCGGAAGTGTCGTAGTCGGTGGAGACGGTTTCCGGGTTACAGTTGACCATGATGGTCTCGTAACCGTCTTCGCGCAGGGCCAAGGCGGCATGCACGCAGCAGTAGTCAAACTCGATGCCCTGACCGATACGGTTCGGACCACCCCCCAGCACCATGATCTTCTGGCGATCGGTCGGTGCCGCTTCGCACTCCTCATCATAGGTGGAGTACATGTAGGCGGTGTTGGTCGCAAACTCGGCGGCGCAGGTGTCGACGCGCTTGTAAACCGGCACGATACCGTGCTTGTGGCGCAGCTTGCGGATCTCGCCTTCACCGACACCCAGCAACTTGGCCAGACGGGCATCGGCAAAGCCTTTGCGCTTGAGCTGACGCAGGACTTCCGGCGTCAAGCCGGTCATGCCGCCGTCACGCACCTGGTCTTCGAGCTTGACGATCTCTTCGATCTGCACCAGGAACCAGGGGTCAATCTTGGTCAGTTTGAAGACACCTTCCACCGACAAACCGGCACGGAACGCATCGGCGATGTACCAAATGCGGTCGGCACCGGCGTTTTGCAGTTCGTGACTGATACGCGAGAAGCTGGCCGGATCCTTGGCATCGACCATGGGGTCAAACCCGGTCTTACCGGTCTCCAGACCGCGCAGCGCCTTGTGCAGCGACTCCTGGAAGTTACGGCCAATCGCCATGACTTCACCCACAGACTTCATCTGGGTCGTCAAACGATCGTTGGCGCCGGCAAACTTCTCGAAGTTAAAGCGCGGCACCTTGGTGACGACATAGTCGATAGATGGTTCGAATGAGGCCGGCGTCTTGCCGCCGGTGATGTCGTTCATCAGCTCATCCAGGGTGTAACCCACCGCCAGTTTGGCCGCGACCTTGGCAATCGGGAAGCCGGTGGCCTTGGAGGCCAGCGCCGAGGAACGGGAAACCCGCGGGTTCATCTCGATGATGACCATGCGGCCATCCTTCGGATTGATACCGAACTGGACGTTGGAGCCACCGGTTTCCACGCCGATTTCACGCAGTACCGCCATGGAGGCGTTCCGCATCAGCTGGTATTCCTTGTCGGTCAGCGTCTGGGCCGGCGCAACCGTGATGGAGTCACCGGTGTGTACCCCCATGGGGTCAAAGTTTTCAATGGAGCAGACGATGATGCAGTTGTCGTTGCGATCCCGCACCACTTCCATCTCGTACTCTTTCCAACCGATCAGCGATTCGTCGATCAGCAGCTCTTTGGTTGGGGAGAGATCCAGACCGCGTTCGCAGATTTCGACAAACTCTTCCGGGTTGTAGGCGATACCGCCACCTGAGCCACCCATGGTGAACGAGGGACGAATGATGCAAGGGAAACCGACCTTGCGCTGCACATCCCAGGCTTCATCCATGTTGTGGGCGATACCGGCACGCGGGCACTCCAGGCCGATGCTGCGCATCGCCAGATCAAAACGGTGACGATCTTCAGCCTTATCAATCGCATCGGCAGTGGCACCGATCATCTCGACGCCAAACTCAGCCAGCACACCGTGACGCTCCAGATCCAGCGCACAGTTCAGCGCGGTCTGACCGCCCATGGTCGGCAGTACGGCATCCGGCCGCTCTTTCTTGATGATCTCGCGCACCACTTCCCAGGTAATGGGTTCGATATAAGTGGCATCGGCCATCTCGGGATCCGTCATGATGGTCGCCGGGTTGGAGTTGACCAGAATGACGCGATACCCCTCTTCGCGCAGTGCCTTACAGGCCTGAGCACCAGAGTAGTCAAACTCACACGCCTGACCGATGACGATGGGACCGGCACCCAGAATCAGGATGCTGTTAATGTCTGTACGTTTTGGCATGGCAGCCCTACTCCTTACGCGCGGTACTTCTTGATGAGCTCGATGAAATGGTCAAACAGCGGCGCCGCATCGTGCGGGCCCGGGCTGGCTTCCGGGTGACCCTGGAAGCTGAACGCCGGCTTGTCGGTGCGATGGATGCCCTGCAGGGAACCATCAAACAGCGACTTGTGCGTCGCGCGCAGATTGGCTGGCAGCGTGGCTTCATCCACCGCAAAGCCATGGTTCTGACTGGTGATCATCACCACATCGCGGTCCAGATCCTTCACCGGGTGATTACCACCGTGGTGACCAAACTTCATCTTCACTGTCTTGGCCCCAGAGGCCAGGCCCAGCAATTGGTGGCCAAGGCAGATACCAAATACCGGGATTTCAGTCTTCAGGAACTCCTGAATCGCGGCGATGGCATAATCACAGGGCGCAGGATCCCCCGGGCCATTGGACAGGAAGATCCCATCCGGATTCATTGCCAGCACTTCGGCAGCCGGGGTTTTGGCCGGAACCACGGTCAGGCGGCAACCACGGTCCACCAACATGCGCAAAATGTTGCGCTTGGCGCCAAAGTCGTACGCCACCACATGGAATGGCAATTCAGCCGGCGTGGTGTGGCCCTTACCCAGTTCCCAACTACCTTCCGCCCAGCGGTAAGCTTCAGCCACTGTGACCTCTTTGGCCAGGTCCATTCCCTTGAGCCCCGGGAACGCCTTGGCGTGCGCCAGCGCCGCCGCTTCGTCCAGCTGCTTGCCGGTCATGATGCAACCCGCCAGAGCGCCCTTCTCGCGCAGAATACGTGTCAGTTTGCGGGTATCAATATCGGCGATACCCACCACGTTTTGGCGCTTGAGATAATCAGAAAGGGAGAGTTCGGAGCGGAAATTTGAAGCTACCAGCGGGAGATCACGAATGATGAGGCCTTGAGCATGAATATTGGCAGATTCTTCGTCTTCGCTGTTGGTGCCGGTGTTGCCGATGTGAGGATAGGTGAGGGTAACAATCTGACGGGAATAGGAAGGATCAGTAAGGATTTCCTGATATCCCGTCATCGAGGTATTAAAGACCACCTCTCCTACGGAACAACCTTCGGCGCCAATTGAAACGCCCTTGAATATCGTGCCATCTTCCAACACGAGTAAGGCAGTATGAGTCAAGACGACCTCCAATTTCGTGATTCTGGGGGGAGTTTGCCCTGTTTGGCAGTGAAAGCCCGATTTTTCAAAATCAAGCCCCTGTCACCAGGCAAATTTCGCGCATTTTACATGAACACAGATTCTTTTCAACCCCGAACACACCAACAAAGAAAATAAATTCTAAAAAAAAGAATACTTTTTCAAAATTAACGTCAACAAAACATAAAAAAACACATCCAAAACACGCAAAAACGTTTTACACAACACAAAACAACCACTAAGCCACCAAAACACAATCAAAAACACATAAACAATTGAATAACAAGACTAAAAAACACAATAAAAAAACAAAACACTAAGCAATCAAGTCTAAAGTGCCCCAGAAAGAACTAAATAAACCGCAACAAAGCCGATCAGCATAAATATTCATAAATCATTTATCGCAATCATCTGTTCTCACGAGGTCGAATCGACCAAGACAGCACGTCTGCAGCGCCAATCAGATGCAGCTTAAAAAAAACCGCCTTACGGCGGTTTTTAATCACTTTAACTGCAGGACATCCTGCATGTCATACAATCCCGGTGTTTGCTGTTGTAACCACACAGCCGCACGCGCAGCACCATTGGCAAAGGTTGCCCGGCTTGACGCCTTGTGGGTTATCTCGACCCGTTCACCTATATCGGCAAACATCACTGTGTGCTCACCGACCAGATCGCCGGCACGAATGGTCGAAAACCCGATCGTACTGCGCTCACGCTCACCGGTGATCCCTTCTCGTCCGTAGACAGCGCACTCTTTAAGATCTCGGCCCAATGTTTTAGCCACGACTTCGCCCATGCTGAGGGCCGTTCCCGATGGCGCATCGACTTTATGCCGGTGGTGTCCTTCAATAATTTCGATGTCGGTATAGTCACCCATCACGCGTGCAGCCTGCTCCAGCAGCTTGAATACCAGATTAACGCCCACGCTGTAATTGGAGGCAAACACCACTCCAATCTGCTGAGCGGCGGCCGCGATTGCCGCCTTACCGGCATCATCAAATCCGGTGGTGCCAATTACAATGCGTTTACCGTGAGCCACAGCCAGCTGAAGATGGGACAGCGTGGCCTCGGGGCGGGTAAAATCGATGATGACATCGAACTGATCAACCACATGGGCAAGATCCGCGACTATCTTGACTCCCAAAGCCCCAACGCCGTTAATCTCACCCACATCCATGCCAATCACTGCAGCGCCTGGACGCTCGGTGGCGACGGTCAAACGGGTCGCCGGGTTATTGGCCACAGCTTCGATCAGCATCTTCCCCATACGACCGTTACAGCCAACCAACGCAACACGGATCTGATTATCCATATCCTTTTTCCTTTCTCTTCGTCTAGCTTGGTGCGGCAGTTTACCCAGACGCTGACCGCTTTGAAAAGGGCAAAAAAAAGCCGGATGACTCCGGCCTTTGTGGCGATTAGACGATGTCTAACAGCTCAACTTCAAATACCAGGGTGGAGAACGGCGGGATAGAACCGGCACCGCGTTCGCCGTAGGCCAGGTGATGTGGAATCGTCAGCTTCCACTTGGAACCAACCGGCATCAGTTGCAGTGCCTCTACCCAACCGGCAATCACACCGGTGACCGGGAATTCGGCTGGTTGACCACGACGGACAGAGCTGTCAAACACGCGACCATCCGGGAACGTGCCGTGGTAATGCACACGAACCTTGTCACCCTTAACCGGCATGGCGCCCTTACCTTCGACCAGCACTTCGTATTGCAGGCCAGAGTCCGTCACACTCACTTCTTCACGCGCCGCATTTGCCGACAAGAACGCCTCACCTTCAGCCTGTGCGCTGGCAGCCAGTTCACGTTCAGCCGCTTCCAGACGAGCGGTAATGACTTCAAAAGCCTCGCCAATTGCCTGTTGATCCACGGCAAACGCCTTACCCAGCACGGCATCCTCAATACCCTGTTTCACCGCAGCCAGATCCAGGCCGTCAAAGGATTGTTGGGACAGTTGGTCACCAATCTGACGACCGATACCATAGCTGGCTTGTTGTTCGTGGGTAGTAAATTGCGTCATGGGAACTCCATAAAGTGGCCACGTAGGCATCAAAGAGGCTGGGATGATAACAGAGTTTTTACCTCAGAGGCATGCGGCTGTATCAGAGCCCGGCCAGCAGACGAAACATATGTCGCTGCTGGTATTCACCCGCTTTGACTGCCTGTAGCTGGGAGCGACCGTCATAACGGAAGCCTTCGCGCAGGTAAAAATGCTCAGCGCGTCGATTATTGGCCAACACCCATAAATCGACCCGCTGTATCCCCTCGTCTCGCATATCCGCCATTCCCTGACGCAACAATTGGTGGCCGATCCCCTGATTCCAAAAGAACGGATGCAAATATAGAGAACGCAGCAAGGCGCGAGTCCGCTGTTCTGGCTGCCAAAATAAAAATCCGGCGATGTTGCCATCCACTTCGGCTAACAGCGTATGGCATGGCCAATCGACCAGCCGCTGCTGCCAAATCGCAATGCGCTCTTCTTCTTTGCGCAGTAAAAACTGGTCCGGCAGCAATGCCTTATATGCTGCCTGCCAGCTTTCCTGCTGAACGTTAACTATGTCAGCAACATCACGCCCCAAGGCTGGACGGATTGTCAGAATTGACATTGCGGCTTGCGTCCCAATTCCTTCGCTTTGGCATACAAGGGGGCAACTGCCGCTAACTGCTGATTCAGCTCATCAATTCGGTGCTGATCGGACGGGTGAGTCGACAACAGTTCTGATTGTTTGTTCTTGCCGGTGGCCTGCGCCATGTTCTGCCACAGCACTATGGATTGCTCGGGATTAAAACCAGCCATCGCCATTAACTGCAGGCCCAGCACATCGGCTTCGCTTTCCTGTATCCGGCTGTACGGCAACAGCACACCGACCTGGGCACCAATGCCCAAAGCGGCCATGGCTGGTTCACGATAGGTAGAATCGCCGAGCGCCGTATCGGCGGCCAGCATGCCCATATTCGCGAGCTGACTTTGGGACAACCGTTCGTTGGAGTGGCGCGCCAGGACGTGGGCAACTTCATGACCCAGAACCGCCGCCAACTGGTCCTGATTTTTTACCGCTTTGAACAAGCCGGTATAGACACCAATTCTGCCCCCAGGCAACGCAAATGCGTTGATGTCAGGAGAGTCAAACAGCTCGACCTGCCAATCCTGTGAGGAATAGTTATATTGCGCCGGGATCTCGTGAACAATTGCCTCAGCGACGCAACGCACATAGCGGGTTTCTTTTTTGTTTGTAGATATTTTTTCTTGTTTTTTCAATTGTTCGAATGAGGTCAATCCCAGTTGAGCAACATCACTGTCACCAAACAGAATTAACTGCCGACGCCCGGTTGGAGACGTTGCGCAGGCCACCAGAAAGACACATAACGCTATACCCAACAACCACAGTTTTTTCATGCCACTCTCCTTGACGAAGTGCACAAATGGTAATCCATTCAATGCCTTTGACAAGAGTAAGCCGTTATCAATTGACTCAACGAAACAAAAAAATAACGCACCCCGAGGGGTGCGTTATCGATGTAACGAATGAATCAGCGCTGATACTGCTCAGGACTAATTTGACCAATCTCGGCTGCCGTCTTGTCAGACAACAACCACAGGGTAAATTGATGAAGTTGAGCGTGACGAGACAGTGCGACGAGAAACGCACCGCCGACTTCACGATATCCCAATTCATAGTTTTTCAGCGTTGTTGGCGGAACGCTCAGCAGTTCAGCAAACTTGGGGCGGCTCAGGCCTACCGTTTCGCGAATTTGACGGATTTTTTGTCCTACAGAGACTTCACTGTTATTCATACGATTCCTCACACAGCTAACTTTGCGGCTCAGGGCAGCAAAAAAGATTCAGACCAAGTAGACCAGTTTTTGTATGTCAGTTTTATCCGGCTCGGCTGTATCGTTGTTGTGTCGTTATCGTTTTGTCATTTTCGCGTGCTATCTCTACTCACGGACAATTGTGCAATTACACAATTGTCCGTGAGCGATGCGCATGTTAAACCTATCAGTTGACAGGGTAAACAAAAAAACAGTTTCCACTTGAATTCAGTGTAGCCCATTTGGAGCATTGTCAACGCATGTCACTCTCGCTGGCCATGTACTTCACGGCGGAACAGTTGTTCCGAGTAGCGCAATCCCCCTCACGCCACTGTGTGGAACCGCTAAATATCAGACAATGCGATGCCATCGCCACGCAATGCGCGTCCCCATCAGCAGAGCCATTGCTGGCTGATTTCGCCAACCGATGCGGGAAAAAAGGGTTAATACGTCCTCTCACGGTTCACACCGGGACACTCCCAAAGGCGGCGGTGGAAGATTGGAAGTTATTTGGCACCGAGGCAAGCCAGCCGCAGATGATCGACGCCTCGCAACTACAGAGCTTTGCCGATTGGCACGCCGACACGTTGCCACAGTGGTTAATCGTACCGGCCCCGTTATTTGCAGTAGCAAAAGGGCTCGTCAATATATACAAACTGGACCCCTACCTGGCGCGCCACTATTTACGTCAGCTCCACCCTCTGCTCGCCGTCCTGACGCCCCATGATATCGACACCCTGCTGTGGGCCAAAATGGCCCCTTCTTCCAACCACCTCAGTGCGAATCAGCACCGGTTCTGTCAATTTGAGAAAAAAATAGTCCGCCAATACGACGCGCATTGATCGCGCTGGTCAGGAATCATCCAGATGAAAAGCCAGCGCTTTCAAATTAACCACAGATCCCGCTTATCTCGATAAAGTTGTTGTTTTTTAAGCTATTGGGGGGATTGGCAGCGTAAGGGTCTCGGCTCATAATATGACGCGCATCACAATCCCGTACCTAAACGGGCTATTCCATACTTGGAGATAACAATGAAATCGACAGTGGCTTCATCCCTCGTTGCCAGCCTGGTTGCTGGTCTGATGTTCAGTGCTTCCGCTCAAGCTAACGATGCTCAAGGCGCATTTGTTGGCGCCGGCGCTGGTTGGTCCCAGTACCGTGATCTGAATGATATCGCCAGCTCAGGTGTTAATCGCGATGCCACCTCCAGCCGTCTGCTGGGTGGGTACACCTTCAATCAATACCTCAGCCTGGAAGCAGGTTATGACTGGTTAGGTCATGCCAAGGCCGGCGGCGATACCTATCGTATCGATGGTTGGACGCTGTCTGCGCTGCCACGCTACCCGCTGACCAAGTCCATCTCCCTGCTGGGTGAATTGGGCCTGATGCGCGACTTCACCACTAATGATGCCCGTGACACCAAGGCTCATGGCTATTCTCCGGTCTTTGGTATCGGCGCTGCTTACCGTGTAAACGATGCGCTGGATCTGCAAGCCCGCTATCGCATCGTCGATGATGCTGGCCGCGGCGCAACCGGCAACACTGATGTCAACAACCTCGGTCTGGAAGTGGTCTACTACCCAACCCGTAGCAGTGCGCCTGCTGCCGTAGCCGCACCAGCGCCTGTTGTCGAGCCGGCTCCGGCCCCTGCTCCGCAGGAAGTGGTTGAAACCAAACGTTTCACCCTGACCTCTGATGTCCTGTTTGACTTCGGCAAGGCAACCCTGAAGCCAGCTGGCCAAGCTGCCTTGACCAAGCTGTACAACGAAATCAGCACCCTGGATATGAAGGATCATCAAACCGTCGTCTTCGGTTATACCGATCGCATCGGTAGCGATGCCGCTAACCTGAAGCTGTCACAACAACGCGCTGAGTCCGTTGTTAACTTCCTCAAGGCCAAGGGTATCGCTGGCAACCGCATCACGGCGACAGGTCGTGGTGAAGCCAATCCGGTGACCGGCACCAGCTGCAACGGTATCAAGAACCGCAAGAACCTGATCGCTTGCCTGGCAGCCGACCGTCGTGTTGAAATTGAAGTCAAGGGCATCAAGGAAGTTGTAGTTCAGAAGTAACTGCACTTTTGTCGACCTCTCTGGACGCCCGCTTAGTCGGGCGTCTTGTTTTTTATCAAGAAGCTATGGAGTCATGATGGAAAAACAAGCGATCACCGCAACCGAACTGCTTATCCTGGCTAACAAGATGCTGCGCGAGCATGAAGACTATATGTCCGGCATCGAGGCCAGCTCGGTGGAGCAACAGAACGGGATCCTGATCTTTAAGGGAGAGTTCTTCTTTGATGAGCAAGGATTGCCCTCGCCAAAAACCATGATGGTCTTCAATCTGTTTAAATATCTGGCGCAGACCCTTTCCGGCCAATACCGTCTCATTGATTGATGGTTATCTTGCCTCCATCGCCAGTGGATGACAGAATCCCCGCCTCAGCCAAATGTTGTGAAGTTGTAACATGACGACCATCGTTTACGGTATTCGCAACTGCGATACCATCAAAAAAACCCTTGTATGGCTCAATGAGCATGATGTGGCGCACCAGTTCCATGACTACCGCCGCGACGGCATAGACGCCGCATGGCTGGCGCTAGTCGAACAGCATCTGGGCTGGGAAACCATGCTCAATCGGCGTGGTACCACCTGGCGGGCGCTGGCTGACACAGTCAAGACCAACATCAGCAAAGAGAGCGCCCTGGCGCTGATGTTAGAACAACCGGCCATCATCCGGCGCCCCCTGATTGCCCACAATGATCGCTGGCTAGTCGGCTTTAACCCTGACGAGCTCTCCTCTGTATTACTCTGATATCCCACGCAAGGATGCCTGATGTCTGATTCACACGTACTCGCCCTGGCCAAAGACCTGATTAGCCGCCCCTCCGTCACACCGGAGGATCACGGCTGCCAGCAGATGATGGCTGACTTTTTGCGCCGCCTTGGCTTCAGCATTGAACCCATGGTGTTTCACGATACGACCAACCTCTGGGCGCGGCGTGGCAATGAGGGGCCGGTCTTCTGTTTTGCCGGCCATACCGACGTCGTCCCGGCCGGACCGCTGGAAAAGTGGGACAGCCCGCCATTTGAGCCGACGATTCGCGATGGCTATCTGTATGGTCGCGGTGCCGCGGACATGAAGGGCTCCATTGCCGCCATGATGGTCGCCGTTGAACGGTTTATTGAGCAGCATCCCGCCCACAAAGGGTCGATCGCCTTCCTGATTACCAGTGATGAAGAAGGCCCTTTCATCAATGGCACCCCCAAGGTGGTCGAGACATTGGAAGCCCGTGGCGAGAAGATTACCTGGTGCTTGGTCGGTGAACCTTCGTCGACGACACGGCTTGGCGATGTCGTCAAGAATGGGCGCCGTGGCTCCATCACCGGCGATCTGAAGGTATTGGGGATCCAGGGGCATGTTGCCTACCCCCATCTGGGGCGCAATCCCATCCACCAGGCAGCCCCGGCATTGGCCGAACTGGCCGCCACACAATGGGATCAGGGCAACGCCTTCTTCCCGCCCACCAGCTTTCAGATCGCCAATATTCGTGGCGGCACCGGCGCATCCAACGTGATTCCGGGTGAACTGGAGGTGCAATTCAATTTCCGCTTCAGCACCGAGCTGACCGATGAGCAGATCAAGCAACAGGTCAGCGCGATCCTCGATCGCCATGGGCTGGAATATGAGTTGAACTGGACACTCAGTGGCCACCCCTTCCTGACCGCCTCCGGAGATCTGGTCGCCGCGATTACCGCTGCAATTTCCGAGCAGACCGGCCATGCTCCTGTGCTCTCGACCTCCGGCGGCACCTCAGATGGTCGGTTTATTGCCAGAACCGGTGCTCAGGTGGTGGAATTAGGCCCGGTAAACGCGACCATTCACAAGCTCAATGAATGCGTCAAGGTCGCGGATCTGGAGCAGTTGAGCGCGCTCTACACCGATATCTTGCGTCGCTTGCTGGTATGAGCTCATGTCGCTGAGTGCCGCCCAATGGCTGGGAGTGGATGAAAGCCATCTGGTCTGTGTGCCAGACAATCCACCACATCGGCTGACCATGGCCACCGCCCAGGCGTTTGTCCGCCTGCAGCAAGCAGCGGCCAGTGACGGGATCCAGCTGGCCATTGCCTCGTCATACCGCAATTTTGCGCGGCAGCTGCTGATCTGGAATGGCAAATATCTGGGTCAGCGCCGAGTACACGACGATGCCGGGAATACGCTGGAGATGTCTCAGCTGACCACCACGCAAAAACTGGCCGCCATCATGCGCTTCAGCGCCCTCCCCGGAACCAGTCGCCACCATTGGGGAACCGATCTGGACGTTTATGCGCCGGATCGGTTACCCGCCGGTCAAGCTTTACAATTGGAGCCATGGGAATATGCAACAACTGGTTATTTTGCACCGCTGACGGCCTGGCTGGATAATAATCTGCAACGGTTTGGTTTCTTCCGCCCCTTTACAACAGGCCAGGCGGTCGCAGCCGAACCCTGGCATATCAGTTTTCAAGAAGAAGCGACAACAATCATTGCCAATCTGGATTATTCAGCATTGCAACAGCAGTTAGAAAATAGTTCCATTGCAGGCAAAGAAGATATTTTGGAGCAATTGTCCGTGCTGTGGCAGCGTTATGTTATGAGTCACACTGACGATATTTCCTGATCATCCGACTGAAATAGAAAGACGGAGAAAAACATGTGGTTATGGTTGGTTATTGCACTGCCGGTAATATTATTGATTGGTTTGCTGCTCAATGCCGTGCGCGATATGAAACGCCTGGAAAAAGAGCTACCCAAATACCGTGATAAAGTGCGTCGCCTGGTTGATGATGACGAAGATGATGATCATTGGTTAAATCGACCAACCGCTCCCTGTCAGGCGCCAAAGAAGAAAACCGAGATCAATAATAGTGGCGAGAATAGCCAGAATTCTGGTCAATAACGAATTTAAGTCCTCCCGACACTATTTCAAATAATACATCGCTAATTCAATGCAAAATAAAACGGCGCCAGATGCGCCGTTTTTTTATTTATTTATTGAAGCAAACGTTTGTGTGCCGAAGCTAATTAATCGAGCTTGACGCCCAGACGGTGTGCCACTTCTTCATAGGCTTCAACGACACCACCCAGCCCCTGACGGAAGCGGTCCTTATCCAGCTTCTGACGGGTTTCCTTATCCCACAGACGGCAGCCATCCGGCGAGAATTCGTCACCCAGTACCACCTGGCCTTCAAATACACCGAATTCCAGCTTGTAATCGACAAGGATCAAGCCAGCGGCATCAAACATCGCCTTGAGCACATCGTTCACCTTGAAGGTCAGTTCCTTCATCTTGGCAACTTGTTCGTCAGTCGCCCAGCCAAACGAGCGGATGTGATAGTCGTTGACCATGGGGTCGTGCAGCGGATCGTTCTTCAGGAAGAATTCGAATGTTGGCGGATTGAGCTCCATCCCTTCCTGTACACCCAGACGACGGCAGATTGAGCCCGCGGTGACGTTGCGTACGACACACTCCACCGGAATCATCTCCAGCTTCTTGACCAGCGCTTCGTTATCAGACAACAGGCGATCCATCTGGGTCGGCACACCGGCTTCTTCCAGCTTGGTCATGATGAAGTGGTTGAACTTGTTGTTGACCATGCCCTTGCGGTCCAGCTGCTCAACTTTCTGACCATCAAAAGCTGACGTATCGTTGCGGAACAGCAGGACGAGACGCGACGGATCGTCAGTGGTGTACACGGATTTGGCCTTGCCACGATACAGTTCGGCTTTCTTTTCCATTTAGAGCTCACTCCAGTGTGGTGTTAACGGACATAACACAAAGGGGCCACGGGCCCCTTTGCGATTACTTCTTGATCACTGCGGTCTGCTGGCGACTGAACGCCTTGGACAGACCGAGGAACATCTTGCTGACAACAGAAGACGGTACCGGCTTCTTGTTCTCGTCAAACAGCGTGATTGAGGTCTTGCCTTTATATTCACCAAATTGCAGGCGATAGGTGCCGGAATCTAGCCCGAACGGTTCGAGATCCTTGGCCTTCCAGAAATCACTATTCGGCTCATCATAATCAACTTCGATCAGTCCCTTGGACTGGGTCTTGCTGTTGATTTCAAAGTTCAGTTGCGGCAGCAACGCAATCACCCGATCCCAAGTGGTTTCGAAGGAGGCGTCAACCAACCAGGCCGTCAGGCCATTATCATCGACACCCAACGTCATCTGCAGGCGGTTAGTGTCCTTGCTCACCACGCCAGCACGCAGTTGCTTGTCATAATCAACGGCGACCTGGTTCAGCATCAAGGCGGAATAACGCTGCTGGTCAAACGTAGTGAGCGCCGGCATATCATCACCATTGATCCCATATTCATGGTTCAAAAGTTGTGCAGTCAGACCGGTGCGATGGCGTTCCTTGTCACTTTTGATGATGAAGCGGTAGCGCTGATGCACCTGAACGTCATCATTGTCATCGGACTGTTCAGTCCATGGCTCCAGACGGGAATTAGCATAAAACCAGCCGGTATCCAGGCTGCGGTTGGCAATGTTCATATCATCGATGGCGACACCACGCCGCCGCAGGAAAGCAATCACTTCATTCCAGATATCATTGTCGATCTGCTGCGTGACACTGCGGGCGGTAAACCAGAGGGTGGAGCCATTGCCATCACTCTCGGCACGACTTCCCGGAACCAGAGTGAATACCTGAACCGGGGTACGGATATCGACATCGGCGCCTAACGGGCTATTAGGAACACCCGCCGCCAACGCTGGAACGCGATAGTCGGTCAGCAATCCTGGTGAACTGAGCTCAGCGGGAACCACCAGCGGCTTATTGACCGTCTTGGTATCGAGATAGTTGAAATCACCATCGGCCTGGCGGAGATCCATCTTCGATGAGCAGCCCGCCATCAGAAAACTGAAAACACCGCCGAGAAGAACAACAGAAAATCGGGTGGTTGGTTGTTTATGCACGCTTGATTAACTCCGCTCGGGTCAGTGCCTGCTCCATCGCCATGGCACCATCGGTGCTCAGGGGGGTTAGCGGCAAACGTAACCCGGAATTGGCTATCAAGCCCAGTCGGGCACAGGCCCACTTGACCGGGATTGGATTCGATTCAATAAACAGCGTCCTGTGTACCGGCATCAACTGTTCGTTCAGCGCCAGTGCCGCATCGCGTTCACCGGCCAACGCCAGACGGCATAACTGCGCCATCTCTGCGGCCGCCACATTGGTGGTTACAGAGATCACGCCATTGCCCCCACGCAACATGAAATCGCAGGCAGAGGCATCATCGCCACTGTAGAGGGCAAACTCAGCCCCACACAGGTCGCGCAAAGTGGTCACACGCGCCACATCCCCTGTCGCTTCCTTGATACCACAGATACCAAACTGCTGCGCCAGACGCGCGACGGTGGCCGGTTGCAGATCGCAGCCGGTACGACCCGGGACATTATAGAGAATTTGTGGCAGACCACTAGCCTCGCCAATCGCGGCATAGTGGCGATACAGGCCTTCTTGCGTAGGTTTGTTGTAATACGGGGTAACGGAGAGCCCCCATTGGATCCCCAGTACTTTCAGTTCACGCGCCAGCTCAATGGCATGACGGGTGTTATTGCTGCCACACCCTGCCAGCACCGGGATACGACCGGCAGCCTGCTCCAGCGTAGCGCTGACCACGGCCAGATGTTCGGACATCGACAAGGTGGCCGACTCACCGGTTGTGCCCACGACCACCAATCCCGCCGTACCCGCTAAGATGTGGTACTCGACCAAACGTTGCAATGAGGAAAAATCCACCTCCCCCTGCTCGTCCATGGGGGTGATGAGGGCAACGAGACTACCGCTTAACATGAATCTGAACTCCGCTTTGGCGAGGCCGCTATGGTAAGGCCGGACCCCGGCAATTACAAGGGAAGGCAGTAGACCGGCTGACAGTCTGTGCTACCATCGCTCGATGGGCAATAGCCGGAAATGTCTCATGATTCATTATCTTGTGGTCACCGCACTCGGTAGCGACCGGGCGGGTATCGTCAACAAGGTCACCCACCATATCAGCGAGTGTGGTTGTAACATTGTCGACTCGCGCCTCGCCATTCTCGGCAGTGAATTTACCTTCACCATGCTGCTGTCGGGCGACTGGAATGCGTTGACACGCGTGGAATCGACGCTGCCGCTAAAAAGCCATGAGCTTGAGCTGGTCACCTTAATGAAACGCACACGCCCGCATCAAGTCACCGAATATCCATGGCGTGCACAGGCAGAATTATTGATCCGCGACCAGCCCGGGATCGTAAGTCAGTGCACCGGTTTCTTCAGCCGCCAGGGGTGGGATCTCCATGCCCTGCGCTCGGAAACCTTAGTGATGGCGCCCCATGACATGCTGCGCGCCCGATTTGAGTTGCAGTTGCCGCAAAGCGATAACGAATCGATATTGGCGGCCCAATTTGCTGACTTTTGCCAGCAGCTGGGTGCCGAACAGCATGAGTTCTCCATCCTGCACAAGCCCGGAGGTATCAAATGAACCGCTTGACAGCCGGCCAACCGGCTCCCGACTTTACGTTGCTGGACCAAAACAGCAATGCCGTCACGCTCTCCGCCCTGCGCGGCCAAAAAGTGCTGATCTACTTTTACCCCAAGGCGTCGACTCCCGGCTGTACGACCCAGGCCTGCGGTTTACGTGATACCGACGCCGACTTTGCCGCGCTGAACACCCGCGTGCTCGGCATCAGTCCGGACGCACCGGCCAAATTGAAGAAGTTCGAGGATAAACAGCAGCTGAATTTCACGTTGCTGGCCGATGAAACTCATCAGGTTGCCGACGCCTTCGGTGTCTGGGGCCCGAAAAAATTCATGGGCAAGAGCTTCGATGGTATCCATCGCATCAGCTTTTTGATCGACGAGCACGGCGTCATCCAGCACGTATTCGATGATTTCAAGACCAGCAATCACCATGATGTGGTGCTGGCGTACCTCAAATCCGCATAGCGTACAGCGTCAACGGGGTCCAGGCCCCGTTGACGTTTTCTCTGCCGGCCGGCGTGCGCAAGCCGCCGGCTTCTCAGCACGATTGCACGTCATCCTGTGGCTTGTCGCCAGCGTGCTATCGGCGAATAATTCCACCCTCTACCTCTGCTTGCGGCGCACCGGGTTATGAACATCTCCGCTTTTTCACGTTTGACGGGTCTGTCGATCCATACGCTGCGTTACTACGAGCAGTTAGGCTTGATCGACAATATTCCGCGCAATGCCAGTGGCCACCGCCAGTATCGTCCTGCCGACGCGGAATGGGTCTGCTTTATCGGTCGTCTGAAACACACCGGCATGCCGCTGGCACAGATCGTCGACTACGCCAGATTACGCGCCAGAGGTGACGGCACACTGGCCGAACGCCATCAACTGCTGTGCCAGCACCGCGATGCCTTGCAGCAACGCCTGGCAGAAGAGCAGGCCCATTTACAGGCGCTGGAGAACAAACTCGCCCATTACCAGCAACAGCTGCAGCAACGGCATGAAAAAAGTGCTTGACCTCGAGTTAACTCGAGGTCCTAGCCTGAGTGCGAACCCTAACGCCACACAGGAGCACGTTTATGACCACATCACGTTATCAACTCGGCTGGGAACAGCTGGCAGCCATCGATGGCCAGGCGGGCCAGCACGTCATCGACAGCTTGCAGCCGATCTGCCCGGATCTGGGCCGCTATATCATCGAGTTTGCGTTTGGTGATATCTATCGCCGCCCGGGCCTGGATCTGCGCGCCCGCGAGATCGCCACCGTCGCCGCACTGACGGTCCAGGGGCACAGCGCCCCTCAGCTCAAGGTGCATCTGCATGCCGCACTGAATGTCGGTTGTACGCCGGCCGAACTGATTGAGGTGATCGTGCAGATGGTGGCCTACGCCGGCTTTCCGGCGGCAATCAATGGCATGCTGGTCGCCAGCGACGTGTTCGCCGAACGCCAGTTGCTGCCACAGGTTACCGTCGCCAATCCGGAATAACCCCAACCTCAGGCGCGCCGTGCTGGACCTCACTGACGCTGGACACAGCACTCATCGACACGGTATACAGAACCGCCATTCACCCGTTCAGGAACCCCCTATGCACGTCGCCATCTTGCAACACGTCCCGTTCGAGGGCGCCGGTAGTATCGAGAGCTGGTTGCAGGCCCGTGGGGCCCGGCAGCGCCTGATCCCGCTCCATGCCGGCGCCAGCTTGCCAGAGCCTGAAACGTTCGATCTGCTAATAGTGCTTGGTGGACCAATGAGCGTGAATGATGAAGCCGACTACCCGTGGCTGCAGGCCGAGAAACAGCTGCTGGCCCGGGTGATCGACGCCGGTAAACCCGTGCTGGGCATCTGTCTGGGAGCGCAGCTGATGGCCGCCGCACTCGGCGCGCGCGTCACCCCGGGCGCGCACAAAGAGATCGGCTGGTTTCCGCTTCAGGGACATCCAGTCGCGGAGGGGGATTTTCAGTTTCCCGAGCAGATCACTGTGTTCCACTGGCACGGTGAAACCTTCTCACTGCCGGCCGGAGCCCGGTTACTGGCTAGCAGTGCGGCGTGTCGGCATCAGGCTTTTCAACTGGGCCGGCATGCCATTGGCCTGCAGTGTCATCTTGAAACCACACCGCAGAGCGCAGCCAGCTTGATCGCCGCATGCCGTGACGAGCTGACAGCCGCGCCGTTTATCCAGGATGAAGCCAGCCTGCTGGCCACGCCGCAGCGCCACTACAGCGCCATCAACCAGCTGATGCACACCCTGCTGGATTATCTGGTGGCGCCGACACCACCCACGCCGTCGAGGGCGGCGCCGTGACACAGCAGCCCGCTTCCAACCGGGATTATTAAATCAGACTTAATAATCGTCGTTACCCAGCGCCTGCTTTTGGCAACGCATGGCCCCGCGGCGTCCGGCCGAGCGGTTGCCGAGGGGACCAATAGAAAAAGCCAGTCCGCAGACTGGCTTTTGGTTTTGCAGGCGAGCGGGACTTACACCACAAAGAACTTGGCGTTGACCCAGGCAATCGTGAAGTAAGCCGACAGCAGCGCCGACAACGCCAGCAGCAACGGCCGCAGCATTGGCTTGTTGCGGATCCACAACACCAACACCAGCATGGTCGGATAGAGACCAAACAGGTAGCGCGGGAAGGCATTGGTGCTGGTGACGATCGGCACAAAGGTGCAGATCAGCATGAACAACGCCTCGGCATAGCGACGCTGATACAGCAGGTACAGGTTCATCACCCAACCGAGGGCAATCACTACCGACAGGTAATACTTGCGACCACCGGTATTGAAACCTTCCCACCAGTAGTGGAACGGGTTGTCAAACACCCGGCCCCAAGCCAGTTGCACGTTTTTGAACGCAAACGCATCGCCGACATGCAGGTGCAGATAGAGCATGTAGCTGAACAGCGCCAACGGGATCACCCACAGGGTCAGCAGTACCCGCAACGTGCGGTCGCCAAAGCGCAATAGCTCACGCCAGCCGTAGGCCTGCCATGCCATGATGGCCACCGAGAACACCACCATGACCCCCAAATTGCGCGTGGCCGTCATCAGGGCTCCGGCCACCGCGACCCACAACCAGCGGTGGCGATAGGAGAACAGGAACACCGCCATCGTGAAGGCCAGAAATGTCGATTCGGTATAAGGCGCGATGAAATAGACCGAATAGGGTGAAAAGGCCAGCAACCAGACGCCAAAGCGCGCGGTTTCCAGATCCTGTCCCAGCTGCCGCAAACAGAGGAAGAACAGCGGCAGACAAGCAAAGAACATCACGTTGGTCAGCACATAAAAGCCATACAGGGTGCCGACACCCAGCAGCTTGCCAATCCAGTAGCCCGTCAGCGGGAACCCAGGCAGAAACGCCCAGTTCGCCGCATGTCCCGTCGTCAGGCCATGGGGATAGGTGTCATAGCCAACATCGGCAATGCTCTGGAACCAGCCGCAGTCGAACTGGCAGAACATGCTGGGGATATCATCTTCCACCGCCTGCACCAAATTGATGGCATCGATGAAATCGGTCTCGACGTTATAGTGCATGGCGCCAAAGTAGCCGATGGCGTACAACGCCAGCCGGCTGACAAAAAACGCCAGTAAGATCATCATCCAGTCGCGCCGGCTGATGCTGAGGCGCTCCGGGATCACCTGAACAGGTTCCAGATGCATGTATTCGTCTCTCCCGTGATTAGACAAAAACCCACACCCGCGACAGCAGGTACGTCAGGATGGTGACCGACAAGGTGGCGATGACGATCGGCAACAGCCCGCTCAGGCCGATCCACAGCAAGCCCAGCAACAACAGGTTTCTGACCGCCAGCGAGAACAACGCCACCAGCAGGAACTTGCCGACGGCACCGTGCTTTTGGAAGGTGATGTAGCGATGGCCGAAGAATGAAAACCAGAACGCCACAAAAAACGCCGCGGTACTGACCAGATTCTCTGCCAGATGGGGCCACAGCCACAGCAGCAGCGCCGCAGTCCCCAAATCGATCAGGGTGGCGCCGCCACCCACTAAACCAAACCGGAACAGACGCCAGAATTCGTCACGCGAGATCATGCTTTCTCCTGCTGATCATCACGGGCGTACTGACCATAAATGCCTTCAACCACGAAAACCGGACGCTGTTTGACTTCAAGGAACATACGGCCCAGGTACTCACCGATGACACCGATGGAGATCAGCTGCATGCCTCCCAGGAACAAGATCACACACATCAGTGATGCGTAACCCGGGCTATCAATGCCAAAGAACAGCACCTTGGTAATGATCACCAGCATGTAGATGAAACTCAGCAAGGCCACGCCGGCACCGATGTAGCTCCAGACCCGAAGCGGCCAGCTGGAGAAGCTGAAGAAACCATCCAGCGCAAAGTTCCACAGCTTCCAGTAGTTGAATTTGGTTTCCCCGGCGGCACGCGCCGGGCGCTCATAAGGCACACCAATCGAGTTGAATCCAGCCCAGGCAAACAATCCCTTCATGAAGCGGTTACGCTCCGGCAACTGCTTGATGACCTCAACGACACGACGATCCATCAAACGGAAGTCACCGGCATTTTCCGGGATTTTGGTCGTGGTCGAGACAGCATTGAACAAGCGGTAGAAGCCGCCGGCCGTCACACGCTTCATCGCAGTGTCGGCATTACGGTCGGTACGCACGCCATAGACGGTGTCGTAGCCCTCTTGCCACAAGCGTACAAATTCATGGATCAGCGCCGGCGGATCTTGCAGATCGACGTCCATCGGGATCACGGCATCCCCGCGGGCATGGAACAGACCGGCGGTCATCGCCGCTTCCTTGCCAAAATTACGCGCCAGATTGACCAGGGTGACGCGCGGGTCACGGGTAATGACCTCCTCGATCACCTGACGGGTCCGGTCGCGGCTACCATCGTTGACGAAGACAATCTGCAAACGGTCGCTCAGAGTCGCCAGCTCCTTGTCGATGGTGTCGATGAAGGTCTGGATACTCTCTTCCTCGTTATACGCAGGAACCACCAATGACAGAGTAAAATCGTGTTTCTTTTCCATGAGTTATTATTCCCCGTTATCAATCATCATCGTCTGGAAGCGGATCGGAGCCTGGCTCTTCAATGCGATATAGTTCGCTTCCAGCGGATCGGCTACCAACAGGTGGGCCGGCAATGGCACGATCAGACGTTGCGGCCCCTTTACGTTAAGAGTGACCTGCTGCTGCCAGTCGCCAATGCGCAACGTCAGTTGGTTATCCGCCCGGGTGTTGCGCACCTCGGCGACCAGCCGCAGACGTTGTGGTACCCGATGCAGTGTAAAATAGAGCCCGCCGTCACCGGTAAATTCGGTGCCGGTCCCATCATCTTTGGGCAGCGTCCAACCCTGGCGGCTGAGGATCCAGGCGCGGTCATTGACCATGTCAAACTGGTATCCCGGTACATAGGCCAGTGTCTGGTTGCGATTCCAGTAGCGGGTCTTCATCTCCAGGTAGTACATGCGGTAGGCGTAACTGACATCCGGATGACGAGCCAGATAGAGTACAGCCAGGTAGTAAGCGGACAGGCACAACAGCGCCAGAATGAAAAGGGCTTTGACAGTTCGTGACATAACGGCAGAGGACTGTTTTTCAGGTGTGCCAATCCTAAAGCAGTTGACGGGCAAACAACAGAGAATGGGCGTGACCTCACATAAAAAAATCGCCTATCCACCGCAGAATCGGCCAGCATGACCGTGAAATGACCCAGATCATGGAGTGTCAGCACAAAAGCGGTAATGCTGCATTTCAGATTCCACATTTCCCTGATTTGTTTACGCAAGGACAGTGCCATGAACATGAACCACGCCCAGCGCCTCATTCTCAGCAACCAATATGAAATCCTGATGCGACTCAATCCCGAGCGCGCCGATTACTATCGTCGCTGCCAGACCATCATTGAGCGTGGCTATTGTCTGCAAATGCTTGAATTGGAAAAAGAGTTTGGTCATCTGGACGAAGCCACCTGTCGTGAAGTGATTGCGACGCTGGAGATGTACCATGCACTCAAGGTCTCTTACGAAAACCTGAGCCCAACCGAGACCGCCGATGTGGCGGCTAACCGCCTCGACTTCATCGGTTATTCCCGTGGCCACGAGAAAGAGCTGGCCGATTATGTCTGTTTCCTGCTCGATGAAGAGGGGCGTTTTCCTGAACTCGGCAAAAGCTGCGCCATGCTCAACTCAGAATTGGCCATGCGTGACAAATACCAGCGCATGCTGGCCGCGTGGCGCGACTGTCCTCGTCACTACAAGTTGTCGATCCAGGAGATCCGCAAGGTACTCAACGCCTGAGTCAACCGGCAACCAAATGCCGTTTACACCACTACAGCGGTGCCCGCCACCGCTGTCATCTTGTCCACAGGGCACAATCCGGCGAGGGGCACCATGGCGCCTCTCGCCTTCAGCGCCCTGAACCTGTCATCGTTGCTGCCGCAATTCCCACCAGCAAACCACTTTGATGCCGGACACCATGGCCAAAACGAAAGACCACAGCATCACGCCCCCGACAGGTAACGCGGTGAGCGCAGGCCCGGGACAGATGCCACCCAATCCCCAACCGATACCGAACAAGGCACTACCGAACACTAAACGACCATCGAGGCGCGTTTTGGTCGGCAGGTGGAAGTGCTCCCCATTCCAGGCCCATTGCCTCGGCTTCACCCAGTAGAAATATCCGGGTACATAGACCAGTAGCGCCCCGGCCATCACCAGCATCAACGAGGGATCCCATTGACCGCTGACATCGAGAAATCCCTGCACCTTTTGCGGCAACACCATACCTGACAGGGCCAGCCCCAAGCCAAACAACACCCCGCTTAGCAACGCAATCATCAGGTTCTCCTCAAGCCAATAAGTGACGCATCACGAACACGGTAACGATGCCCGCGAGCATAAAACTCAGCGTCGCGACCAACGAACGCACCGAGAGACGACCCACGCCGCAAATACCATGTCCACTGGTGCAACCATTACCCAGGCGAGCACCGACGCCGACCAGGAACCCCGCAGGCACCAGCACTGGCCAGGCACCCAATGCCAGCTGTGGCGCCGGCACACCGAGCAGCCAAAATCCCCCTAGCCCACCGAGCACTAATCCGGCCACGAACCACAACCGCCAGCCGCGTTCGGCAAACGGTCGCATCAAGATGCCACTGAGGATGCCACTGATGCCGGCAATGCGCCCAGCACCCAGCATCAGCAATAACGCGCCCGCACCAATCAGTAGACCACCGGCCAATGCCGGCAGCGGGGTAAAGTGTTCCATTCTCGACTCCTACCTCGTCACGCACTCATTACATTAGATATAATTGATATACTCTACCGGCGTTCACTACATTAGAAAAGACTTAATTAACATCGTTCTGCGCCATGCTGCCTGCTGGGTTGGACGGTAAGCGAGGCCAGCGCTGTGCAACACCTCCGGCTTGACCCATGGCTAAGCCCCGCACGCCAAAAGGATTTATATGAGTCGCAACTAAGGGGGGAATTCCGTGCTGACTGTCATCATTTCGACAGCGGGTCTGTGGTCTAATTTGTTCAACAACGATAAGCACCGGATAACATTCCCTATGCGCCTAGCCATGTCTGCACTCACCCTGTATCTGGCCAGTTTGCCTACCCTGGCTGCCAATAGTCTCTGTCCGCAACCGCTCCAAGTCGGTTGGGATCCCTGGCCGCCTTACCATTTCCAGAATCAGCAGGGTGAGATGACCGGATTTGCCATTGAGGTGCTGAACTTGGTCATCCACGATCTCGGCTGTGAAGTGGAATACCGGGAACGCCCCTGGAAGCGGCAATTGCAAGAGCTCAAGGAAGGCCAGGCCGACATTGCGATGGAAGCCTATTACAACGCTGAGCGTGCCGAATACGCTATTTTCTCCGAGGCTTACAGCCCGAGCAGAGCCCAGTTATGGGTCAAATCCGGTACCCAGTTCAAGGCCACCAAAATAGCTGAGTTACTCAATCAGGGCACACTGATCGGCGTGACGAAAGATTTTTATTATGGCCCTGTGGTCGAACAGAATCGCAACGAGCCTAATGTGCAAGAAGTGTTTGCCGAAGAGAACAATTACAGCAAGTTGCTTAAGGGACGGATTGCCGGTTTCCTCGGCGACTGGCTGGCGACAACCTGGAACCTCAAGCAACACGGCCTACAGCATAAAATCGTGCGTTCACCGGTCGATGTCTATGAGGCGCCGGCCTTCTTTATGCTCAGCAAACGCCGTTTATCCAATGACTTTGTCAATGCGTTCAATGCCGCGTTACAAAGAGCCAAGCAAGATGGTCGCTATCAGCACATTCTGGATAAATACACACGCATTGAGCCCCAATAAACCACTAAGTTCTGACGTGGCGCACACCGGAGCCAACTTCAACTTGGCTCCAGTTGGTGGTGCGTTATGCTCAGGAAAACCGTCGCCATCCACGCATTTTCAGGAGCGTCACCATGTCCTCGTCCTCGCAACCGGATCTCAGTGCCGGCAACAATGACTTACAGGCTGCCATTGCGATCAACCACCTGTTATCAGACAACCATCTGGCGCCCGAGCAGACCATAGAGCGCCTGTCGGATATCAGTTTACAGATCCAGCAGGCCGTTGCCCGGCTTTGGGAACAAGTTCAGCCCGATGCTCAAACCGCCAGCTTGCTGACCCTGACTCAGATTGAGGAGTTGGTATTTTGGCGCCCCAAACAAAATCAAGCACCGTTGACCATCGAACAGGCCATCCGCATCGCCAAACTGTTCCTCACCCAAGGGGGCTTCTTCAACAACATGCTTGGCGAGGGAACCTGGCTGTTTGATAACGAGCGCCACCCGCTCAGTCTGGGGACCGAGTTGACCCGCGATCTGTTTGCCGCCTTGCGCCCGATACTGGTACTGCATCCTGTCGATTTTGATAGCGCACGTATTGATGACTTCCGCATCGATGACGAATCCTATCCTGGCCACCATTTTCGCGCGGGTGATTTGAGCGTCTGGGGGCTCAGAGGCCAGGTCCCAACCTTCATCGAAGCGGCACGGCTGAGCATGATGGAGCTCGACAACCCGTTTGCCAATCTGCCAGATCTGGAATAACAGGCTACAAACGAGAGAAGAAAAAGCCAGCATCCTGCTGGCTTTTTTGTGCTTAAAGATGCACGGACTTAATAGCGTGCCGTAACCATCTCGAACGTCTTGTAACCCCCCGAGAGATTGCGAGCATTAAAGCCGGCATTGCGCAGCAGCCGGCACGCCACATGGCCACGCAGCCCGACCTGGCAGGTCACCAGGATCTCCTTGTCTTTGGGGATCTCGTCCAGACGTTGTCGCAACTCATCTAGCGGAATATTCACCGCGCCCGGGATCTGGCCAATCGACTTGAGTTCGCCAGGATTGCGCACATCCAGCAACCACTGGTTCTCTCCCAACGCCAATAGCTCCTCGGCGTGACAGATACGCTCATCCCCCTTAATGACATTCGCCGCCACCATACCTGCCTGATTGACCACATCCCGAGCCGAACCAAACGGTGGTGCATAGGTCAATTCAAGGTCTTCGAGTTGCAGAACGCTCAAACCGGCACGCATCGC
The DNA here is from genome assembly GCA_945957385.1 of uncultured Aeromonadaceae bacterium. Lineage (GTDB taxonomy): Bacteria > Pseudomonadota > Gammaproteobacteria > Enterobacterales > Aeromonadaceae > Pseudaeromonas. The sequence goes on from CAMFKP010000004.1 coordinate 46,159, forward strand.
GACCGCCAACACATCAATGCGCTTATCGACCCCGTCTTTACCCACGGCTTGCGCTCCGAGGATGCGGCCATTTTGTGGATCAAACAGCAGTTTGAGGCTGACGGGATGGGCGCCCGGATAGTAGCTGGCGTGGCTGGCGGGATGCACATAGATTTTCTCATAGGCCAGGCCCAGCGACTGGATGCGTTTTTCATTGAGCCCCGTGCTGGCGACCGCCAGATCAAACACCTTGCAGATGGCCGTGCCCTGGGTGCGCGTGTAGCTGACCTCACGCCCCAACATATGATCGGCCGCAAGCCGTCCTTGACGATTCGCCGGCCCCGCCAGCGGCATCAGTCCAGGCTTACCGGTGACGAATTCAGGTGTTTCGACAGCATCCCCCACTGCATAAATATCCGGATCCGAGGTCCGCATCGCGGCATCTACCTTGATGCCGCCGGCCAGGCCCAGTTCCAGTCCGGCAGCATTGGCCAGGCGCACTTCAGGTTTAACGCCTATCGCCAAAATCACCATATCGGTCGCCAGCGTTGTTTCCGTACTCAAATGCAACTCAAGACGACGACCGTCCCCGGCAGCAGGGACACCAGCCTGCGGCACCACGGCGCTCAAACCGGTATTCAGCCGCAACTCTACACCATGGTTAACCAGCGTCTGGTGCAGCATGTTTGCCATTTCAGGGTCAACCGGCGTCATCACCTGGGGCGCCAACTCCAGCAAGGTTACCTTGATACCGCGCTGATGCAGCGCCTCGACCATCTCCAGACCGATAAAGCCACCGCCGACTACCGTGGCATGGGCTGGCTTATCCTGCTCCAGCGCAGCCATGATCCGATCCATGTCCGGCATATTGCGTAATGAATAGACCCCATGGCTATCCAGACCAGGAATTGGCGGGAGCACAGGCGCCGCCCCCGGACTGAGCAGCAGCTTGTCGTAACGCTCTTGATACTCCTCACCGTTCGGCCACACCCTGACTGTCACAGAGCGTGCCGCGCGGTCAATCGCGATCACCTCATGAAAGGTGCGCACCTCCACATTGAAGCGGCGCTTGAAACTCTGTGGCGTCTGAAGCAGCAGCGCCTCGCGCTGGCGGATGTCTCCCCCGATGTGATAAGGCAAACCGCAATTGGCAAATGAGACATGCTCGCCCCGCTCCAGAACAATAATGTCTGCCGTTTCGGAAAGCCGACGTGCCCGTGCGGCAGCAGAGGCTCCCCCGGCGACACCGCCGACGATCACTATCTTGGTCATGTGCTATCTCCTCAACGAAATGACCATTACTTTAGAATCTTCTAATTTATTATGCAATGGCTGTGACCCACACCCGGAGTCAGGGTATGCTGCGTAAAGAACTTTTGAATCATGGTATTCCCTGACATGGCTGTCACGCTTCCCAGTGCGGAAACCTCGCATTTATCCGGTTCGCGGCGTCCCTTGCTACGCTGGAACCCTGATAGCGGCCTGCTAGTGCCGTTGACGGACTGGCCCATTCCAGCGGAACTCTGCCCCTGGCCAGAGCGCCCCTGGTTACCGCAGCTGACAGCTGCTGAACATGCGCAGATGTCAGCCTTGCTAAGTAGCGGCAACGCCGGTTTCATCAGTTGTCAACGGCCACCGGAACAGTGGTTGCTGGAATGCATTCCCGACGGCAACGACTGGCTCATCCTGGTCCATTCGCTCTCGATGAACCCAGTCAGTACCGATCCCCATGGCCTGTTACTGCTGGAGTGTGAACGTGCCCAGCCAGACTGGACCGATACAGAACACAATCGGGTATTGCTGCAGCGCCTGTTCACCGCCAGCCACTGCGATCGACTGGTGATCTGGGAGTTCAACCGGGAACAGATGCATCCGCGCTTTGTACTGGGTGAACGGGATTACCCTGCCGAGCAACCCCTTGAACCGCGCTATCTCAAAGCGCTCAAAGCGCGCGGCACGCTGGGGTTTTCAGACATCCGACATCAACCGGCTCTGGTCCAGCAACGCTACCTGCAACAGGACGGCATCCTGGCCCGTTTAGATGCCCTGCTGCTGCGCGAGCAACACGCTTATGGCGTGCTGACGCTGGAATACCGATCGTGGCAATCCCGCTTCGAACCTGGATTATTTGCGCTGGCCGCCAAGGTCGCGGAGCGGCTGTTACAACCACTACCAGACAGGCACAGACCCTATGCGCTGATCGATCCCTGGTTGATGACCCAGCTGAGCATGTTGCAACGTGAACCCAATCTGTCCGGGCTCAGAGCACTGCAAGCCGCCTGGTTACATGACTGGAACGCCGCGTTACGAGTCTGGAACTACCACACGGCCGAGGGGCAACTCCAGGGCGTTGCTGCACTGGACACAGTCGGCGGCTGGTCGTTGAGTGACAGTGAGCAGCACCTGTTAACCAGCGGCAGCCCACCGTTTAACCCACAGCAGCTGCCCTCCTTCCCCACAGATTGCTTGCCACAACAGGGCGATAACGCGTTGTGGATCTGGCCTGTGCTGGATGAATCATCCCGGTTGCTGGCGGTATTGGCCTTGCAGATTGCGATGCCGGCAGCGCAGTTGGCCGACATCTGGCAGCTGATGACACCGTCACTGCGTCAGGCACTCAGCCCGGCCAGCGCGGCGGCTGACGCAGTTTTGCCAACCGCCGCGCTGGAGGCGTGGCTGCCCCCCGTGCTGATGCTGGATCGTCATCTAGCAGTCACCTATGTGTCACCGGCGCTAACACAGGCATTCCCCGACAGCCCCTGGCAGCAGGAACTGGCCCAGTGGCTGCAGTGTGACCGCCTCGCCAGGCCCCAGCTGCGTCAGCTGTTACACGCTACAGAAACACAGTTGACCGTATCCTGTCTGCACGAAGCAGTCACCCCGACGCTGTCGCTCACCATTCGCCCCCAACGCGACGCAGGCCGCCTGCAAGGCTGGCTGATCCGCATCGACCCACCATCCCCCAGCGATGAGACATGGCACGGCGCCAGCGATGATCCGAAAAAAGGCGCCTGATGGCGCCTTTAGTCATATGTCAGCCTAGAACTCAAATTTGTAGAACAGATCCAGCGCCTGGTTCAGGCCGCTGAGCGCCTGCAGGTAGAGTCGTGGCATCAGCTCATAGCGGATCTTGACCTCAGCAATCGAGGTGAACACCCCCACACCATACTGCAGCTGCAACCCCGGAATCAGATAGCCACTGATGCTGACCTGGGTGTTATCGCCACTCCCTGTTGAGTCCAGACTGACATCACTGAGGCCCAGGCTCTCACCAATGCCCGACACCAGCCCGTTAGCCTGACTAAGTCCCGCGCCCAGCAGGATTCCGGTCATCGCTTCATCGTTCGAAGTGGTTCCACTGGATGAGGTACTCTTGCCACGTAACAGGTAGGAGAGCTTCTCGGTCTCGGACAACTGGGGCTCGGAGTAGATCTCAATCTTCGGTTGTGTGGCCGGGCCACTGACCTTGACGCCGACCGTCACGTTAGCGTCTTCCATTGTGTCCGGATCCCGATAGGCCTTCACCGACAGATAGGGTGACGCTATGTTGCCGCTGAAACGCAGTTTGCCCTCTTCGATCAGCAGGTTCTGACCAAACGATTTGAACCGGCCATCATCGAGCGAAATTTCGCCATCGGCGCGCAGCGGCGTATCCGGAGATTGGGACAATCGCACGCCCCCCAGCAGTTTGGTCTTCAGCCCCAACGCATCGAGCTGCACGTCGCCACCGAGCCCGACGGTCAGATCCAGCTTGATCGGCAACGGCTTTGGCGGCGGCGGGGCGTTCTGGCGCCGCTTGGTGATGACCTGCACATCCTCAGACACACTGACCGCACTGTCCGGCACGCTCTTGACCTTGATGCGCGCCCACGGAATCATCACGCGTCCTTCAATGCTCATCGCCTCACCGAGCGCCATCACGATGTCCGAGCTGACGCGTGCCCGGCCATATCCGGCCAGACCGACTTCCAGCGTGTCAGCATGCAGGGTCAGTCGGCCATTAAGGCTACTGCCGGACCAGTCGGCAAAACCGCCGAGATCCAGTTTGCCCTTACCCACGTTCATGCTCCCGGAGAGATCGGCGCGGGCACCGCGTATGTCCAGCTCACTGTGCAGCTGGCGGATGACGGCAATGTCAGCCGAGGTTTCAATTTCCCCCTCATCCAGCGTGACCTTGCCGTAGAACAAGGGTTTTTCCAAGGTACCGTCCATGCGGCCGTGGGCGTCAACACGCCCCCGAGTCCGCTTGAGCTCATCCACCAGGGGGGCGATGCCGTACAGCCGCAGTCCACTGATATCGACATTGCCGCTGAGCTTGCGCGCTTTCATCGGCTCATCCACCTGTAGCTGGATATCCGCCTTGCCTAACTGGCGCGAGGCAAAATGCAGGCTGAAATCCGCCTGTTGCTCCTCGAGCCGCGCCTTCAATTGCAAGGCGTCATACTGGGTCTCGAACCGATCGGCTATCAGTTTCCCCGGTTCGGCGGTCAACGTCAGCTCGGCAGTGGGGATCTGCTTGTGCCAGCCGACGCGTCCAGTCGCATTCAGCTCACTGATCCACGCCAGACGCTCCGGCAGGTAGGGCTCGAGCTTCTGTGTCGGGAAATTTTTCAAAGTCAGCGCTAGCTCGCCCTGGCTCTGATTCAGACGGGTGGCGGCGGTGCACAGCATGCCCTGTTTGTCCGCCAGCCAACACTGCTCACTCAGTGTTAGCGTCGTCAAGGCGCGACTGAGCGCAACCTGCAACGGAGACTGCAACACCCAATTTGCAACCGGGGTCTTGATATGTGCCGTTTCCAGGGCGCCTTGCCAGCCGGCGCGCGTCCAGCTGCCGTTGACTTGCAGTGCCGCACTCAACGGCTGCCCATCCACACTCATCTGCAGCTGATGCGCTCGCTCGTCACCGGTCAGCTGCAAGGCAAACTGGGTAAAACGCAGATCACCGCTGCGCACCCGGCCGATACTGGTCTGCAGATGACCACTCCACAGAGCCCCCATTTTCAACGCACCATCCAGCGCGACCTGGCGCAGACGCATATCCGGCAACGACAGTTCATCACTGGTCAGGGTTACGGCCAGCTCCGGCGCCCGACGCGTTCCATACAGAAGCAGTTTGGCCGATGCCGAGCCGGCCAGATCGGGGTGCAGCTGTTTGAGATCCGTGGCCTGCAGGCTGCCACGCGCCTGCCAACGCTCACCCAGGCTACCATCCAGTTGTAGCCGGTTCTGACCGCTGCTAAGACGGATATTCTCGAACGTCCAATGCATCTGCTGATTGCCGCTGAGCTTGCCCTGCAGGCTCAGTGGATAACCATTGAGCTGACCGTTGGCCTGCAACTTGTCCAGTTTCAGTGTCCACTGCGTGCCCTGCAGCTGGAATTGGCTATCGACTTCAGCCGAGATCCGGCCGCTCAGCGCCGGCAGCAGATTATGCAAATTGCTGCCTTGCAGTTGTGTCTTGCCCTGCCAATGCAGGCCTTTGCGCCAGTCCAGTTTCCCATCGGCCATCAGGTGTGACTCGCCCAGGGCCAGTTTCAGCTGCTTGAGCACGACGCCGTCCAGCGAGCCCGTGAGCGCCACGCCCAATTTTCCTTTCGGCAATTCAGGCAGCTGCAGCGCACTGTCAAGCTGCAGCTGATACTGGCTCAATCGTCCCGTCAGCTTGAGCTGGCCCTTTGTCGCCTGATACTCCGCTTTGCCACTCAACGGCCACTGCAGGCTAGCCCACTGACTTGCCAGTTCGAAAGGTAAATCGGGTGCCAGCGTATTGAGCCGGGCCGAGAGCCTCAGTTTTTCGGCACCGGAAACGCTCAGCGTCGCCTGCAGATCCGTCAATGGACCGTCAACCTGCAGATCCAGCTGCCGGCCAGACAGTGGCGCCGGCAATGCCGGCCAACGCTCGACTCCACGCACACGGGCGTGAATGGGATAATAACCGGCCAGTTGAATACTCCCGTTCAGCTGGGCATCGCCCCACGGATGGGACACGTTAAGTTGACTTACCGTGATGGTGTTGCCGACAAACTGACCTGCGAGGTCAAAATCCAGTGACTGGGTATCAAATCCGCGTTGATGATAACGGATGCGGCGCGCCTCCAGCTGCGCAACCTGAATATCAAACGGCAGAATGACTTCGGGTAGCGTCTCGATACGCTGGCGGATCTCCTGGGCAGAAAAGGGCTGTTTCAATGGCGTGTCATCTGCGGGGAGCTGAGACGTGGACGGCGCCGCCGGGCTGTCCAGCACCGCATCCGGCAAGGCCACATCCACCCCGTCGATGCTGGCGTGCTGGATAGCCAACTGTTCGCCCTGCCACTGGCCGCGCAATGCCAGGTGGTTCGTGGTCACTCGGATATACGGGCTATCAAACCGCACATCATCCAGCCGGACATCGGCTAGCTGCAGATCCAGCGGTAACGCCAGGCGCAACGGTGCCGAATCGGCCACCGGCGGCTCAGCGGAGGTCTCGGATGAGCTGTTCTCCGGCAGCGGGTGCAGGACAATCCGCGCCTTGCTCAGCAACAGCTTGTCGATCGGCAGGCGTCCCGAGAGCAAGGCCCCCAACTGCCACTGTAGATCCAGGCGTTCGGCATCCAGATCGATGATCGCCGAGTGCCAGCTGAGATGACGCAACTCCCAGCCCACCCCAAGATGACCAGCGCTGAGTTCACCGTGCAGCCCCGGCAACGCGGCGCGCAGTTGCTGCCACAGCAGCTGGTTGCCCGTTGCGGTAAACAGCAACAATCCCGTCAGCACCAGCAGTAACAGCATCAGGCTGGTCAGTGACAACAGTATCAGGCGTAACCAGTTCATAGCTCGGACCCCAGACCAAAGTGGATGCGCCACGGTATCTGGGTCTCGGATACCCCGAATGCCAGATCGATCCGGATGGGCCCCAAAGGTGACAACCAGCGCAGCCCCAACCCGGTACCGACTTTCAGCGGATCCTGATAGTTATTGGTAGCCGTACCGGCATCGACAAAGGTAGCCAGGCGCCATTTTTCAGCCACTGGATGCGCGTATTCAATGGATGCCGTGGTCACATAACGCGCCCCGGTCAACTGGCCGCTGGCATCCACTGGCGAGATGGTCTCGAAACCAAAACCGCGAATCGACTGATCGCCGCCGGCAAAGAAACGCAGACTCGGAGGAATACCATCAAGCGAGGCGCCAATGATGGCCCCCTGTTCCATCCGCGCCACCAGGCGCGCACCTTCCCAGGGGGTTCGCAACCACTTGGTGCGTCCCCACAAGCGCGTGAAATTGAGATCGGATCCCCAGGTCTGTTGTGAAAATTCCGACGTCAACATCACCCGGTCGCCCCACTCCGGATCGACCCCCTTATCAACCCGCAAGCGGTTCAAACTGACACCAGGCAGTAACAAAATACTGTTACCGGATGACAGCCCCTGGGTGAAATCTTCATATTCCACCCGAAAGAAATAATCCCGCTCCCAGGAACCGATTAATTTGGTCCAATAATGGACACCGGCTTGTAATTTGCTCGACTGGGTATCATTTAAATGTTTACCTTCATAACCCGTCTGCAAGTTATAATAATCATTAATCGGATCCTCACCGGGGATCCGATAATTAAAATTCAACTGTTGCACTGGCTGCGACACTTTAAATTGTGAAGTAAAACTGTGGCCATATTCATTCAGCCAGGGTTTTTCCCAGTTTAATTGCAGCCGAGGTCCTTCGTCAGTGGAATAGCCGATCCCGGTCTCAACTAAATTGTCACTCTTCGGCTCCAAGCCAACATAAATCGGCACACGATAATTATCTGACTTATCAATTAACGGCCGCACATCCACTTGTCGGAAATAACGGGTTTCCGAGAGCGATTGACTCAGGTTGGCCAACAGCTGCGCCTGATACTCATCACCTTCCTTAAAGGGAATCAAGGGTCGGATCAATTTTTGACTCTGTTGCACCCCTTCAATTTTCACCGCACCAAAACGGTAGCGATGCCCGGACGAAAACTCGATATTTATTTCGGCCTCGTTCTGCTCTTTATAAACCTTGACGACAGAGGCAACTAATTCCGCATCAAAATAACCGCGATTCAGGGCACGCGACTGTAAACCAGACTTGATTGCCTCATATTTGCCGTGATTAAGAACATCACCGACTTTTAATGGCAAATTAGCAACATAGCGTGAAAAAGACTCATCGTTCAAGGCATCACCCCACAGGGTGATTTTTAACGAACGAATCACCACAGGTTTGCCACGGGTAATCTCTACATCCAGAAATCCGGGATCTTTTTCATCCTCATGCAACTGGATACGGGCATTATAATAACCCAACGCCTGCAACCCTTTTTGTACTGCGGCGATAATTTTGTCGCGGCGATATTCCAATCGCCCAGCAGGAATACCGGGTAATGCTTCCAGATAAATTTCAACATTATCCTGTAATTCACCGCCGATGCCGGTCACACGGTATTTCAGATCCTTAGCTTGAGCCACAGAACAAATAAGCAAGCTTGACCAGAAAATCAGTCGTATCCACATCGTTCTGCTCATGCCGGAATCCTGTTCACTCTGTGCTTGACCTCTGGTGGCCGATACATCAACCGAGCCGTGTTCTGGAGTCGCCCGCGCATATTAACACAGCCTGCACCGGCTATCAGCCCGCGCAAAGCTTGCGCCCCGGCTAGGCTTATCACAAAATCGCGCAACTTTTTATCGGAGGACACTATGAAGGCCGCCGCAGTACATATTCTCGTCAAAACTCGCCCCGAAGCAGAAAAATTACTCAAACAACTGGAAAAAGGTGCCTCATTCAGTGAACTGGCACGCCGTCATTCGCTGTGCCCCTCCGGGAAACGCGGTGGCGACCTGGGGGAATTTCGTCGCGGACAAATGGTCAAGCCATTTGATGATGCCGTGTTCCGTGGCGAATTGCTGAAAGTCCTCGGACCGATAAAAACCAGTTTCGGTTTTCACCTGATCAAGGTGCTGTATCGCGGTTGATGTTAAAAAGGCGCTGGTAATCATCATCGTCTGTCACTACTCTGTTGGCGCTTATTCTCAGGGCGGGGTGCAATTCCCCACCGGCGGTGATCCTGTTTCAGGCAGCCCGCGAGCGTTTCTGCAACGGCAGAAAGTCAGCAGATCCGGTGTGAATCCGGAGCCGACGGTATAGTCCGGATGAAAGAGGATAGGACAGTTCACCTCAACGTTTCCCTTACGGGATGCGTGTGTCTGCCTTTTCCATGCCCTGATTCTGGTAATTTTTTTTCAAGGAGCGTTACCATGGATCAGTCCCTGCTTTCCCTTTATGGCACCCCTTTGGCCCGCGTCGAAGCGGGCCTCGCCGCCTTGCGCCACGGACGTGGTGTCTTGGTGGTCGATGATGAAAACCGCGAGAACGAAGGCGACCTCATTTTTTCGGCCCAGCATCTGACCCCAGCCCAGATGGCGCTAATGATTCGCGAAGGCTCCGGCATCGTCTGCCTGTGCCTGACTGACGAGCAAGTGCGTCGTTTGGCGCTGCCAATGATGGTGGAGCATAATTCCAGTCAAAATCAGACCGCCTTTACCGTCAGTATCGAAGCCGCCAGTGGCGTCACCACCGGCGTCTCCGCCCAGGACAGGGTCACCACCATCAAAGCCGCCACCGCCGCCCATGCCCGTCCGGAGGATTTACATCGGCCAGGGCACGTGTTTCCGCTACGCGCGCGTGATGGCGGTGTCCTGGAGCGCCGTGGCCATACCGAGGCCACCATCGATCTGATGCGCCTGGCTGGTCTAGAACCCAATGGCGTGTTGTGCGAGTTGACGAATCCCGATGGCACCATGGCCCGACTGCCAGAGGTTATCGCCTTTGCCCAACGCCATGATATGCCGGTACTCAGCGTAGAAGATCTGGTGCAGTACCGTCAGCAACCGTCGTTAGCCGCAGCAAGCTGAAGCTCACTGCTGCCATAGTGTCACGATCGGGGGGAACCCCCGATTTTAGCGAGGTGGATGATGCGCGAAGCAGCTGGCCATCGTCGTCACCATAGCCTGTAGCACATGGTGCCGGCTGATGAGGCCCAGCAGCTTGCCTTCGGCATCCACAACCGGATAAGTTCGCGGCTTGGGTCCCATCATCGTCTGAGCCAACTCGACGATACTGTCATCTGCACTGACCGTCAGCACCTCGCGCTGCATCATGTCAGCAACGGTGGCTAACGGCTCGCACAGATAGCAGGCTTCCAGCCCTTCCCGTAAACAGTCCTGTTCCGATAAAAAGCCGACCACCCGGTGTTGCTGATCGATGACAGGGCCACCACCGGTTCGGCTGTGCGCCAGGGCGACTAATGCCTCATAGAGACTCTCGTCCTCACGGAATGTGACTGGTCGCGGGTCCATATAGTCCGCCACTCGAATGGATTCCATGCTGCTTCCTCCGCACGTCTTTGCCTTAAGGATAGATGGCGGACAATAAAAAGGGCTGCCGAGGCAGCCCCTTTTAACAGCATGCGACTCAGTGGAAAACGGTCTGGCGCAACGCCTCAATACGCTTTTCCAACGGCGGGTGGCTCAAGAACAGTTCACTCATGGAACGCTTGCCATTGATACCAAATGCCATCATGGCACCCTCCATCTGCGGCTCATTGCCGCGACGCAGACGCTCCAGCGCGGCAATCATCTTGTCGCGACCAACCAGCTGCGCTGAGCCAGCATCGGCACGGAATTCACGCTGACGCGAGAACCACATGACGATGATCGACGCCAGAACGCCAAAGACCATTTCCAGTGCAAAGACGATGACGTAGTAAGCCAAGCCGCCCATTCCCGCACCCTGTTCTTCATCGTTGCTGCGGAAAAAGTTACTAATCAGGCCTGCCACCATACGAGCCAGGAAGATAACGAAGGTGTTAACCACCCCCTGGATCAGCGCCAGCGTCACCATGTCACCATTGGCTACGTGGCTGACTTCGTGCGCCAGGACCGCCTCTGCTTCATCGCGGCTCATGCTGTATAGCAAGCCGGAGCTGACGGCCACCAGAGCACTATTACGGTTGGCGCCTGTAGCAAAGGCGTTCATATCCGGCGACTCGTAAATGCCAACCTCAGGCATGCCAATCCCTGCTTGCTGAGCTTGACGCTGTACCGTTGTCACCAGCCAATGTTCCACTTCGGTACGAGGCTGTTCGATCACCTGAACACCGTAGCTGCGCTTGGCCATCCATTTGGACATCAGCAAAGAGATAATGGAGCCGCCAAAACCGAATACCGCCGCCAACACCAGCAGACCACTGGTACTACGACTATCAACGCCCAGCCAGCGAGTGACGATGCTCAGTACGATCGACAGCACCAGCATCACGGCCAGGTTGGTTAGCAGAAACAACGCTATGCGTTTCATCTTGATTCCTCGGTTCAACAGATTGACATCAAGCCCACGCTTGAATGTGGCATTTAATATCACATTTTAACGTGGCGTATTAGCAGTCTTACTCAGAGCATCTTGTCAGTTTTAACCTGATAAAAAGCAGATACAAAAACAAGCCAATACTGACACTCGTCATTACCTGTCCATCTTAGCCCGCGTTTTCTGAACGGGAGTCAAATAGACAGGCAATTTATGAGGCCATCAGGCCAGCAATGCGGAAATATCGAGGTAATGGCCGAGATCGGATTCAAATGGGCGGGCAAGATATGGGATCTCTCCCAAAAAAGGCTCGCTGATCAAGCTCTTGAGCGTTTCAACATTTGCCTTGTAATGACTCATACCTGGGTGGATCTGGTTGATACACCAACCCGCAATACGCAAACGATCACGCTGTATGGCCTCATAGGTCAACATGGCATGATTCATACAGCCTAACTTGACACCAATCACCAATATCACCGGCAAATCTTCGTGTCTGACCCAATCAGAGAGGAAATGGCCATGACCGACCGGCAAACGCCAGCCACCGGCACCTTCGACAAACAACACGTCGGCATCGGTTTCGCGCAAGCGATTCAACCCTTCAGACAACACATCAAACTCAATCGGAACGCCAGTCTCTTCGGCAGCAATGTGCGGGGCAATGTGCGGTTCAAAGCAGTAACCGACCACTTCGTCATACGCCAGATGCAAAGAGGTATTTTTTTGCAGCATGACCACGTCCTGATTACACAGGCCATCCTCCATCAAATCACAGCCTGAAGCGACCGGCTTGTATGCCGCCGTCAATAAACCCTGTTTGTTCGCCGCACGCAGTAGTGCCACCGTCGAGACGGTCTTGCCGACCTCGGTGTCCGTTCCTGTGATGAAGAAGGTTTTTGTCATCGAACTAAAACTCCATAGCAGACTTCATAACTGAGTGGCAGAAATCCAGACAAATCCCGTTGCTGTTCATACGCACATTCCAGTCTCCGCAGGCGCTCACGCCCACCCAAACCACCTTGACGCACACCTGATACCTGACTGGCTCCTATTCCCTTGAGCCCCATCAGTAAGTCACGCAGATTTTGATATTGCAAGCCATGTTTCCGACTCTCCCAGTGTACGCAACGAAAACCCTGTTGCTCCGACCAGGTTCGCAGCTGAGGCTCAGGCACAAAGTAGTTAACATGGTCAAACGAATCCAGACAGGCCCAGGCGCGCCGCAATTCGTCCAGGCTACCCTGGCATAGCGTAGCAAACACCAGATAGCCACCTGGTCGTATCACCCGATACAACTCGGCCAACAAATCGGTATAGGAATGGCACCACTGAATCGCCAAGCTACTGAACACTACATCCAGCGACGCCGCCGCCAATGGCAACTGTTCTGCATCGCCACACAAAAAGAGTGCCTGCTCATGACGCTGTCTGGCCTGATGTAACATGCCCGAGGCAAGATCCAGTGCGAGCAACTGCTCAGATAAAGGTTGCAGACTTTGCAGGAAAAAACCGGTACCACATCCCAAATCGAGAACAACCTCATGTTTTCCATCCGGAATCAATGAAAGCAGATGCTGACCGACATCCTGCTGGAAACGGGCATAGCGATCATAGTGTTGCGCCGCGTGACCAAACCGCAGCGCCAGGGCCTGTTTGTCTACCGCCCCCACAGTCATCTCAGTCATGGACACACCTCGACCACTCCTGCACCAGCGCCTGTAACATGGCATCGACCTGCTGCTCATCATGTGCCGCCGTCAGGGTAATGCGCAGGCGGGCCTCGCCTTTGGGAACAGTCGGTGGGCGCATCGCCGAGATCCAGAAGCCTCGTGCACGCATGGCGTCAGCCAACGTCATGGCCTGAAGACTGTCGCCCACCAGCAAAGGCTGGATTGCGGTTTCCGAAGGCAACAGCGGTAATCCTAACGCGTGCGCACCTTGTCGGAAGCGCCTCACGGCGGCTTGCAACTGTGCTCGTGGTTCATCGGCACTCTGTACCCAGCGTACTGCGGCCAGCGTCGCCACGGCCTGCGCGGGGGGCATATGGGTGCTGTAAACGTAATCGCGGGAGAAATTAACTAGATAATCAATCAGTTCACGTCGCCCAGCCACGAATGCGCCAGCGGTTCCGAGCGCCTTGCCAAACGTTGCCATCAAGACATCTGGTTGCTCGCTGCCCACACCTTGATAAGCGAGCGTCCCCCGCCCGTTGGTGCCGTGCACACCCAGTCCATGAGCATCGTCCAGCATCCACCAGTTTTTGCTCTGGCGAGCCAGCGCCTGCAAACCGGCACAAGGAGCCTGATCACCGTCCATGCTGAAGACCCCTTCACTGACGATAAGACCTTGTGCCGGAGCCAGCAACGCTGCCAGATGCGCCAAATCATTGTGCCGGAATCGACGCATCCGGCAGCAGTGCTGACTGCCCGCTTCCTGTAATGAGGCATGGTTGAGGCGATCTTGCCAAACCGTGTGTTCGGCAGCCAACAAGCTCTTGATCACGGCCTGATTGGCAGCAAAACCACTGGAAAACAGCATCACCGCCTCGACATTAAGCCACTCGGCAATCGCCTCTTCGAGTTCACGGTGCGCCGCCGTGTAACCGGTCACCAAGGGGGATGCACCAGAACCCGCGCCCCATGACGCCAGGCCGGCTTGCCACGCCGAGCGAATCAACGGGTTTTGACTGGCGCCCAGATAGTCGTTAGACGAGAAATTGATGTACTCTCGGCCATCCACCACCATGCGCGTCCCGATTACCTGCGCGCTGCAGTTGCGCGCGCGCAGCAATCCTTGTTCTTGCCGCGCTTGCAGGGCTGATGCCAGCGAGAATGGACCATCAACCACGGCTAGCTTGTCCTGCTGGCATTGGTGCGCGGCGTGGCTTGGTGGCATCGTAAAACAGCGCATCATCGTCATCACGCTTGGCCTGCATGGCTTCGTGCAGTGCCTGCTCCTGCATCAAATCTGGTTTCTGTACCCGCTGCTCTGGCTGGATCCCCAGACGCTTGAACAGCTGCATATCGCTGTTCTCATCCGGGTTGGCGGTAGTCAACAGCTTACAACCATAGAAAATCGAGTTGGCCCCCGCGAAGAAACAGAGCGCCTGCATCTGCTCGTTCATCTTTTCCCGTCCGGCAGACAACCGGACATGGGAAGCCGGCATCATGATGCGCGCAACGGCAATAATGCGGATGAAGTCGAACGGGTCGACATCATCTTGCTGCTCCAGCGGCGTTCCCTTGACCTTGACCAGCATGTTGATCGGCACGCTTTCTGGTTGCGGAGACAGATTTGCCAACTGCACCAACAACCCGGCCCGATCATTGGCCGACTCCCCCATGCCCACAATGCCGCCGGAACAGATTTTCATGCCGGCATCGCGTACGTGCTGCAGCGTATCGAGACGATCCTGATAGCTGCGCGTGGAGATGATCTCGCCATAAAACTCCGGCGACGTATCGAGATTGTGGTTGTAATAATCCAGGCCGGCGTCTGCCAGTCGCAGCGCCTGATCGGCCGTCAACATACCCAGGGTCATGCAGGTTTCCATGCCCATCGCTTTAACCTCCTGCACCATGCGCAGCAAGTAGGGCATGTCCCGATCATGGGGATTACGCCAAGCGGCGCCCATGCAGAAACGGGATGAGCCGGCAGCCTTGGCTTCGCGCGCACGCTCCAGCACCTGCTCCACTTCCATCAACCGCTCGCTCTCAAGCCCGGTCTTGTAACGGGCACTTTGCGGACAGTATTTGCAATCTTCCGGGCAGGCGCCCGTCTTGATCGACAGCAGGGTACTGACTTGCACCTGATTGGCATCAAAATATTGACGATGCACCTGCTGGGCACGAAACAGCAGATCGTTGAATGGCAACGCAAACAGCGCATTAACCTCGCTGACGAGCCAATCGTGGCGGATGGCAGCCTCCATGGGTCCCTCTTTTTATGATGTAAACAGACTTGGCTAGTCTAGGGAGAGGCCGTATTCTGTCAACCTAAAGCACAAATAAAGCATTGACATCGGAGTATTTTTTGAGCGATTTCGAGTTTGATCGTCAGCATATCTGGCATCCCTATACCTCGTTGACCCACCCGCTGCCGACCTATGAAGTTGCTTCCGCTCAAGGCTGCACGCTGACATTAGCGGATGGCCGAACGCTGGTTGATGGCATGTCCTCATGGTGGGCGTGCTTGCACGGCTACAATGTGCCAGCACTGAATGCAGCCGCTCAGACCCAGCTGAGCAAGATGGCCCATGTCATGTTTGGTGGCATTCGCCATGCTCCCGCCACCAGGTTGTGTCGCCACCTGGTCGACTTGACGCCGCCAGCACTACAACATGTGTTCCTCGCTGACTCCGGCTCGGTCGCGGTTGAAGTCGCCTTGAAAATGGCGCTGCAATACTGGCAAAGCCGCGGCGCTCCCCGTTCGCGTTTTGTGGCCCTGCGGGGTGGCTATCATGGCGATACGTTTGGCGCCATGAGTGTCACCGATCCCGATGGCAGCATGCACAGTCTGTACAAGGGCTTTGTCGCCGAACACTGGTTTGTTCCCGCGCCCCGCAGCCGCTTTGACGGTGACTGGTTAGCAGATGACTGTAACGAGCTCGACGCCTTGCTCGCCCAACACCACGCCGAAGTCGCGGCGATAGTCCTCGAACCCATAGTGCAAGGTGCTGGCGGCATGCGTTTTTATCACCCTGACTATCTCAAGAACGTGCGCGCACTGTGCGACCGGTACGGGGTGTTATTAATCGCCGATGAGATCGCGACCGGTTTTGGCCGCACCGGCAAACTGTTTGCCTGTGAGTGGGCCGGGATCAGTCCGGATATTCTCTGTGTCGGCAAAGCGTTGACCGGGGGTTATATGACACTGTCCGCCACCTTGACGACCACGCATGTGATGCAGGAAATCTGTAACGGTCAAGCCGGTGTGCTGATGCACGGTCCAACCTTTATGGCCAACCCTCTGGCCTGTGCCGTGGCCTGTGCCTCGATTGAACTGCTGCTAAGCTCGCCGTGGCAAAGCCGGGTGCAGGCGATTGAACGCCAGCTGCGCCAGGCATTGCTGCCTCTGGCTGCACATCCTGCCGTCGCGGATGTGCGCGTTCTCGGCGCCATCGGCGTGGTGGAAACGCGGCAACCGGTCGATATGGCGCGGCTGCAAGCCAAGTTTGTCGAACTCGGCGTCTGGATCCGTCCGTTCGGCCGGTTGATCTACCTGATGCCACCATATGTCATCCGCTCCGAGGAGCTCAGACGACTCACCGATGCCGTCAGCACTGTGCTGGCCTTGATGGCAGAGTGAACCAGCTTGCGTCACAGCAGCGTGTGACAGCCCTGCCGCACGGCTCGCGCTGTGGTAACATGGCGGCACAGTTTAGCTGTGCCGCTGTGGCCATGAATGGAAGCAATCGATGCGCATCTCTATCGCCGGCAAAGTCTGTTTTATCCTCTTGCTGATCTTCTCCTCGGTATTACTGGCCATCACAGGGCTGCAAACCCAGCGCGAGCTCGCGCAACTGCAGCTGATCGCCCGCTGGCAGGGTGAACAACAGCTGGAACACTATTTCCGCTACCTTGATTTGCGCCTGCAAGACCGCATCCCCCTGGCGCCGTATCAGGCCGCCAACGCAACGCCGATTCGGCTTACCGCTGGCGATACCTCACTGCCCGCCAGCATCCAACAACGGCTACCCCTGCAAACACAGCACGACGCAATCAGCACCGGTGAAACACACCACACTCAAGGCAATCAAAGCTGGCTGACGGTGACACGCCCCTATCTATTGACCCGCGAGCTGCAGGCGGCCTGCGGCGCCCAGTGTCAGGCGCTCACGGTAGGGCAGCAGCTCGGCATGGCCAGCGTGCAAGTTCCCCTGACGGCAGCGCGCGAGAAAGTCGAAACAGCCGTACTAAAAACCGCCCTGCTGCTGAGTCTGCTATTTGGCGCCGGCGTGCTGCTGGCGTTGTACATTATCCGCCGCCAAGTCGTCGCGCCGTTACAACAGATCTCCATCGCCATGGAGCGTGCCAGCGATCTGGGTGACCATACCATCCGTCTGCCGGTCGCCGCCCGCAACGACGAGCTCACCCGCTTGAGTGAAAACTTCAACCAGCTGATGGACAGCCTGACGCCGCGGCGTTAGCAGGCCACAACGTGGCGCATCTTTTGCTTGAGTCCTGATTCGACACAGGTAAGATGATGCGATCGCAAAACCGGGCTGGGAGTCCGGTCAAAGAGTATTAGCTGGAGACAATAATCAGATGACGCATGCATCCATCGCCGATGTGCTGAACGGCAAATTTGCTGTCGGCACCAGCCTGACCGTCAAGGGCTGGATCCGCACTCGCCGTGATTCCAAAGCAGGGATCTCATTCCTCGCCGTGCACGACGGTTCCTGTTTCAATCCGCTGCAAGCGGTCGTGCCGAGCAATCTGGATAATTACGAGCAGGATGTGCTGCGTCTGACCACTGGCTGCTCCGTGGCCATTACCGGTACCGTGGCCGCCTCACAAGGCACGGGCCAGGCCTTTGAGCTGCAAGCCACGGCCGTGGAAGTGGTGGGCTGGGTCGATGATCCGGATACCTATCCGATGGCCGCCAAGCGCCACACCGTCGAATACCTGCGCGAACAGGCTCACCTGCGCCCGCGGACTAACCTGATGGGCGCCGTGACCCGGGTGCGTAACTGCCTGGCGCAGGCGATTCACCGCTTCTTCCACGAGCAGGGTTTCGTCTGGGTTTCCACGCCGCTGATCACTGCCTCCGACTGCGAAGGGGCCGGCGAGATGTTCCGCGTCTCGACGCTGGATATGGAAAACCTGCCGCGCACCGATAAGGGCGGCATCGACTATAGCCAGGACTTCTTTGGCAAAGAGGCGTTCCTGACCGTATCCGGTCAGCTCAATGCCGAAACGTACGCCTGCGCGTTGTCCAAGGTCTATACCTTCGGGCCGACGTTCCGCGCCGAAAACTCCAACACCAGCCGCCACCTGGCTGAATTCTGGATGATCGAGCCGGAAGTGGCGTTCAACGATCTGGCCGCCAACGCGGCGCTGGCCGAAGCCATGCTCAAATACGTGTTCCGCGCCGTCCTGAACGAGCGACGCGACGATCTGGAATTCTTCGCCGAGCGTGTCGACAAAGAGGCCATTACCCGCCTGGAGCAATTTGTCTCCTCCGACTTTGCCCAGGTCGACTACACGGATGCCATTGAAATCCTGAAAAACTGTGGCAAGAAATTCGATTTCGATGTCGAGTGGGGCATCGATCTGCAATCCGAGCACGAGCGCTACCTGGCCGAAGAACACTTCAAGGCACCGGTGGTCGTGAAGAATTATCCAAAGGACATCAAGGCGTTCTACATGCGCCTCAACGACGATGGCAAGACCGTCGCTGCGATGGATGTGCTGGCACCCGGCATCGGTGAAATCATCGGTGGTTCACAGCGTGAAGAGCGTCTGGAGGTGCTGGACGCCCGTCTGGCCGAGATGGGGCTGAACAAGGAAGATTACTGGTGGTACCGTGATCTGCGCCGCTATGGCACAGTGCCGCATGCCGGTTTCGGCCTGGGCTTTGAACGTCTCGTGGTCTATGTCACGGGCATGGGCAACGTCCGTGATGTGATCCCGTTCCCGCGCACCCCGCGCACCGCTGACTTCTAAGCACGCCGCGTCGCACAGTCAAACCGCAGCCTTGAGCTGCGGTTTTTTATTGCCCAAGCGCCGCTGGCCGCAGCGAACGACACGCCAACACCTTGGATTATTAAGTTTGATTTAATAATCCGTGCAAAAAAGCAGTCCCTTTGGCGTGGAATCTCTCTGCCCTCCACGGCCAACTGCCGTGGTGAACACAGAGAAAACACCAGGCGTCCAACAAGGTGGCGCTGAAATAAAAAGGCCAGGTGACATGCACCTGGCCTTTACCTGTCGCCGCCGGAGCGTCAACGTGATTACCAGCCGGTAATCTCCTTGAGTGCACTGCCGATGTCCGCCAACGAGCGCACGGTACGCACGCCGGCTTCTTCCAGTGCCGCAAACTTCTCGGCCGCCGTGCCCTTGCCACCGGCGATGATGGCGCCGGCGTGGCCCATCCGTTTCCCGGAAGGCGCCGTTACCCCGGCGATATACGAGACCACAGGCTTGGTCACGTGCGCCTTGATAAAGGCCGCCGCCTCCTCTTCGGCCGTGCCGCCGATCTCACCGATCATCACGATGGCTTCGGTTCTGGGATCAGCCTGAAATTCACGCAGGATATCGATGAAGTTTGACCCTGGGATCGGATCGCCCCCGATACCGACGCAGGTCGACTGACCAAAGCCGGCATCGGTGGTCTGCTTGACCGCTTCATAGGTCAAGGTACCGGAGCGAGAGACGATGCCCACCTTGCCCGGCAGATGAATATGGCCCGGCATGATACCGATCTTGCATTCACCAGGCGTGATCACGCCTGGGCAATTTGGCCCTATCATGCGTACGCCGGTCTGTTCGAGGCGGCATTTGACCTGCAGCATATCCAGCGTCGGAATACCTTCGGTAATACAGACGATCAGTTCAATACCGCCATCGATGGCCTCAAGGATGGCATCCTTACAAAACGGTGCCGGTACATAAATCACTGACGCGGTGGCGCCAGTGGCCTCGACTGCATCACGCACGGTATTGAACACAGGCAAGCCCAGATGTTCGCTACCGCCTTTACCTGGTGAAACCCCGCCCACCATGCGCGTACCATAGGCAATCGCTTGTTCGGAGTGAAAAGTACCTTGGGCACCGGTAAAGCCCTGACAGATGACCTTGGTGTCCTTGTTAATCAGAATGCTCATGCCTTGGCCTCCGCTGCCTTCACAACCTGCACTGCCGCATCGGTAAGACTCTTGGCGGCGATAATATTCAACCCGCTCTGTGCCAGACGTTCTGAGCCGAGCTCGGCATTATTCCCCTCCAGACGTACCACGACAGGCACTTTGACACCGACTTCGGACACGGCGCCGATGATGCCATCGGCAATCAAATCACAACGCACAATGCCACCAAAGATGTTCACCAGAACGGCTTTAACCTTGTCATCCGAGAGGATGATCTTGAACGCCTCTGTCACCCGTTCCTTGGTTGCACCACCGCCGACGTCGAGGAAGTTCGCAGGCAAGCCCCCATGGTGCTTGATGATGTCCATGGTCCCCATGGCCAAACCGGCACCGTTGACCATGCAACCGATATTGCCATCCAGCGCGACGTAATTCAGTTCCCACTGCGCGGCATGGGCCTCACGCTTATCTTCCTGGCTGATATCGTGCATCTCGCGCAGTTTTGGCTGACGGTACAATGCATTGGAATCAATATTGATCTTGCCGTCCAGACACAACAAGTCGCCCTTCCCGGTAATCACCAGCGGATTGATCTCCAACAGTGCGAGATCATAGGCCACGAACATCTTGCCCAAGCCGAGAAAAATCTGGGTAAATTGCTTGAGTTGATTGGCAGTCAGCCCCAGCTTGAAGCCCAATTCACGGGCCTGATACGGTTGCGGACCGGTCAAGGGATCCAGCACGGCTTTATGAATTTTTTCCGGCGTCTCATGGGCGACCTTCTCTATCTCCATACCGCCTTCGGTCGATGCCATGAAGACCACGCGTTGCGAAGCGCGATCGACGACGGCGCCGAGATATAACTCTTTGGCAATATCGGTACAGGCTTCCACCAGGATCTTGTTGACCGGTTGCCCCTTGGCGTCGGTCTGATAAGTCACCAAATGCTTGCCTAACCAGGCTTCCGCAAAGGCCCGCACTTCCTCTTTACTTTTCGCGACCTTAACTCCGCCGGCTTTACCCCGGCCACCGGCGTGCACCTGGCATTTGACTACCCATTTATCCTGACCCAAGTTCGTCGCTGCATCGACAGCCTCTTGAGCACTCTCACATGCGAAGCCGGCTGGTACCGGCAGTCCATATTCGGCAAATAACTGTTTTGCCTGATATTCATGCAAATTCATGACACGCTTCCCTGTTGTAAAGAGTCCGGCGCCCAAGGCGCCGGCACGGAACGAGATCAGATGTCCAGTAGCAGGCGGGTCGGATCCTCAAGCAGCTCCTTGACCGTCACAAGGAAACCAACTGAGTCCTTTCCATCGATAATGCGGTGATCGTAGGACAAAGCCAGATACATCATGGGCAGTATCACTACCTGTCCCTCCACGGCCATCGGACGATCCTGGATCTTGTGCATGCCCAGGATGGCACTCTGCGGTGGATTGATAATAGGCGTGGACATAAGGGAGCCAAACACCCCGCCGTTGGTAATCGTAAAATTGCCGCCAGACAGATCGTCGACCGTCAACTTACCATCCCGCGCCTTGTCCGCCAATGACTTGATGCCATGTTCTATTCCGGCCAACGACATGCTGTCGCAATCGCGCAGCACGGGTGTCACCAAGCCGCGCTCTGTAGAGACCGCAATACTGATATCGAAATAGTTGTGGTAAACGATATCGTTGCCGTCGATTGACGCATTGATAATCGGATAACGCTTTAGCGCCTCCGTCACTGCGCGGACATAAAACGACATGAAGCCAAGCTTGATGTTATGACGCTTTTCGAAACGCTCCTGGTATCCCTTACGAATATCCATGATCGGCTTCATATTGACCTCATTGAAGGTCGTTAACATCGCCGTCGTATTCTTGGCATCCAGCAACCGCTCAGCCACCCGTTGACGCAGCCGTGTCATCGGCACGCGTTTTTCTTCCCGCAAGCTGGAAACCGACGTCACATTTGCGCCTATCGGCTCAACACGCATCGCCGGTTGCGCCGGCACGGCTTTCGCCTCGTGCTGTTGCGGCATCTGCTGTTGCAGCACATAGCGCTCAACATCGTCACGGGTTAAGCGCCCCCCTTTTCCAGTACCCTGGATTAAGGCGGCGTCCAATCCCTTTTCTGCCAATAACCGGCGCACCGATGGCGTGATGATATCCGCATCAACACCTTCGCTCACTGCCTCTGCAGCAGAAGCAGCCGGCACCACGCCCGCCTCCAGTACGCCCAGCACCTGGCGAGAAGTCACCGTAGTACCGCGCTCAAACTGGATGCTTCGCAACACACCATCTTCTGGCGCCGGAACCTCAAGCACTATCTTGTCGGTCTCGACCTCTACCAACAAATCGCCCGCTTTGACATGCTCACCGGGCTGCTTGTGCCAATTGCCGACGGTGGCATCAGCGACAGATTCAGGCAAATCGGGAACTCGGATCTCAACTGTCATGTTTCTCATCCTTGGTCAGAATCAGGACTGGCCCAGCGCATCTTCGACCAGCGCTTTTTGTTGTTTCAAATGCAACGAGATATACCCTACCGCTGGTGATGCCGAGGCCGGTCGACCGGCATAACTCAAGCGTGCACCGTCAGGAATGACTTCACGGAAATGATGTTGGCTACAATACCAGGCACCTTGATTTTGCGGCTCCTCCTGACACCAAACAAACTCACGAACGTGAGAATAAGGCGCCAGCACTTCCGCCAACTCGCTATGGGGGAACGGATAAAGCTGCTCGACACGGACGATCGCAACCTGTTTCAGATCCGCCTTACGGCGAGCATCCAGCAAATCATAGTAAACCTTGCCTGCACACAGCACGATGCGAGTGACTGCCGCCGGGTCATGTGCATCTTGCTCCCCGATCACGTTCATGAAATGGCCTTGCGCCAACTCGTCCATCGAGGAAACAGCCAGTGGATGGCGCAGTAAGGATTTAGGTGTAAAGACGATGAGAGGGCGTCGCAGCGGACGCACCATCTGCCGACGTAACATATGAAACACCTGCGCAGGTGTGGTTGGCATGCAAATTTGCATATTATGCTGGGCGCACAATTGAAGATAACGTTCCGGGCGAGCCGATGAGTGCTCCGGCCCCTGCCCTTCATAACCATGCGGCAGCAGCAGCGTCAGTCCACACAGTCGACCCCACTTCTGCTCGCCTGAGGACACAAATTGGTCGATCACCACTTGGGCGCCATTAGCAAAATCGCCAAATTGGGCCTCCCATATTGTCAGCCCGGAGGGTGCCGCCGTCGCATAACCATATTCAAACGCCAGAACCGACTCTTCAGACAACACCGAATCATATACCTGAAAGCCATGGGAACCTGGCAACAAATCATCCAGAGGTACATGATGACGACCGTCTAGCTGATTATGCAACACGGCATGGCGATGAAAGAAGGTTCCCCGCCCTGAGTCCTGCCCCGTCAAACGCACGCGATAGCCAGCAGCAAGCAAGGTGGCGTACGCGAGATTCTCGGCAAACCCCCAATCGACTAATTTTTCACCACGACTCATCAGGCGACGATCATCGTAAATTTTCTGCACCTGCCGTTGTAGTTCAAACTCTTCTGGATAACGGCAAATGGCTTCACCTAAAGCCTGCAACTGTTCTCGGGAACAGCGGGAGTCATAGCTAATATCCCAATCGTGCCCTAAATAGGGCGTCCAATTTTGCTGATACTGTTGTCCCATCGGCCGCCATTCCGGCACCACACAGTCGCCTTTATCCAACGCAGCACGGTAATTCACCACCCACTGCTCCACATCTGCCTCGGTAACGACACCGCTATAGGCCAGACGTTCACCGTAGAGCTGACGGGTGGTCGGGTGTTGTTTAATCTTCTGGTACATCAAGGGTTGGGTGGCACTCGGCTCGTCGGCTTCGTTATGTCCATTTCGGCGGTAACACACCAAATCAATCACCACATCCCGATGGAAGGTATTGCGGTATTCGAGCGCCAACTTAGTCACAAAGATCACAGCGTCAGGATCATCACCGTTGACGTGGAAAATAGGAGCCCCAACCATCTTGGCCACATCGGTGCAATAGAGGGTCGAGCGCGTGTCCTGCGGATTGGACGTCGTGAAGCCAATCTGATTGTTGATGACAATCCGCACTGTGCCACCCACTGAGAAGGCTCGTGTCTGTGACAAATTAAATGTTTCAGCAACTACCCCCTGTCCAGCCATGGCCGAATCACCATGAATGGTAATAGGTAACACCTTAATGCCAGTGGGATCATTCAAACGGTCTAAACGAGCTCTCACCGACCCCATCACGACAGGATTAACAATTTCAAGATGGGAAGGGTTGAAAGCCAGAGCCAGATGGATGTTGCCACTATCAGTGGCAAAATCAGATGAGAACCCCATGTGGTATTTAACGTCACCCGTTCCCCAGGACTCACCGTGCTTACCGGCAAATTCGTCAAATAACTCCTGCGGGCGTTTTCCCAAGACATTAATCAACATGTTTAAGCGACCGCGGTGAGCCATACCCATCACAGCCTCTTCGGTACCAGCTTTAGTTGCCTCACGGAACAAACTCTTGACCATAGGCACCAGCATATCGCCACCTTCAAGAGAAAACCGTTTAGCGCCAGGAAATTTGGCGCCGAGGTAACGTTCCAACCCTTCTGCAGCCGTTAAATCTCGCAGAACCTGTCGGCGTTCTTCGGCATCAAGATTGGGTTGCCCCTCTGCAGCCTCAAGACGAGCCTGAATCCATCGCTTTTCTTCAATGGAGTTCATGTGCATGTATTCAGCACCGATCGTTGCACAGTAGGTTTTTTGTAATGAGCTCAGCAAGTCCCGCAAGCTCATCATCGGCAAGCCACCTTGATAGGAACCGACATTAAAACGGGTATCCAGATCATCGTCGGTCAACTCGTAAAAGACCGGTGACAGTTCCAGCACCTCTTCACGCTGCCATAACCCTAAGGGATCCAGGTTCGCAACTTGGTGGCCATAACTGCGATAAGCGTTGATCAGTTGCAGGATCCGGATCTGGCGAATATCCGTCTTGACCTCGATCATCGACTGCCGGGCGTGACCTTCCATCGCCATGCGTCGAAAATAGTCCTGGACTGCGCTGTGCACCGTTTCAGGCTTACCGCCGTTCATCTCGGAAAAACAATGCTGCCACTCCTCACTTACAGATGAAGGATGGCGAAGGTAGGATTCGTAAAGGTCTTCAATATACGAGGCGTTAGCACCGGCCAGATGGGATGAGTCAATCCAGGCGGTCATTGGCGTTTCATGCATAGTGGTTCCTTAGCACACAGAAACTGCATCGCAATGATGCTCGGGTCATTCCCTGTATCCATTCCCGACCCTTGAAAAGAATGGAGTAACAAACCTGACTCAATTCTGCGAAAGCATGGTTATTGGCTGGATTTAAGTCCCCAGTTCCAACCGGTGTTAGCGCGGGGGCGAAATAATCCTTAAAACTTGTAGGATTATCAATAGGTACAGATTAAATACCACTCTTGGTGGCAATAATCACATCCCCTTTAAATTCTAAAAAAACCTGTGAAAAGCCGATTTTTAAATAGAAATAACACCATCTTTTGGAGCTTAAACCTTATTTTCACCTTCAAATCATGATTTTGGCGCAATCAATAAACATCTATTGCTATGACTTCGAGTATATCCAGCCCTCTACTTTCATTACAAACCAATAACATTCATTAAACATCAATTATTCAATCCAGATCCCAGTCTTTGGTGCCATATTGAGCAGACAAGAGTGGTTAAATTGACAAGATCACCTCTTCTGATACAAATACTCCACATCTGGGCCCTACTTTTACTCTATATCTGTCAGGTTGATGCGTTTATAGACAAGGGCTCGCCGCAATTAGAAGCAAAGGAGACGCGCTATGGCTGACAAGGTAGCCACCCTACACATCCCGGGAAAAGATCCGATCGAATTGCCGATTCTGGCAGGAACAGAAGGTCCTGAGGTCATCGATGTCCGGGCATTGGCAGCCCATGGCTATTTCACCTTTGATCCAGGGTTCCTCTCCACTGCGTCCTGTGAATCAAAGATTACTTACATCGATGGTGATAAGGGTATTTTGCTGCACCGTGGTTACCCTATTGCTGAACTGGCGATTGACACTGACTATCTGCAAGTCTGTTACCTGCTGCTCTCCGGTGAACTGCCAACCCCAGAGCAATATCAGCAATTTCGTGCACATGTCACTCGTCATACCATGGTGCATGAACAGATGACGTCACTGTTCAAAGCCTTCCGTCGTGACTCACACCCAATGGCGGTCATGTGTGGCGTAGCTGGCGCACTTTCCGCGTTCTACCACGACTCACTGGACATCAATAACCCCAAGCACCGAGAGATTGCAGCCTTCCGCTTGATCTCTAAGATGCCAACACTGGCAGCCATGTCATATAAATACTCGATTGGTCAGCCATTCATGTACCCGCGGAACGATCTGAGCTACGCAGGAAACTTCCTGCATATGATGTTTGCCGTTCCCTGTGAAGAGTACAAAGTGAACCCAGTGATTGAACGAGCGATGGATCGTATCTTTATCCTGCATGCCGATCATGAACAAAACGCGTCCACCTCCAGCATGCGCATGGCAGGTTCTTCCGGCGCCAACCCATTTGCCTGCATTGCCGCTGGTATTGCATCACTCTGGGGGCCTGCTCACGGTGGGGCAAACGAAGCATGTCTGAAGATGTTGGAGGAAATAGGGTCCGTTGATCGCATCCCCCACTTTATTACCCGCGCGAAAGACAAGAATGATCCGTTCCGCTTGATGGGTTTCGGGCACCGGGTTTACAAAAACTATGATCCCCGCGCAACCGTCATGCGGGATACCTGTCATGAAGTGCTGCGTGAAATGAATGTCTCTGATCACCCGCTGCTGGATGTCGCAATGGAGCTTGAACGCATTGCACTATCTGACCCCTATTTTGTCGAGAAAAAGCTGTATCCGAATGTCGATTTCTATTCAGGCATCATCCTGAAAGCCATCGGCATTCCAACCTCGATGTTTACCGTGATCTTCGCGCTGTCTCGTACC
Organism: uncultured Aeromonadaceae bacterium; assembly: GCA_945957385.1. Lineage (GTDB taxonomy): Bacteria > Pseudomonadota > Gammaproteobacteria > Enterobacterales > Aeromonadaceae > Pseudaeromonas. Next base: position 73,379 of record CAMFKP010000004.1, read on the forward strand.
ATTGGCTGGATCTCGCACTGGCTGGAAATGCAATCAGATCCCGCCAGCCGTATCAGCCGACCACGTCAGCTTTATACGGGGGCACCAACACGCCACGTGGTGCCTATGGACCAACGATGATTAAGGCATAAATAGCCATCAGAAAGGGCAACCATCAGTTGCCCTTTTTTGTTATCACACTTCACACTCAGTGACACAAACACGCCGATAACAGCAACATCAGCTGTCGCGATCCAAGATAACAGGGTGTTCGTTGATGCAATGACTCAGGTTGCAACGTCAACAACCGAACATCGCCATTGGTTGCCATTCCTCCAGCCTGTTCCATCAAGAATGCCAACGGATTGGCCTCATACAATAAACGCAGCTTGCCATCAGGAAGCTGTGTGCCTGGTGGATAAAGGTAGATGCCACCCTTAATCAAATTACGATGAAAATCTGCAACGAGAGAACCAATATAACGTGATGTATAAGGCCTATTTTCAGCAGGACAGTCACGTTGGCACTCTTTGATGAAGCGCTTTACACCAGGCGGAAAATCCACATAGTTACCTTCGTTAATAGAATAGATACGCCCCTGCTGCGGAATGCGCATATTCGGATGTGACAGGAAAAAACTGCCTAATGAAGGATCCAATGTAAAGCCGTTCACCCCTTGCCCAGTCGAGTAGACCAGCATGGTCGATGAACCATAAATGATATAACCGGCGGCAACTTGCTCACTGCCTGGCTGTAGAAAATCAGCTAACACAACCGGACCATCGATTGGACTGACACGCCGATAAATCGAAAAAATGGTTCCCACTGAAATATTGACATCAATATTTGAAGAACCATCTAACGGGTCAATCAAGACCACATATTTTCCCGGCCGTTTATTAACCGGAGAAAATGTAACAAACCCATCCTCCTCTTCCGATGCTAAACCACATACTTCACCACGTGCTGCTAACGCTTCTTTGAAGCGTTCATTGGCAAACCAATCCAGTTTTTGCTGTTCTTCACCCTGAACATTGAGTTGATCCATACTGCCGAGTACATCACTGATTCCAGCCCGGTTAATCTCTCGATTGACCACTCTGGCCGCTCTCTGCAATGACGACAACAGGGTACTCAGCTCGCCGGTTGCATGAGGATACGCCGCCTGCTGCCGAATGATGAATTCACCTAGTGTGGTACCAGCAAGACATTCCATACTCTTCTCCTTGGCATAGAAAACGCTTTCAAAGCTAAAAGAGAAAAGATGACCACAACAAGAAGAATCGTTTCAGCTTGTTAATTTGGCGGATCGTGGTCACAAAAAAGGCGACTTACGTCGCCCATTTTTTATGCCTTGCTCAATACATCGCGAACCCGCTGCAAATCCTCAGCCGTGTCTACCCCCGCTTCTGGGTGCTCCAGAGCAAGAGCCACATGGATCCGTTCGCCGTGCCACAGCACACGCAACTGCTCGAGCGCTTCAATTTGTTCCAGCTGACTGGCTCCCCAGTCGACATATCGCTGGATGAAACCAGCACGGTAGGCATAAATACCGATATGCCGCGCATGAGGATGCATTGACTGGCGAGGAGTGGCGGCAAAATTATCACGCTCCCAGGGAATGGCTGCGCGACTGAAATACAGCGCATAGCCCTGTGCATCCATGACGACCTTGACCGCATTAGGATTAAACAGCTCTTCCTCACTCATCGGCACGGCTAACGTCGCCATGGGCGCATGACTTTGTGCCAGATTGCTGGCCACTTGCTGAATAATCGCCGGTGGAATCAGCGGCTCATCGCCCTGCACATTGACAATAATGGTGTCGTCTGCGAAGCGGTAATGAGCGCACACTTCAGCAAGACGCTCAGTACCTGATTGATGATGGCTGGAGGTCATGCAGACTTCCACACCGGAACCAGTCACTGCATCAGCAACACGGCGATCATCGGTTGCGACTATGACTTTTTCTGCACCTGCCATAAGTGCTCGTTCGGCTACCCATTGAATCATGGGCTTGCCATGAATATCTGCCAGCGGTTTGCCAGGTAGACGGGTCGAGTGATAACGCGCAGGAATGACAACGACAAAACTCATGATGGCATCTCGTCACTTTCTAAATGACGAGCCCTGGTCTCAAGAAGAACCGGTATGTCTTCATCGATAGGATATGCCAACCGATCGAGGCGGCAAACGAGCTCACCTTTATCCTTGTCATAATTGAGCTTGCCCTTGCATACCGGGCAGGCGACGATTTCCAGCAATTTATGATCGAGCGCCATTCTCTTGTTCCTTTAATTTACCAATTATTCTGTGTATTAACTCATCCGGTAGTCGCGCAGAGACAGGTAAATACCACCAATTTTTGGGGACATCATGACGACATTTAACCGCATCTTTTTCTGTCATCAGCAATGGATACTGCGTAAAACGTTGGCGCAGCGCTTGAACATCACATGCTTGGTGATCCGCAAATGCCACAGTTTGTTGCAGCTGAAACCCTAGCTGACGCAAGGTCGTAAAAAAACGCGGCGGATGGCCGATCCCGGCCATCGCATCGACCTTATCACCAGGTTGAGGCGGTGCAAGATCAGATACGCCGACAGCACACAGCATATTGGCTTCCAGAGCCATCGCATATTCACCTGGTTGTGGCACACCACCATTACACAACACGGCAGTCGCACTGTGTAAACGCCATAAGCTTTCGCGCAAAGGGCCCATCGGCAGCAGGTGCTCATTACCAAAGCGCCGTTCGCCATCTATCACGATCAGTTCAATATCGCGGGCCATGGCATAATGCTGCAAGCCATCATCACTGATCACGACATCGACACTTTCTGCTGCCAGCAAACAGCTGATGGCATCACTGCGTCGTGGTGCAACGACCACAGGACAACCGCACCGATTGGCAATTAGCTTGGGTTCATCCCCACAGGCTGATGCAGCGGTGGTGGACTCAACACGCAGTGGATAGGATGGCGACTTACCACCGTAGCCGCGGCTCACCACACCGGGTCGAAAACCGGCTTGACGCAATTGTTCAACTAGCCAGATCACCACTGGGGTTTTACCGTTCCCGCCCACCGTCAGGTTGCCTACGACAATCACCGGAACAGGAGCACGATAAACTGGCAGCCACCCCCGCCGATAAGCCAAACGACGGACAGCCGATACCAGACGGTACAATATGGATATAGGCCACAGGCACCAGACAAGGATATTCTTTCGGTACCAGAGCGCGGTCAGCATCATGCAGTGTCACCAAACTGGGTCTGACGCAGCATGGCGTAAGCGCCCCCCCTTGCGATTAACTCAGCATGGGTTCCCTGCTCTATGATTCGGCCCTCATCTACCACCAGGATCCGATCTGCGTTCTCGATAGTTGACAGACGATGAGCTATCACCAACGTTGACCGATCCCGCGACAAATTATCAAGCGCCGCTTGAATATAGCGTTCCGACTCGGTATCCAATGCCGACGTAGCCTCATCCAATAGTAAGACCGGAGCATCACGCAACAACGCACGAGCAATCGCCAAGCGTTGGCGCTGCCCGCCAGACAAGTTAGAGCCATTCTCGCCAATGACTGTGTCATACCCTTCAGGCATCTTGCGAATAAACTCATCAGCATTGGCCAGGCGCGCCGCTTGTTCGATTTGTTCGCGACTAAAAACTCCGTCCGCAGCATAAGCAATGTTGTTTGCGACGGTATCGTTAAACAGATGTACCTGCTGGGAAACCAGGGCAAATTGGCGACGTAGCGCGTGTAATCGATATTCACGGACATCGACACCATCAAGCAATATTTGCCCGCGCTCAATATCGTAAAAACGTGTCAACAAAGCCGCTATCGTGCTCTTGCCAGATCCGGATCGACCCACCAGAGCGACCGTTTGCCCAGGTTCAATCGTCAACGAGACATGCCGTAGTGCTGGTTGCTCCTTGGTTGGGTAAGTAAAGGTCACATCATGGAACTCAATACGGCCATGAGCACGCGTCAGCTCTCGAGTTCCGGTATCGTTCTCCAACGGTTGATCCATCAGCTCAAACAAGCTTTGGCAGGCCGCCATACCGCGCTGGAATTGATTGTTAATCTGCGTCAGGCTCTTTAGCGGCTTCATCATCATCATCATGGAGGTGACAATCAGCGTAAATGTTCCTGGCGTCAGTGTTTCGCGCACACTTGGCATCGCCGCAACGAACAGCAACACAGCCAAGGCGCTGGAGGCAATCAGTTGTACCAGCGGAGACCCCACCGCATCGACGATCACCATCTTCATATTTTGTTGACGCATGTGATCGCTGACTTTCGCGAAACGATCCGCCTCGACCTGCTGACCGCCAAACATCAAAACTTCACGATGGCCGCGCAGCATCTGCTCCGTCGAAGTCGTCAGCCCACCCATGGCATGCTGAATCTGGCGGCTCACTCGCCGGAACCGCTTACTGATCATCGAGATCAAGATCCCGACAATCGGCCCCACTACAAAGAAAATCAACGAGAGCTGCCAAGAGTGATAAATCATCATCCCTAACAGCCCCAACACTGTTACCCCCTCACGAACCAGTGAAACCAGGGTTGAACTGGCTGCAGAGGAGACCTGGCCGGCGTCATACGTTACTTTCGAGAGCAAATGCCCCGTGTTGTGTTTGTCAAAAAAGGACATCGGCATGCCCATCAGGTGACTGAACACCTCGCGCTGCAAACGCATCACCACATGGGTACCGACCCAGCTCATAAAATAGTCAGAAAGAAAATTACAGATCCCCCGTAGTGCAACAATGCCAATCACAAACCACGGCATCCAGGCTAAAACAGACGGGTCTTTGCCACTCAGGCCATCATCAATCAAGGGCTGAATGGAGTAAACGAAGGTGGTGTCCACTGCGCCATATCCGGCCATACCTAGAACAGCAAGAAATAGCCCAGTCTTACGATCACGAACATACCCCAACAGGCGTTTAAGAATGGGCCAACTCGAATCGTGGACATCAAGGGTGGATGAGCGTTGCATTCGGGATCTCGGTAATTTCGGTCAAGCTGGGCATTCTACCGTTTACTCCCGCCCCAACCAAGCATCGATGCGTCGGTACCATGGCCCCGCCTCACGCCACGCCCTGGCAGACAGCCGGTGACCTTCAAACGAAAAGCTCAACTCGCCTTGCTCGGCAGTATTGAATTGATACGCTCCCACATCGGCAAAGCGCCGAATAACCGCGGGTTTAGGAAATCCCCAGCGGTTATCAAACCCACTACTGTGCACCACCCACCGTGGCCGAGTCGCCAAGACCCAGGCCTGGGAGGAGGAGGAAGCACTGCCATGATGGCCACTGAGCAATACTGTGACAGGAGTTAATCCTTGCTGTACCAGCATGCCTTCCTGCAACGCAGGCAAGTCACCAGACAGCAAAATGGTATGGACCCCATCACTGATTCGCAGGACACAGGAATCAGCATTGTTTTTGCCACTCACAAGCCCGATGGGCCATAGCCAATTTAGAGTTAATGCTCCCCACATTTGACTCTGACCCGCGATACAAGGCCGACGCCAACGCGCAATAGGGGCGGATGATATCAACATGCGCACGGGCCAATGTTGCTCAATCCATGGCCAGTTTCCGGCATGATCACGATCATCATGACTGATCACCAAGTAGTCCAGCAGACGAATTCCCTGGTATCGCAATACCGGCGCCACGGTAGATTCCGCCAGCGAGAAGCCGCCGGGAAAGCGATCACCGACATCGTACAACAATCCTCTGTCGCCCTGTTGGACCAAGACCGACAACCCTTGCCCCACATCTAACACATGTACTTGCCATATCGGTGCAGGTTGACACCATAGACCAGCTATCGCTAATAACAGACAACATGCCAGACTGCGGGCATTTGGTAGCCACCAACAAAATGGCAATGCCCAGAACAACCACAGTAGTTGTTGCTGATGGCCACTGAGTTCGCACCAGCCATCCAGATGCGAAGTCATCCATAACAACCCCTCTATCGCTGGAGTCAGCAATCGATCGCACAGCCAGAACCCATATGCAGCGCCTGTTGGGAAAACTGGCACCAAGAGCCCAGAGAGCAAACCTAATGGAGTCAACACCAAGGTGAATAATGGAATAGCCAACATATTCACAGGCAACGCAAGTAGCCCCTGGCCGCCAAATAACATGATCTGTAACGGCAGCAACCCATAAAACATCCAAAGCTGCAGACGCCACAATGAAGGACGTCGCCACCACAATGTGGCAAGCAGCAATAGTGCTACGGCCAAAAATGATAACCAAAACCCGCTATTGAATAGATTCCAACCATTACCAAGCAGCATCAACGCCAACGTAGACCACCATATACGCCAATGCGACCACCGCCATGCCAATTGCTTTAGCATCAACCAGATGAGCACCATCCAAAACGCACGCTGGGTTGGCAAAGAGGCACCGGAGAGCAGGACATAGCCGCCTGACAAAACCAATGCCATGGCCGATGGCAACCAACGATGCAGTACCACGTTCTGCCACGGCAGGCAGAGCAAGCGCCCAAGCCCCCACCCCATAGAGGCAGCCAGAGCAATTTGCATACCGGAGATAGCAATCAAATGCACTATCCCGCCACTACGAAATGCCTGCCACAATGAGTCAGCAATCGCTCGCTGCTCACCAAACACCAGTGCTTGCAGCAAGGTTCCCTGCTGTAATCGAGCCAGTAGTGGATTGGCGGCGTCAATCCAGCGTTGTCGCCATCCGATATCAGCCATAAGCATCAGTCCCGAGACTTGCTGCAAGGTACCGCTGGCCGAGATGCCCTGGCCGAGCAGCCAACGTTCACGATTGAAACCCGCCGCATTGGCGGCAGCGTGCACAGGCCTCAGTCGGGCTCGTCCTTGCACTCGACTTCCGGGTAACCATTGCGCGGTATGAACAGCGGAAAGGCGGCTGGCAAGATAGAGACGAATGCGTGGTGCCGGCCACAGTTCCTGGCCATCAAGACATCGTAAAGAAAGTAGAAAACGAGGACCGTATTCGCTTTGTTCGAATTCAATCACCTCGCCCGCTATGGTATGTTCCCTCGCATCTGAAGAAAGCAGGTGAAGCCAACGCAGCTGCACATTAAAAAACACCAGCATGGCGCAAGCTCCGAACAACAACCCAGCCAGCCAAGATTGTTTATAGCGGGCCAATAGCCACACCCATCCCAGCAGCGGCAACGACCAGTAGACTGCTGGTAACCATGGCCAGAGCAAACAGCTACTGGCGCCCGATGCCACACCACATAAGCTGTTGGCCAGATGATCGTGACGATGAGAGAGAACAGTGAAAGAGTTATTAACACGCTGGATGCCGAATCCCCAGACCTTGCGCCAACATAAACATTTGCGATGCTTTGCCCGCTGGCTGGACCATCCCGGGCTGTGGCATCTCAACCGTCGCTCTGCGGCCGGAGCCATCGCAGTCGGCTTGTTCATGGCCTGGATCCCCGTTCCATTTCAGATGATGCTGGCCGCAGGTGCTGCCATTTTGTGGCGCGTCAATCTACCGATCTCGGTGGCAACCGTCTGGTTAACCAATCCGCTTACCATGCCGGCGCTGTTCTATATGGCTTACTATGTTGGCCGCCAGCTCCTAGGACTACCAGCTGTCGAGTTTGACCCCGTACTGTCATGGGAGTGGTTAAGCAGCGTGATGGAAACCATCGGTAAACCATTTCTGCTCGGCTGTGCAGTGCTGGCCGTTTGTAGCAGTGCCACAGGCTATCTTCTTATTCAGACGGGCTGGAGATACTCTGTCTGCCGTCGCTACCGCCAGCGTGCTGAGCGCAGATGATTGGCACACGCCTAAGCCGGGCAACAGCACAATAATATGATTTTACTAGGCGGAATCTCGCCCCTCGGGTAGAGTGTGGGACGGTTTACATACCCGCTGGTGTGCTTGTCATGTAGTGGGCCGAGCATCGGCAATCCTGATGATTACCGGCTCGTTCGCATTCGAGGTCATAACAAGACGATGGATATCCTGATCGCTCTGTTTACCGACTACGGCTATTTTGCCGTATTTTTTATTCTGCTAATTTGTGGTTTTGGCATTCCCATCCCGGAAGATATTACGCTGGTCGCAGGTGGTATCATCGCTGGACTAGGCTTTGCTGATGTTCACCTGATGTTCGTCGTCGGCATGGCCGGAGTCCTGCTCGGGGATGGCATCATGTTTACCATGGGGCGTCTGTTTGGCGAGCGGATTCAGCAATTGCCGTTGTTCCGCCGTCTTTTGCCTCCCCATCGTTTCGCCCATGTGCAGGAAAAATTCGAAAAATACGGGCACTGGGTACTGTTTGTCGCCCGTTTCCTGCCGGGATTACGCTCTCCTATTTTCATCACTGCAGGCATGAGCCGCCGCGTCGGCTATCTGCGGTTCCTCTTGATGGACGGCTTTGCTGCGCTGATTTCGGTGCCAATCTGGGTCTACCTTGGGTATTTTGGCGCGTATAACCGTGACTGGTTGATGAAATGGGTCGAGCGGGGACAGGTCAGTCTATTGATCTTGGCCGCCGTCGTACTGCTGAGTGTCGGAGGTTACTATTTGCGCCTCTACCTTATTCGCCGCAGCGATAGTCGCAGCGAATAATATCCCCTCATAAGGCCATCCTTGGCCTTCTACTCCGGCACAAGAATGGCCTCATCGTTGAAAGCATGAGGCCTGTTCACATCACTAAGCCCGACACAGCAACCAGGTGTGTTTTGATACTCACCGGACACACGCTGTTCGCCAACAAACAGATAGAGCAAATTCACGACGTGTCTGAAACCGACCTCGTCAGAGGCCTGGCTGATACGGAGTTATGTTTCTTTCAGTTATTCCAAGACCAATGCATCGGTCTTGCGTGCAACGACGATGAGACGGGCATAGTTCATGGGGGAAGCAAATCTGCGGTGTAGGCAGAGGTTGCCAAGAGATGGCTTATGCCTGCGAGTCGCTCAATCAGCTGGCTAACTTTTTGATTGCGATGGTGAGTCGATTCCGGATCTGAACGAGCGAGCAGCAACAAGTAATCGGGCGCCATATTGGCGCCCGATTAACACACTGCATCAAAACATGCGCTCGCTAGCCATGGCCCAACTCACGGGCGGGTTGCAGACTGCTCGCCCGCCATGCCGGGTAAAGCGTCGCCAGCAGACTCATCAGCAAGGCGGCACCACAGACAATCGCCACATCACTGCCATGCAACTCAGACGGCAAAAAATCAATGAAGTAGATGTCCGGATTGAGAAAACGATGACCGATCCAGCCTTCGACTACGTGGATTGCAGCCGTCAGATAACGAGATAATCCCGCCCCAAGCAGCCCGCCCAGCAAGGCACCGGTGAGGCCATTGACCACCCCCTGCACCATGAATGTCAGACGGATCTGCCAAGGCCCTGCCCCCATGGTCTTCAAAATCGCAATGTCGCTGCGTTTCTCGTTCACCGCCATCACCAACGTCGAGACAATGTTAAAACAGGCCACGGCGACCACCATCAACATCACGACATACATGACAGTGCGCACCAGCTGAATATCCTGATACAGATAACCTTGCGAATTCTTCCAGCTGCGCACGTACATGGGGGCATCCAGACGGCTGGCTGCCGAAAAGGCCAGCGTTTCGGCATGCATTAAATCCCGGGTTTTCAAACTAAACCCTTGTACCCGATCTCCGAGCCCCAACGCTTGTTGTGCATCACTCAGATGAATGAAGCCCAGCAGGCTATCCAGTTGACCACCGATTTCCAGCAAACTGACAATCCGAAACCGCCGCTGTTGCGGTGATCTCAATCCCGCATCATCACTATTGGCAGACACATCCGGTAGCATCAGCGTCAGGGTATCGCCGACGTTGGCCCCCAGCTTATCGGCGATGCCTTTTCCCAGCACCATGCCATCTTCACCCGGTTTGAGTGCCTGCAAGCCTTGCCCACTCATGAAGCGGCCGGCCGCCGAGACTCGGTTTTCCGCCTCAGGCAACACAGCGCGCAACTGTACTGCCTTCATGCGTGCGCCGTTTTCCAGCAATCCATTGAGTACGATTAAGGGGGCCGCGGCGATAATACCGTCGCTGGACTCCAGCAGCTGACGTGCCTCACGCCAGTCACTCATCTCGCCTCGAACCAAGGTGGTCTCGGCATGTGGCACAACAGACAACACCCGATTATGTAACTCACGCTCGAAACCGTTCATCGCCGACAACCCCAGAATCAGCGCCATGACCCCCAGCGTGATACCAATCACTGACGATGCCGAGATAAACGAGACAAACCCGCTACTGCGGCGAGCCCGGCTGTAGCGCAACCCAAGAAACAGCGCGAGTGGACGGTACATTACTGCGCCTCCACGACCAAGCCATCAACCAGCGAGATGCGGCGATGCAGCCGAGCGGCCAATGCGCGATCATGCGTGACAACGACAAAGGCCGTTCCCAGATCGGCATTCAATTCACACATCAAGGCATAGATGCTATCGGCACTCTTGTGGTCGAGATTACCGGTTGGCTCATCAGCCAACACCAGCTTGGGACCATTTACCAGCGCACGGGCTATCGCCACTCGCTGCCGCTCACCACCAGACAACTCGGAAGGTTTATGGTCCAGACGATGGCCGAGTCCTACCCGCTCCAGCATGGCAGCGGCCTTGGCACTGGCAGACTTGACCGCTTCACCGGCAATCAACAACGGCATGGCCGCATTTTCCAACGCCGTGAACTCACCAAGCAGGTGATGAAACTGGTAGACAAACCCCAGCTCGCGATTGCGAAACACCGCTTGCTGGCGGCTGGACCACTGGTGGATATCCTCACCATTGAACAGCACCTGGCCGCTGCTGGGATTATCCAGCGCACCGAGCAGGTGTAACAGGGTACTCTTGCCGGAGCCCGAGCTACCGACCACCGCCAGCATCTCGCCTGCCGCCAGTTCAAGATCCACGCCACGCAGCACCGGCGTTTCCAGCTTGCCTTCACGATAGGTCTTGGTCAGTCCCTGACAGGACAGCAACAGGGTTTTATTCATAACGTAACGCCTCGGCAGGTCGGATCTGGGTGGCCCGGTAGGCCGGATAAAGGGTCGCCAGGAAACTGATCAACAAGGCTCCCAGCGTGATGAGCAGGATCTGCAACGGCACTATGCTCACCGGCAAACCCGCCCCACCGGCGGTCATGTAAAGATTGAGTCCCAGCAGTTGCAACAACGGGTTAATAAACAGCGCGAGGAGGACACCCAGCACAGCCCCGGCTAATGCGCCCAAGGTGCCACTCCAGGCGCCTTGAATCATGAAAATGCGCAGCACGGCGCTGCGTTGCATCCCCATGGTACGCAAAATCGCCACCTCACCTTGCTTGTCGAGCACCACCATCACCAACGCCGACAGAATGTTAAAAGCGGCAACCATGATGATTAGCACCAACATCAGCCCCATGATCTGTTTTTCCATTGCCACGGCGCGAAACAGTTCCCCCCGCTCATGACGCCAGTCCTGTTGTTGCAAGCTGGCATCGGGTAGTTGACGGGCTAACTCGCCAACGGCAAAGGCATCCTGCATCCAGATGCGTAACCCAGTCACCGTATTGGCCGGATAGCGCAACAGACGCCGGGCATCGTCGAGGTTCACCACCGCGACCTGGTCATCCACATCCGCCCCCACCTCAAAGGTGCCACTGACAGTAAACAGTCGCTGACTTGGCATGCGCCCCATCGGCGTAAAGCGACTGCCCTCCGCAGACAACAAACGCACCTTGTCACCGGGGAGCACATCGAGTTTACGCGCCAGAGCCGCCCCTAGAATGACATTGAAACTTCCAGGCTTGAGTGTGGCCAGACGATCGACGCCCATGCTCTGGCGCAATAAGTCGCCTGCGGGATAATTCGCCGGGTCGACGCCCTGCAACATGATGGCCGCCAGTTGGCCGCGCCCTTGCACCATCGCCTCACCACGAATCAAGGGCGCCACCGCCGTGACGCCCGGCAAGCGAGACAACGACGGAGCCCAACGGTTCCAGTCGCTGAGGCGCCCCGCTTGTTGCGTGATGACCGCATGGGGAATGACCCCGAGGATCCGGTTTTTAAGCTGGCCTTCGAAGCCATTCATCACCGAACTGACAATGATCAGCGCCATGACGCCAATGGCGATACCGAAGGTGGAGAACAGCGAGATAAAGGAGGCAAAGCGGTTATCGCCGCGGGCGCCAGCATATCGTAAGCCGATGGCGAGACTTAACGGTTGAAAGATAGTGGATTTCACGCCTTTCCCGAGCGTTGCTATTAAAGAGGGATAGCGGATAATAAATGTAAATACCTGATGGCAACAAGGAATCTCCTGTCGTGAGTGAACAGTTTTTCAGTGTGGAACATGGGATAGTGCTAAATGTTGAGCCGCTGCCGGCCGATTTCGTACTGCCTACGCTCGAGGCACTGGAGCAGGAGCTGCCAGCGCCGTTTCGGATCGCCGGTGCCATTACCCATGTCGATGTCGGCACGGCACGCCAGCTGCGCAACATGGGCGAAGAGTTTGGCGTCCTGGTCGAGGTCATCAACCAGCAGTCCGCCAAGATCAATCTGCTATTGGGTTACCTGCTCTCGCAGATGGATGATCCCGCCCTGCATCGGATCACTACCCGCTTTGGCGGTAGTGGCCTGAGCTTTGTCGAGGCCCAACCGTTGGCCGTCGGCCAACTGCTGCGCATCAAGCTGTTCCTTGAGGATGAAGCCTCCGCCATTTACTGTTATGGCCGCGTCAGTGCTTGCCACCCGGCGCCGGGCGGTTACTTGCTCGACGTCGAGTATGCCCGCCTGCGTCACGATGATCAGGAGCTGCTGGTCCGCGCCAGCCTGCATGTCCAGTCTCGCCAGCTCAAGCTTCGCGCCGAGCAGCGAGCCAACCCGATGAAGTAGAAACCCACGATCGATGAATAACCTCTTCTCTCTGGCCCCCCTGCTGGCGGCCGGTTCGCGTCAGACGCTGGGCCAGCTCAGTGGCAGCAGCCTCTCCTTAGCCGTCGCCGAGTTGGTTAGCCAACATGATCATCCGGTGGTACTGCTGGTTGCCGACACGCCGACGGCGTTACGCCTGGAACAGGAGACCCGCTTTCTGCTGGCCGAGCCAGCACTGCCGGTCTGGTTGTTTCCCGACTGGGAAACACTGCCTTACGACAGTTTCTCGCCCCATCAGGACATCATCTCGCAACGGCTGGAAACACTGTACCACCTGCCGCGCATGCGCAAGGGACTGCTGATCCTGCCGATTGCTACCCTGATGCTGCGCACGCCACCGCAAAGCTTCATCGACCGGTTCAGCCTGTTGGTCAAACCCGGTGACCGTCTCGATCTGCACAGCCTGCGGCAACGGCTGGAACAAGCCGGCTACCATGCCGTCGAGCAGGTGTTGGAACACGGCGAATTTGCCGCCCGTGGCTCCTTGCTGGATCTGTTTCCGATGGGTTCCACCCACCCGTACCGTATCGATTTCTTCGATGATGAAGTCGACACGCTGCGGGCTTTTGATCCTGACAGCCAGCGCTCCAGCGAGCCGGTGACCGAAGTGCGTCTGTTGCCGGCCCATGAATTCCCGACCGACAAAGACGCCATCGAACTGTTCCGCCAGCGCTACCGGGAACGCTTCGAGATCAGCCGTGCGCCAGAGTGTGTGTACCAGCAGGTCAGTAAAGGCATGTGGCCCGCCGGGATTGAATATTATCTGCCGCTGTTCTTTGAACAGATGACGACGCTGCTCGACTACCTGCCGCGCCAGAGCCTGTTGCTGACCCATGGCGACATTCATGATGCCGGTCTGGCCTTCTGGCAAGACGTGGAGCGGCGTTATGAGGATCGCCGTTACGATCAACACAGACCCCTGCTGCCACCTCGCGATCTCTACCTGCCGGTGGACGATCTGTTTGCCGCACTGAAGGCGTATAACCAATTTACTCTGCAAAGCCTGCCAGCAGAGCACAAAGCCGGCCGTCACAACCTGGCGGTGGGACGTTTACCGGAGCTGACGCTCGATAACCAGTCGGCTCAGCCACTGGCCCCGCTGCAGCAGATGCTGGCGCACTTCGCTGGCCGCACACTGTTTTGTGTCGAGTCCGAGGGCCGCCGCGAGTCACTGCGCGAACTGCTGCAACCGTTAGGACTGGTGTTACGCGAGTTTGACAGCCTGCCGGCATTTATCGCGGCCAGCGAACCGGCCGGTATTCTGGTGTGTCCACTGGAATCCGGCTTTGTATTGCCAGACGCCGCTCTGGCGCTGATCTGCGAAAACGATCTGCTCGGTGAACGAGTGGTGCAGCGCCGGCGTCGTGACCGCAGCAAGAGTAGCGGAGGCAATAACGACGCCATCATTCGCAACCTGGCCGAGTTGTCGATCGGTCAGCCGGTTGTGCATCTGGATCACGGTGTCGGACGTTATCTGGGACTGCAGACCCTGGATGCCGGTGGTATGCCGGCCGAATACCTGATGCTGGAGTATTCAGGTCACGACAAGTTATATGTGCCTGTCACCGCCCTGCACCTGATCAGCCGCTACAGCGGCAGCGAGAACCCGCCGCTGCACAAGCTCGGCACGGAAAGCTGGAGCAAGGCGCGGCGCAAAGCCGCCGAGAAGGTGCGTGATGTCGCCGCCGAGCTGCTGGATGTCTACGCCCAGCGTGCTGCGCGCAGCGGTATCGCCTTCCGGCATGATAAACAGGCTTACGCCAAATTTGCCGCCGGCTTTCCCTTCGAGGAGACCCCCGATCAGCTCAATGCCATCAATGCCGTGCTCGGCGACATGTGTCAGGCCAAGACCATGGATCGCCTGGTGTGCGGCGATGTCGGCTTCGGCAAGACCGAAGTGGCGATGCGTGCCGCCTTTGTGGCCGTGCATGCCGGGCGTCAGGTCGCGGTACTGGTGCCGACCACCCTGCTGGCGCAGCAACACTACGAAAACTTCCGCGACCGTTTCGCCAACTGGCCGGTCAACATCGAGGTGATGAGCCGTTTCAAAAGCGCCAAAGAGCAACAGCTGGCGCTACAGCAATTGAATGAGGGCAAACTCGATATCGTCATCGGTACCCACAAGCTGCTCTCCGAAGAGGTGCGCTTTAAGGATCTGGGACTGCTGATCGTCGACGAGGAGCACAGATTCGGTGTGCGGCAAAAAGAGCGCATCAAGGCCCTGCGCGCCGATGTCGACATCCTGACGCTGACGGCCACGCCGATCCCGCGCACGCTGAATATGGCGATGTCCGGCATGCGCGATCTGTCTATCATCGCCACGCCACCGGCCAAGCGTTTGGCGATCAAGACCTTCGTCCGCGAATACGATCAGGCGGTGATCCGCGAGGCGGTGCTGCGCGAACTCAAACGCGGCGGTCAGGTCTATTACCTGCACAACAACGTTGAGAGTATCGAGAAATGTGCCTCCACGCTGACTGAGCTGCTGCCGGAGGCACGCATCAGCATCGCCCACGGCCAGATGCGCGAACGCGAGCTGGAAAAAGTGATGAGCGACTTCTATCACCAGCGCCACAACGTGCTGGTGTGCACCACCATCATCGAGACCGGCATCGACGTACCGTCCGCCAACACCATCATCATGGAGCGGGCCGATCATCTGGGGCTGGCCCAATTGCACCAGCTGCGCGGCCGGGTCGGACGCTCGCACCATCAAGCCTATGCCTACCTGCTGACCCCGCACCCCAAGCAGATGACCAAGGATGCTATCAAGCGGCTCGAAGCAATCGCCTCGCTGGAGGATCTGGGGGCCGGTTTCGTGCTGGCGACACACGATCTGGAGATCCGCGGCGCCGGCGAGTTACTCGGCGAAGAGCAGAGCGGCCAGATCGAGAGCGTCGGCTTCACGCTGTATATGGAGATGTTGGAACAAGCCGTCAAATCGCTGCGCGAAGGGCGCGAGCCGTCACTCGATCAACTGCTGGGCGAACATACCGATATCGAGTTGCATCTGCCGGCCCTGCTGCCGGAGAGCTACCTGCCGGACGTCAACATGCGCCTGTCCATCTACAAGCGCATTGCCAGCAGCGCAAACCGCGACGAGCTGGACGACCTGCGCATCGAACTGATCGACCGCTTCGGTCTGTTACCACCGGCGGCACAAAACCTGCTGCAGATTGCCGAATTCCGTCAACTGGCGACCCGCCTGGGCATCCGCCGCATTGAGGTTGGCCAAGGCGGTGGGTATATTGACTTCGCCGAACAACCCAAGGTCAGTCCGGCCTATCTGGTGGGGCTGCTGCAAAGTCAGCCGCGCGTCTACCGGATGGAAGGCCCGACCCGACTGCGTTTCCAGATCCCCAGCAGCGATGCCGCCCAGCGGTTGTCACTGGTGCAGGATCTGCTCTGTGACATGAACAAACATGCCTGCTGAGGACTCTATGTTGCGATTGGTTACCTGTCTGTTGTTATCCCTGCTCGTCAGCCTGCCGGCGCGAGCCGCCGATCCTGTGTATGAGGTCGAGGTCATCGCCTTCGTCCGCAGCACGGATCCGGCGCTGCACGGTGGTGAAGATGCCAGCCTGTCGAGTCACAGACCGAGCCTCGACAGCGGCTTCGAACTCGACATGCTCGGTGGCTTACCACTCAACAACCTACGTCTGGGGAATGTCGCCGCGCGGCTGAAGGCCGGTGGCAAGTACCAGATACTGCTACATCAAGCCTGGCGCCAACCGGTCGGCAGCTCATCCAGCGCCCCCTGGTTACATCTGGCCGCCGGCAGCGTCACCGCCGATGGCAACAGCCAACCGGAGCTTGAAGGGTTGGTGAAACTGTACCGCAACCCCAACCTGATGCTGGATGCCGACCTGCTGTATCGCCATCTGGTGACCGCGCCGGCGACCGCGGCTGCCGCGCCGAGCCAGGAAACCCAGTATGCCGGCAGTGCCGACACGACCACGCCGTCACAACCGGCTGCCACGGCACAACCGACACTGCAGTTGCGGGAATATCCGCTGGTCGGCAGTAGCCGCGTGATGGATGGCCAGATCAGCTATTACGACAGCCCGATGCTGAGCCTGCTGGTGCAGGCCTGGCCGGTGAAATAACCCGATGACGGAACGCAGCTGGCCACGGCAACTGGATCCGGACGGCTATACCGCGCTGCCGTTGCCGCTGTGGTGCTGTCTGTTGCTGCTCAGCCGTTGCTACTGGCTGGTGTTGATGGCGCTGGCCAGCCGCGCCCAGAGCGCCGATCTGCTGGCGCTGTTCTATCCGGATCCACAGCAGCTCTATCTGGCCCTGGTGCTGGCACTGCCAGCCGCGCTGTGCTGGCTGGCGTCGGCCTATCGCCATCGCGCCGGGCACAGGATCTACCATTGGTTATGGCGCCAAGGCTGGTGGTTGGCACTCCTGTCCGCCAGCAGCGAGCTGGGCTTGCAGCTCTGGGCGCTCTGGCAGCAGGGCTGGCGCTGTGATGCCCCTCAGGTGCTGATGGTGTTAGTCGGCGCCTGGTGCCTGGGCTACCTGTTGCTGACGCCGGACTTGCGTCAGCGCTTCACGGTACTGCACCCGGATCCAACACTCCTGCCCCCGCCCTGATATTTATCCTGTCAGCGATGACAGGCGCGGCAAAATAATCAACGCCAGCGGGGCCAGGTTATTTTCTGCGGCCACCACCGCCTATTTTGTGCTGCAGGGCACCGGCGCTTAATCGTTAAATTGCCGCCATGACGATTAATTTCAACAGCCTGATTTTAAAAAAGAAATTATTTAAGCATTCCCACCTGAACGCTATTTGCAATGCTTGTTACCACGAATCAAACCCGACGGATTGATTCCATCGCCACCGCACTGAAATAGCGTAGGGCGCGCTTAGCGAATGACCCTTTGTTATTTCCCAGCCCGGCCATCAGTGCCGTAACGGCAGCGGCACGCATCCGCGCTCGAACACCATGACCAAGGCGAGCCCCATTGCCACTCTGTCACTCTGCCACGCGGCCACCGAGCATCGCAATTACCTCGAAAAAGGACTGTTTAATTGCAGCGATTATTAAATCTGACTTAATAATCCAAGCTGCCGTGCCGCTGGCAGGCGACGGCAATGCCTGCGCGGCGCATAAAAAAACCGCCCCGAAGGGCGGTTTAGCGTGCAGTTCATATCAAGCCGCAAGCGCGGATCAGTGCAGCTTGAGACGCGGACGCAGGATACGGTTGATCTGGCCGACCAACATCATCAGACCGGTCTTGATGTAACCATGCAACGCCACCTGGTGCATGCGGTACAGCGAGATGTAGACAAAGCGCGCCAGACGCCCTTCCACCATCATAGAGCCGCGCATCAGGTTACCCATCAGGCTGCCGACGGTGCTGAAGCGGCTCATCGAAACCAGAGAGCCGTAGTCCATGTAGCTGTATGGCTTAACGTCTTTGCCTTGCATCATCGCCAGGATATTGGCCAGCGCGCGATCGGCCATCTGGTGTGCCGACTGGGCACGTGGCGGCACGAACTTGCCATCTTCCATCGGACAGGCGGCGCAGTCGCCGATGGCGAAAATATGGTCATCCAGCGTGGTCTGCAGCGTCGGCTTGACCACCAGCTGGTTGATGCGGTTGGTCTCGAGGCCACCGATCTCCTTCATGAAGTCCGGTGCCTTGATCCCGGCCGCCCAGACCATCAGGTTGGCTTCGATCAACTCGCCATCCTTGGTCTTCAGGCCGTCACTGGTCGCTTCACTGACAAACGTCGCGGTGCGCACATCGACGCCCAGCTGGGTCAGCTCATGATGGGCCGCGGCAGAGATACGCTCCGGCAGCGCCGGCAGAATGCGCGGGCCCGCCTCGACGATCGTCACCTTCAGGCTGTTGCGTGACAGGTTGCGGTAGCCATAGGCCGCCAGCTCTTCGACGGCGTTGTACAGCTCGGCTGACAATTCGACGCCGGTGGCACCGGCACCAACAATGGCAATCTTCACCTGTTGTGCCGGCACACAGCTGTCATCACCAGGCTTGCAGTCACCGGCAAATTTCAGGAACTGGTTCATCAGCAGACCGTGGAAACGGAACGCCTGATCCGGGCTGTCGAGGAAAATGCAGTTATCACGCACACCCGGAGTATTGAAGTCGTTAGAGACCGAGCCCAGCGCCATCACCAGGTAGTCATAAGCCAGTTCGCGCTCGCCGAGCACCACTTCGCCTTTCTCGCCATAGATGGGCGCCAGTACGATCTGCTTGCTGTCGCGCTTGATGTCGGTCAGGGTGCCGAGTTGAAATTCAAAACCGTGATTCCGGGCATGGGACTGGTAGCTCAGGGCATCAATACCGGCATCCAGAGAACCTGCAGCCACTTCATGTAATAGCGGTTTCCACAAGTGGGTACGATTGCGATCCACCAGGGTGATTTGTGCCTTGCCGCGCTTGCCCAGCTTGCGACCCAGCTTCGTCGCCAGCTCAAGGCCACCGGCGCCACCACCTACAACTACAATCTTGGTCATCACTACCTTCCATAAAAAACAAGGGGAGCTGTGATGAGCTCCCCGAAAAGAGATTCTATCGGCTCAGGACAGCTTGAAAGCCTTGATCGCCTGCAGGTGCGCCGAGATATTTTTAAACTTATGCGTCTCGCGCTCGTCCCAGACGATGTTGTAATAATCTTTCAGCTCTTGCTCAGTTTGCCTATTATCCACCACTTCATCGTTAACAGAAAGGATACAAATGCAATTACCTGCATTTTTTTTACGAAATTCTGTTACACATTTGGTCGCAATATCGGCATATTCCTCAGGGCGTTCTATGCGTCCGACCATGGTCTGATCCGGGTGCAGATTCGGATTAAACATCACCTGACGGATGCCGCACAGAAAACCGATCCGTTCGCTCCAGTAAGCGCCAAGCCCGACCCCACAAATCAGCGGTTTCGGATCCTGACTCATCGCCAGCTGTTTGTGCACTTCCTTGAGCAGATGGCTCATATCATGGCGTGGATGCACAGTGCTGTAGTGCACGAAGCGGACATCATCATCGATAAACTGCAACTGCAGCACCTTCTCGTGATTGCCCGGACTGGTCGCATCAAAGCCATGCAGATAGATAATCATACTGTCCTCTCGTCACTGATGAGTCTGGAGCCTTGTAAGACCATAACAGCTATAAGGTATTACACCAAGCCCGCACCGGCGAAGCATGCCGGCGATCAAATTCCGCATCGCCTCACCGTTTGCTCAGCGCATCCAGATCGGCCGCCAGATCGCTGAGTTTTCCTCTGAGCTCCTCGCGCTGCTGCGGACTCAAGCTCGCGGATAACTGGGAAAACCAGGTCACGCTGCGCGCCCGAGAATCCGCCACGTATTGCTTGAACCGGCCATTACCCAGCTCGTCGCCCTTGAGCAACACCGAGACCAGACCAGACTCAAAGGCCGGTGTCCCCCGAGCGGCCAGCGTCTGCTCCACCGCTTGCACCCAGACTTGCTGATAATCGAGCCAGGAGCCGTAGTATTGCTGCTGCCACTTCGAGGATTCCTCAATCAGCGGCTGCTGCGCCGGCTCCAGATCGCCTATCCAGTTGCGCAGGTTTTTCTCCAGTTTTTTCTTGAAGCTGGCATAGACCTTGGCGCCATTTTCCTCTTTGTACTCGTCGCGCTGCTCTCTGAGCTTTTTCCAGCGCTCATGCACGTAACGCTGGATCTGTTCATCGGTCAGCACCACGGCAAACTTGTTCGCCGGCCCCTTGAGACCATCCGCCAACTGGCGAGAGAGGCGCTCAAAGGTACGCATATGCTGATCGACTTCGGCCTCACTGAGTGGCCGCCGCAGATCAAAACTCAAGGCGCGCAGCGCAACCACATAGTCGGGTAGTGCCTGATAGCGATGCCATTGCAACAAGCCTTCTACCTGCTGATCCAGCACGGCTTTTTGCTGGCGATTCAGATCAAAGTAGTCATCCAGCTTCCAGACGATCGCCCAATCCAGCCAGTTATAAAGCATCCGTACCGCACAACCATTGAGCAGCAACAGGCAACACAGGATCATGGCGCAATGACGCCACCTGATGGTCATGGACAACGTCTCCTCATCGTTACCAGCGTGCCAGCAGGCGCTGGTAGAGGGAATCAAACCGCGCGTCGGCAGTCGCTTCCCAAAACACTCGCGCCCATAGCATGGCCATCACATCCGCCACCAGCAGCATGGCGGTCACCCGTTCAGCAGAAATCCTGCCACCAGCATCCCAATACGCCTGCAGCAACCGTTGCTGCCGCCCGGCATCCAGCTCGAACATCCGGCAAACCACCGCCAGGTCAAACGCACCGTCTCCGACGCTGGCATACTCCCAGTCCACCAGCAACATGGCGTCACCGAGCACATTATCAGCATGAATATCGTTGTGACAGAACACGGGAGTGAACACTGGCAAGCCGGTGAGACAATCCAGACCACGTTCGACCAGTTGCATCAGGGCGCGTTCGCGCAAGCAGATGCGCGCCAGGTAAAAGTGAATATGTGCCTTGAGGTCCAGCTGGAGTGAGGGAACAGTGACCGGGATGCCATGCAGGCCGGCTATCCGGGTGCCAAGCTGAATCAACGCCGCATCATCAGACCAATCACGCAGCGGCTGACAGGGTGCAACCCAGTCAGTAATTAACAGTCCGCGCTCCGGAGCGGCATAATGCAACTGAGGCGCCATGCCGTGTTGCGCGGCGATGTGATGCAGCGTCTGCTCACGCTGACGGCGAATGCCCAACCTGGCCGCCATCGGTGTTCCCTGACGCAGGAAGAACGTTTCGCCCTGCAGATCCAGGCGATAGCTCTGATTGGTCAGGCCACCGGATACCGGCGTCAAAACACCACCACTGAAACGGGGAGGTAAGCACAACGTCATCGATGCGTCTTCCTCGCTTGCTGCCGCGTCATCGTCAGCTGTTTGTGCCAAAGCAATTCACCGCTTTTCAATTCCATCAACGACATGTCGAGACGAAAGCGACTTCCTGACTGCCCTGACGCCGGGCTGAGCTGGCCATAGAACAGGTGCGTCGCGCCACTTTGCTTGCCAAGCCGCACAAGCGCTGCCGTCACCGGCGAGCCGTCTGCCGAGCGATACTCCAGTTGCTGGCGAATCGCCGCCACCTGCTCTGCATCAGCCAAATGGACACCGTTGGCAGCCAGACGCGAAGCCATCGCTTCGGTCAGAGCCAGGGTATCGATGCCATCATCGCGCTCTGCCAAGGGGGCAACCAACATAACGGTGCCTGGCGTCTTTTTGAGCGCGCGGCTCACCGGACTCGCCAGCAAGGCATCGGCCATGCGCACAGCCAATGGGCGCAGATCATAACTGACCTGGTCAGTGCGCTCTCCGCCTCCCCCTGGCTGAGTCTGGTGACCGGTATGACTCGTTGTAACGGGCGCCGGCGCTTGCTGGCCCGTTAACTGACTACAGGCCGTCAGTCCGGTCAGAGACAGCATCAGTGTGCCAAGCAACACCGTTTTACATTGAAGGCAAGATGGAAACATGAACGAGATTCTCATCGAAAGGATAGGCTCGGACCGAGCAAGGCCTCGGTTCACAACTCAGTGCGCAGGGCGGGCTATCAAACAGCTACCTTAACGCGTTTGCCAGCCCCAACAGATTCACGCCTGAGGTAACAGGCCGCCCAACGGCTCTCCGCCCAGCAGGTGCATGTGCAGATGATACACTTCCTGCCCCCCATGCCGATTGCAGTTGACGATCAGACGATAACCGTCTTCGGCAATCCCCTCTTGTTCGGCCAGTTTGCGGGCCACCGTGAACAGTCGCCCCATGGCCAGCTCATCGTCGCTCGTTACCTGATTGACGGTTGGAATCAACTTGTTGGGCACAATCAGGATATGTGTCGGCGCCTTCGGCTGAATATCACGAAAAGCCGTCACCAAATCGTCCTGATATAACAACGTCGCAGGAATTTCCTGACGGATAATCTTGCTGAAAATGGTCTCTTCGGCAGTCATGAGATCTCCTTGATACCGAGGTTCGAAGATGAAAGCGGTTTACAACAAGCCATCTCTGAGTCCCATCGCCTGGCGACTGTGACTCAGCTCCGGCTTTGTCTGCGCCGGTGAGAAAAGTTGTTAATTATTTGACAGCTTTTACAGAAGATATACAAGGTTGGTCGTTACCCTGATCGACGGGTGTCAACATCAAAACGATCGACTGCAGTCAACTCGGCGGGTGTATTACATGAAAAGAATAAGACTATCTGACCTCTCTGATCTTTCCATTCTGCATCGCGTCTATCTGGGATTTGCAGTCCTGATAGGTGTGTTGGTGGCCGGTTCGGTTCTGAATTATGTCAGTCAAAACCGACTTAACGCAGCACTGGTCTCCGTGACCGAAGAGGCCTCTCCCATCGTCCTGATGGCCAATAAACTCGAAGTCAGCCTGTTGTCGACCAACAAGCGGCTAACGGATGTGTTGTCTGAAAAGGATCCGGCAGAGCTACAACGTCTCAGCAAGGAGCTGCTGACGTCGCGTAAATTGTTCACCGAAACCATGGAAGATTTCAAACAGCACGCCACTCAGATGCCGCTGATTCAGCCTTATGTCGAACCGCTGGAACAGGCCTCGCGCACCTATCTGGACGAAACGGCAACACTGGCTGAAAAACGCGCCCAAGTGCTGACATTGCTCAAACAGACCAATAAGGCCAAGAGCGAGTTCCAGACATTCCTGCCATTGTTCAAGCAGGAGCTGACCAACATGCTGACCACCATCGACGACAGCTATGTCGCCGGGGTATTCCGTGAGATGCAGTCTCGACAATCACCAATTGAAGTCGTCACGCTCGACGCGCTGAATCAGACCACCACTGCGCCTATCGCTGCCGCGCTGGAACGCAATCGCAAGCTGATCAACGACTACAACAAGGCTGTTGCCGATCTGAAAGTTGAGATGCCAAATCTGGAAAATGATGTTGGCCTTTATATCCGCAACTTTGTCAGCGATACCACCTCGGAGAAGGGGCTGTTAAACCGCTATCTGGTGTTGGTAAAAAACCAGGTTGAACTGGAAAACAAGGCCAAGGAAGCCAGTAAGCAGGTTGTGACAGTTCAAGAAGAGCTGGCCAAGCTGCAGCAAATTGCTCAGAACGTCATGAACAAGAGTATCGACAACGCCAACAATACGCTGGCCACGGGTCGTATCCAGCTGATAACCGGCGTTCTATTAGCCGTGGCCTTTGCCGTAGCCGTCGCCTTGGGATTGGCCAAGAGCATCCGCACGCCACTGCGTCAATTACTGACGGTCCTCACCGCTGTGACTCAAGGTGATATGACCAGTCGTGTGCATTATCACAGTCAAAATGAGTTCGGTCGCCTTGGATCTCAAGTCAACACTCTGGTTGAACAGATGCGGGATGTTTTGAAAAAGCTCTCGGTGGCGGCCAGCCAGCTTAACCAGGCGGCTCATGATAACCGCACTACTGCTGAGCGCTCACGCAAGGAGTTGGAACTGCAACGCCAGGAAACCTCCAGCGTAGCCGCCGCCATGACCGAGATGGAAGCATCGGTCAGGGAGGTCGCTCAAGCCGCGCACCAAACGCTCGAGCAGGTGATGGCAGTAGAAAAAGCCTCTGAGGCTGGTCGCAGCATCATGGCGACCAACATCTCGACAACACATCAATTGGCCAACAAACTGACGGAAACCGGTCGCGTGATCGGCGAGGTCAACAACATGAGCGGTAACATCGGCAATATTCTTGATGTGATCCGCGGTATTGCTGAACAAACCAACCTGCTGGCGTTGAATGCCGCGATTGAGGCAGCGCGCGCCGGTGAGCATGGCCGAGGCTTTGCGGTGGTAGCCGATGAGGTGCGAACCCTGGCACGGCGAACGGCTGATTCCACGGCTGAAATTCGCACCATGATTGAAGGCTTGCAGCAAGCGGTGCAGCGTGCGGTTCGTGTCATGAATGAGTGCAGCGGTGAGATGGAGGCCAGTGTTCAGCAAACCTCGAATGCCAACAGCTCGATGGAAGAAATTCAGGCCATCATTACGATGATCAGTGATATGTCTAGCCAGATTGCTTCTGCGGCTGAAGAGCAGCAGGCCACCAGCGCCGACATCTCTGCCAATCTCAACCGTATCTCCGATATTTCCGATTCCAACTATGAAGGAATTCAGGAAGTGGCCAAAACCAGCTCAGTGCTGGATGACCTGGCAAATCAGCAGCAAGGCTTGGTCAAACAATTCCAGCTCTAATGGTACTGCGTCATAAAAAAGGGAGCCTAATAGGCTCCCTTTTGTTTTTTGTTTGGGGCGAGACAACCGCGCACTCAATACGTCGCAATGGCTCCCTTGCCTACCCCCTCGTATGCCACTACGCGCAATGAGCTACCACAGAGCTGTGGCGCCAGCTGGCGCGCAATATAATCCGCCAACAATTCAACCGTCGTATCGGTATCAATTAATTCACACCTATCGGCATGGATTGCCAACTGAAACAGCCCTTGCGGAGCACGATAACTAAACCCCAAGTGCGCTGCAGTCAGTTGGCTCTGTGCCGCAGGACTAAGCTGCAATGTCGTCGGGTCAACAAGATCATCGCGTGAACCCAGATAGATATCGGCCCAACGTTGTGCCCAGCTCTGTTCCAATAGCTCATCGCGAGCACCGTCCACCCACATCTCAATCATGGATCTGTGACCATGTGCGATGCGTTGACAGTTTCCATCATGCTTTTTCAAACCATGACTGTAATGATAAAAAGCACCGGCAATGGCCTCCGGCCGCAAGCGAATCACCAAGCCATCAATGTTATTCGGTAACTGACTGCGAATCAGATTCTGCAGGTAGGCTGTTACCGCTGTAATATCCACTACCGCATTCGGCATCATGCAAAAAGCCTCTGCCGGTGCCCGCAAATGGAGGGAGTAACCCGTTGAGGTCATAAAATCCAGCCACACGTCACCCTCAGCGGTGTGAGCAATCTTAACGGCGCTTTCCTGTTGTGGCACCAGCAGCCGGTGATCAACCTCTGCATCGATAATGCTCTTGATCTGTTTTTTGACCCGAGCAAAATCGAGCAACATGCTCATCTCGTTCAACTCGCCCGTCAGCTCTATATCGACCAGCCAGCTTTCGCCAACTAATCCTCGTTCCTTGGATAGCAAAGAAACATCAATCACGGTCAAATCGCGGACAAACAATTTCATTCTGTTAGTAGCTCTCAGCTAGATAGTGGATGGTGCATCATTCGCGCTCTGCTCCTGCTAGAGATCGCGCTGTCATGCACAACTTGCTCATTTAAAACATCAAACTGGTTAACAAAGATAACATCTTTGCAGCAGAGGTGTGATTAGGATTAGCCACATCAAACAGATAGTGAAGATGATTTCTCAGGAGCCGGTATCAATAAGAATGCGACTAACCGTTACCTAATTCTCCGCATGATAGATGATTAAATACATTTTAGTGAGCCAAGATTGAAGCATCTTGGCATGCCGGCATTCGATGTTTGTCGGTAATTCTGCCGCTGATTGCACAGATAATCAGCGAATAGAAACATCCTGCGAGTCAAGTGGTTGACACCTGCCAGCGTGCCCCATAGACTCTGCAGCCGTTGGCCGTAAAGGTTGACATTTTCGGCGCGTAGCGCAGCCTGGTAGCGCACTGTCATGGGGTGTCAGGGGTCGGAGGTTCAAATCCTCTCGCGCCGACCAAATTACCCTCTGAAAAGCCTCACTTTTTAGTGAGGCTTTTTGTTTTCTGCTCTTGCGTTGGACAATAGTTGGGAACACCCGCTTAATTCGCATTTATACGGTAATACCCCCGCAGAAGACAAATGAGCAACCGAGGCTCCACTGACATTTTATGCACCGCTCACGGAATGCGATGTTGCATAAAGCAGCATAAAGAATGCCTGTTCATTTTGTGACAAGCCTCGTTTCCATTGCCTGCGCGAACTCATATGATTCCATGATAACGGTTTCATTGATGGGTGAGCTATGGCTTTGTTCAAACCAGCGTTGATTGGACTGTATGAAAAATACGGTGCCAACAGTGAAGATGCACAACTGATTCATGGCCTATTCGGACAGAACTACAGCCAGCTGGTTCGTCTGCTTGAAAGTAATGGCAGCCTTGGAGATAGCAAGGTTCTGGCCGCCGTGCAGCTCTCTGATGACGCCTTCTTTACTCCGACTCACTACCCTGATGGGCCTCATTGGGGCTTTATCGAGTCAGAAGCTGATCTGGATGCTCTGGCTGAGACAATTCGTGCTGCCGGTCAATGCAGCATCGCCATCTACTGGCATCACTTTAATCAAGATGTGATACATGGCTACATTGATGCCTATACCAGGTTTCTGAATGAGGCGACCCATCAAGCAAGAAAACGCGGCCTGAATTTCGACACCGCCCCCTTGCTAAGCCGCTTTATTCAACAAAGCCAAGGATTGAAAAACAAAAAGCCGCTCTCTTCCCTGGCATTGTTATTTAATTAATTATCGATCTGGGGCTCCACGCAGTTACTGCGCTCATAGCATGCATGACAACTTGGAGCCCGACATAAATATGCCCCCTGGGCTTCACACAATTGCCGATAAAAGAATTTTTTCCAGCGTAGATTCTGCTCATTCATCGCAATCAATCTCGGAAAACAGCATTGGATCAGCTCACGTAATTGCGCTCTGGACGCGAGCCCCAAATCCTCCCAGAGATGATTAAACCCCATGCTGGCCGTCGCTATAATACTTGCCATCTGTTCAGCACCTGGCACGGCAAACTGCAACAACCAATGACACAAATCATCACGCTCTTGCTGTCGACTCGCTAATAAGGCACCGATCAGCTGCCAACGATCGAATAAAGCCTCATCACAGTGATCCACGCCTTCACTCAGTGCCGCTTCATCACATAGTCGAATAAAAGCGGTTGCTTCCAGCCCCATCATCTCAGGTAAACGCCCTTTCCCCTGAATAAATAGGTGCAATAGCTGATAAAGCCAATGACGAGGCTCATCCAGGCTTGCAGGATCAGCGCCCCATACCGGAGAGCATATTTTGTTCTGTGTGACGGATGATTCCTGGCTCAACGCGTTGTGATACATAATGCTCCCTCCACAGGACACACCAGTTTACATCTGGGTCCTTGCTTATGTTCTCGACATTCATTACAGCGTTTTGCTCGAACAATGAAGCGCCCCTCAACCAGAGCAATCGCCTGTCGCGGACAAACCGCCTCACAGTTGTAACAACTCATACAGGATGCTGTTATCTGCATGCTCATGGTCAGGCCACCCCTTGGCGTGTTACTGCCTGATGGGATATAGAACTGCGTAAGGACCACCAGTTTTGCAATGCATCCCGAATAGGTTGCCATGCATAATCAACCACAGGTTGCACGCCAGCCTCTTCCAGCTGCTGCCAAGGCGCCATACCTACCCGAGCACAAAACACCGCATCTACGTCACTGAGCAGATCGAGCACTGTCATCAGGCTGGATTGCTGTTCACTTTGGTCACACTCACTGCTGCCATGGCAATAAAGTGGAACATGACGCTCACCGACCCGAACTGCCCCCTCACTGGATACGGCATAGATATGGAAACGACGGGCATGACCAAAATGTTGATCAATTGCTTCGCCCCCGTCACTGGCAACCGCCACGAGACAGGCATCTTCATCCTCAGACGCTCCTTGGGTGGACAAAGCAGCCTGGATGCGGGTTCGTCGCTGCATGGTGTGATGATAGGGCTCGGTTTGTGCAGGAAGCTGCTCGAGATTAAATTCCTGACTTCTATCCTCCCCCAACATGCCAACAGCATCGGCTCGACACTGTTGACAATGACTCATCTGTGGCATGGATCCGCCACACAGTTCCCGCACCTGTTCCAGCTCATAAGGCAACGGTTCGCGCTGCCCATTGAGCCCAAAATAGGTTCCATGTTCGGGCCGAGATATCAGCGGCATGATGTTATGTAAAAAAGCCCCCATATTCCGGATGGCATCACTGACCTCAGGCAAGTGCGCATCATTAATCCCGGGAATTAAGACCGAATTGACCTTCACCAGTACGCCATGCTCCACCAGCTTCCGCATTCCTTCGAGCTGCTGGTCAATCAATGCCTGCGCCCCATTTCGCCCGGTCAAACGTTGGCCATCAAAATAGATCCAGTCATAGATTCCTGCCGAAACATGGGCATCAATTGCATTCATCGTGATGGTAACGTGATCGACACCTAACTGAACCAAAGAGTCCACTGCCTGCGGCAGAGCCAGACCATTCGTCGAGACACACAATTTCACATCGGGTAGCGCGCTGCGTAACCCCTCCAGGGTGTCGAATGTCCTCGCAGCATTAGCCAACGGATCACCTGGTCCTGCAATGCCGATAACAGAAAGCTGGGGAATCGCCGCTGCAACAGCCTTCGCCTTGCGAATAGCATCTTTAGGGCTTAAGACTTCTGACACCACGCCGGGGCGTGACTCATTGGCACAATCGAACTTACGATTGCAGTAGTGGCACTGCACATTGCACGCAGGTGCAACGGCCAGGTGCATTCGCGCATAACGATGATGTGCCGTAGGTGAGTAACATGGATGCTGTGCAACCTTGTCGAGAGTAGCCCTCGAAAGCCCTGCGGAGGCTGCACCACTTGTGCCTGGCTGACAGCTGCTACCGCAGCTTTTGGTATGAGTCCTGACGGATGAAGACATAAGCATTCCTTGCATCAAGCAGTTTTGGTCGGTCTGCCTGGTCTGTGCAAAGATTGAACCCATTCCCAACCGCAAATAATATTCTTATTTTTCATAAACATATAAAATATTTTCACTCTGTATCTCGCATCAAATCCCACAGCCTTGGCAGCTTTGTGGCAAAGATCACACAAGCTGCTAAGTGTATTCACCGCCTGATAACAGCAACGGCTCTATGCACATCAAAGCGATGGTTTATGCATCAACATCCAAGAGGCTTTCACTGTAAACGCCTACATTTTTTATCGCGATGACTACGTTCGGACGCACCAAAAACGGACAACACAGCCAACAACGGTTTATTTTTTCATCAACTGTTCGTTTTTTGAGGTTACTGTCATGTTACACAGTGGAAAGAAACTCCTTACATTCCTGCGCCAGCGCAATAAAAGTGAAGAATTTCATATGAAACGGTTTTCCTCTCTCTCCACTTTGCCGCATTACCTGTAGAATGCTCGCGGGAAATTTTGGATATGACTGTTCGGAGATTCTAGTTCGATGAAAAAGACCAAGATTGTATGCACTATCGGTCCGAAGACCGAGTCCAAGGAAATGCTGACCAAAATGCTGTCTGCTGGCATGAACGTCATGCGTCTGAACTTCTCTCACGGTGACTACGAAGAGCACGGCAACCGTATCAAGAATGTACGTGAAGTCTGTGCCGAGACCGGTAAGAAGTGTGCCATCCTGTTGGACACCAAGGGTCCGGAAATCCGTACCATCAAGCTGGAAGGCGGCAATGATGTTGATCTGGTCGCTGGCCAGACCTTCACCTTCACCACCGACACCACTGTTGTTGGTAACAAGGATCGTGTGGCAGTAACCTACGCCGGTTTCGCCAAGGATCTGAAAGTTGGCAACACTGTACTGGTTGACGATGGTTTGATCGGTATGGAAGTCACTGCCGTTACCGATAAGGAAGTTATCTGTAAGGTTCTGAACAACGGCGCACTGGGCGAAAACAAGGGTGTTAACCTGCCGAACGTCAAGACCTCCCTGCCGGCACTGGCCGAAAAGGACAAGGCTGACCTGGTATTCGGTTGCCAACAAGGCGTTGACTTCATCGCAGCCTCCTTCATCCGTAAGAAGGAAGACGTCATCACCATGCGTGAGCACCTGAACGCGCACGGTGGCCAAAACATCCAGATCATCTCCAAGATCGAAAACCAAGAAGGCCTGGATAACTTCGACGAAATCCTCGAAGTGTCTGACGGTATCATGGTTGCACGTGGCGACCTGGGTGTTGAAATCCCGGTTGAAGAAGTTATCTTCGCTCAGAAGATGATGATCGAAAAGTGCAACAAGGCACGCAAGGTTGTTATCACTGCAACCCAGATGCTGGACTCCATGATCAAGAACCCGCGTCCTACTCGCGCCGAAGCCGGTGACGTTGCCAACGCCGTTCTGGATGGTACTGATGCCGTTATGCTGTCTGGTGAGTCTGCCAAGGGTAAGTACCCGCTGGAAGCCGTTACCATCATGGCTACCATCTGTAACCGTACCGATGGTGTCATGACTTCACGTCTGGACGTCGCTGAAGCTGCCAAGCGCAGCATCACCGAAGCCGTTTGTAAGGGTGCTGTTGAAACCACCGAGAAGCTGGATGCCCCGCTGATCGTGGTTGCTACCGAAGGTGGTAAGTCTGCTCGCGCTATCCGCAAGTACTTCCCGACTGCTTTCATCCTGGCAATGACCACCAACGCCAAGACCGCTCAACAGCTGCTGCTGTCCAAGGGCGTGGTTCCGGTACTGGTTGACAAGATCGCCTCTACCGATGACTTCTACCGTCTGGGTAAGGAAGAAGCGCTGAAGTCTGGCCTGGCTGCCAAGGGTGATACCGTGGTGATGGTCTCTGGTGCTCTGGTACCGAGCGGCACCACCAACACCGCCTCTGTACACGTACTGTAATCATCCTCACCACGATTAGGTGGTACAAGGAAATAAAGGACGACCCAGTTGGGTCGTCTTTTTTTTGTTTTGCCACAATCCATTGGTGCTAGAATACCGCGCCATGCCCCGCTGATACGGGTGCCCCACGTCTTCAGTCAACAGGATTAGCACCTCAAGATGACGCATTCTTCTCACCCAAACTGGTTGGTGCGCACGACACGTTGCCACCCCACTCTTATCGGATTGATATTCTCGACCCTAATGTCACTGAGTTGGTTCGCAGCTGCGGCGCCAGTGAATGTCACCCTGCCCGATCTGCCCAGCACAACGTCCATTCAAGAACAGCTCAATCAGCTGGGCAAACGCGAGGCATTGACTGTTTCAGAAAAAGCTAAACGCGAGGATCTGGAAAAAACCCTCGCGTTGCTGGAAAACATCGATAAAGAAAAAGACAAACTGAAGAACCAGCAAAAGATGCTGGAAGCGGCTCCGGCCAAGTTGCAACAATATAATGCCGAGCTGGATCGACTCCGCAAACCTGCTGACAGTGAAAAACTGGCCAAGCAACTGGATCAACTCCCCATCAACCAACTCGATAAACGCCTTACCTCTGCTATGGGTGAACTGCAGCAGGCACAGGAAGAACTGGCGGCAGCCAGCAGTCAGCTAACCACCTTGCAAACCTTGCCAGAACGCGTGCAAGTTAGCATGAGTCAAGCCTTCAACCGCAGCCAGGACATTCGCAACCAGCTCAATGGCGTCAGCAATAAGGGCGAACTCACGAATAGTCAGCGCCATCTGCTCAATGCCGAACTGGCAATGCTGACGCTGCAACTGGCTCAGCAGCAAAAAGACCTGGATAACAACACCACGCTACAAGATTTAGCCCTCAAACGTCAGAGTCTGGCCGGAGTGCAAATCACGCAACTGGAGCAAGAAATACAGGCGTTACAGAGTCGCATCAATGCCAAACGACTCAATAACAGCGAAAAAACTGCCGCCGATGTCGTCAGCGAGGCCAGTGCGACAGAAAATCGTAATCCACTGATCGACAAAGAACTCAGAATCAATCAACAGCTCAGTGAACGTCTGATCAGCGCTACTGAACAGATCAATCAGCTGGTGCAAGAAAACATCAAAATCAAAGGTTGGCTGGAACGTGTCACCCAGACTGAGCGGAATCTGAATGAACAGATATCCATGCTCAAAGGCAGCCTGCTGCTATCAAAGATTCTCTATCAACAGCGCCAGATGTTGCCAGACTCCAAAGTCGCCATCGATCTTGATGAGATGATTGCCGATCTACGTCTGGCTCAATTCGATATTAATCAGCAACGCGACCAGCTATTCCAGCGTGACGCCATGCTCGACAAGATGTTGCAAGGCGTGCCGGCCGGCGATCAAGGATCGCTACGCCAGGAGCTCAGTGACGCTCTGGATAGCCGCAAAGAGCTACTGGATCAGTTGAACAAGCAATTGGGCAGTCAGCTCAATCTGGCTATCAACATCAAACTGAATCAGCAACAACTGCAGCGCATCAACAGTTCACTGCAATTCACGCTGCAGCAACAAATCTTCTGGGTTAGCAGTAATAAACCCCTGGACTGGGCCTGGTTTACGGGCTTGCCCAAAGCGCTCAAAAGCCAGTTTGACGCAGCCACTATCAGTTTCCACAAAGAAGAGTGGTTGAAGAAAACCTGGCCGTTGCTGATTTTGATTATTCCAATGGTGGTACTGGCTATCTTGTTGCGTTGGAAACGCCGGTTGTTACGCGACAAAGTCACTAAGCTGAGCAAGGACATCGGCCGTCTGAGTAAGGACAGCCAACTGCACACCCCTAAGGCACTGTTGTTTACTGGGCTTGAGGTATTACCCGGAGCCCTGCTGATCATGTCCATCGGATTGCTGTTCCTGTTCAGTGGCCTCAGCGAGCCCAAGGTCATCTGGTTTATGTCGCTGCGGCTCACTGCCGCCTATATGGCCTTCAGCATGCTGCTGAAAATTCTGCGCCCAGGCGGCATGGCAGAGACGCACTTTGGCCAGGCTCCGGCAGAGGTCGCCCACAAATACCGCTCCCTCAAATACGTCTGGCGTTCACTGATACCACTGATCATCGTTGCCACCCTGGGTGAGCTGGAGCCGTCACGCTTAGCAACCGATGCCATCGGCCAGCTGGTAACCTTGACCATGCTGATCGTGACGTTAGTGCTCATCTACCCGATCTTTCGCGCTCGCATGGGCCAGGAACGGGATGTGATGCACTGGTTGGCGGCCATGTTGCTGACATTGGCCCCCATTGCTCTCATCGTGCTGGTCGCAATGGGCTACTACTACACGGCTCTGAAGTTGACCAATCGCTTCATCGATACCTTCTACCTGTTTATGGCCTGGAGCATCATCCAGCAGACCGCATTCCGCGGCTTGGCGATCGCTGCGCGCCGCTTGGCTCATCGCCGCGCCGTTGCCCGTCGTGAACAGCTGAAACAACAAGAAGACACCGATACGACCGAGCTGATTGAAGACAAACCGATATCACTGGAAGAGATCAACCAACAATCCTTGCGACTGACGAAGATAATGCTGTTCGTATTGTTCGCAGGCTGCTTCTACTGGTTATGGTCCGATCTGGTGGCCGTGCTCTCTTACCTCGACAGCATTACGCTTTGGCATCACTCCGTTGGTAGCCCAGGGAATGAAATCCTGCAGCCGGTGAGTCTGCGTGACCTGCTGATGGCGGTAGCCTTTGCCGTGACCGCCTGGGTGCTGACCAAGAACCTCCCGGGGTTGCTGGAGGTGCTGGTCCTGTCGCGTATGCAACTGGGACAGGGGGCTAACTACACCATCAAGACCATGCTCTCCTACATCATTACCAGTTTAGGTGCGCTGGCCGCCCTCTCCTCACTCGGTTTGTCATGGGACAAACTGCAATGGCTGGTAGCCGCGCTGTCGGTGGGTTTGGGATTTGGCTTACAGGAGATCTTCGCCAATTTTGTTTCTGGTCTGATCATCCTGTTTGAACGCCCGGTGCGGATCGGTGACGTCATCACACTCGGCACTTTCTCCGGAACCGTCAGCAAGATCCGTATCCGTGCCACCACGGTCACCGATTTTGACCGCAAGGAGATCATTGTTCCGAACAAGATGTTCATTACCAATCAGCTCACCAACTGGTCACTGTCTGACACCACCACCCGGGTGATCCTGCGGATTGGCGTGGCCTATGGTTCTGATTTGGACAAGACCAAGTCTTTACTGTTGCAGGCTGCGCGCGAAAACAGCCGTGTGCTGCGCGAGCCGGAACCCGTGGTCTATTTCTTGAACTTCGGTGCCAGCACCCTGGATCACGAAATGCGCATGTTTGTGCAAGAGCTCGGCGATCGCAATCCGGCCGTTGATGAGATCAACCGGCGGATCGATCAACTGTTCCGCGAGAACAATATCGAAATCGCGTTCAACCAGGTGGATGTCTACGTCAAGAACATGAGCACCGGACAAGAACAGAAGCTCGAATCCAACGGTGTCATAGCGGCGGCCGCCGCGGCCGGTACACCGCCGACACCGGCTGCACCGGCGCCATAACCTTCGTCATGAAATCATCAGGGCCCCTCTCGGGGCCCTGTGTTTTATCGCATTCAGATCCGCCGCATATTGATGTTCATAATCTGGATACGATAGGCAATCTGACGCGGTGTCATACCCAGCAAGCGCGCTGCCTTGGCCTGTACCCAACCACACTTTTCCAAGGCCGCAATCAGACGTTGCCGCTCATCCAACTCTTCATCCCCCCCCTCCGCCAGCACAGGTCGCGCCACATGGGCAACCGGTAGCACCGCTGTTGATTCTTGCGTGTTGAACAGTATGACATCCCGATCAATAAGCCCGGTTTCTGACATGATCGATGCACGTTCCAGGCAATTTTCCAGCTCGCGAACGTTACCTGGCCAGTGATAACTGACGAGCATACGAATCGCCCCATCGCTGATCTTCAACTCACGGCCCTGTTTTTGTGACAACTTTTGCAACAGAAAACGCGCCAGCTCCGGAATGTCTTCCAGGCGTTCACGCAACGCCGGCAACTGGATCGGCATGACATTCAGGCGATAATAGAGGTCTTCGCGAAAATGCCCCTTGCGCACCTCCTCCTCCAGATTACGGTTTGTCGCGGCGACCACCCTGACATCGACTGACAAGGTGTCCGTTCCCCCGACCCGTTCCATCTCGCCCTCTTGCAAGATACGCAGCAGTTTGGCCTGAAACGAGGCGCTGATTTCGCCAATCTCATCGAGAAACAGGGTACCGCCATCGGCCAGTTCAAAACGGCCTTTGCGCTGTTTGACCGCACCGGTAAAGGCGCCTTTCTCATGACCGAACAGTTCACTTTCCAGCAAGGTGTCCGGCAAGGCGGCGCAGTTGAGCTTGACGAACGGACCGCTGGCACGCGGCGAGTTGTAATGGATCGCGTTGGCTATCAACTCTTTCCCCGTGCCGCTTTCACCTCGCACCAGCACTGTGGTATCCCATTTAGCAACCTGGCGAATCGAATCGAAGATCTGCCGCATCGAAGCCGTCTGCCCCACCATGTTGTCAAACCCATATTGGTGACGCACCTTGCGGCGCAGGCTGTCGCGCTCGCTGCGCAACGCCTCGCTCTCAGAGCGCGCCTGGCCAACCAGGCGTACGGTTTGTGCCGTCAGGTTGGCTACCATCTCCATGAAGCGGGTACGTACCGGCAGACTCTCGACATCAGCAGACTTGGGCTGGGCCGCCAAGACCCCAATCGGCCGATGATCGGCGCCGGGGATCGGCACACAGATAAACGGCAGCGAATATTCAAACAGATTCAGCCGATCCAGAAAGCGCGGATCATCCGCCACCCGCGGCACCACCACCGACTCCCCCTGATGCATCACGGTACCCAAGATCCCTTCACCAATACGGTAACGGATGCTCTTCATATCCTTGATCACTTCCGGATCCACGCCGTGCAGCGCCTGAATAAACAGCGCGCTGCGATTGTGATCAAACAACGACACCA
Organism: uncultured Aeromonadaceae bacterium; assembly: GCA_945957385.1. GTDB lineage: Bacteria > Pseudomonadota > Gammaproteobacteria > Enterobacterales > Aeromonadaceae > Pseudaeromonas. The sequence continues at coordinate 109,964 of CAMFKP010000004.1, forward strand.
GACCAAACTGCATCTGGGCATGCTCATGCAGACTCTGCAACATGGCTGACAACGTCTGCTCCAGATCCAGTGAGCGGCTGAGTACCACGCTGATCTGGTGTAACGCTGCCAATTGTTGCTGCATGCTGAGTCCTTTCTGGCTAGCAGCAACCCCTGTGGCCACAGAGGAAGAAATCGTACTGCTCATCATGACCTCCCGTCGTCGAGCATCAAAGGCAATTCAAGATGGATCTGAACTCCGCCCAGCGTGCTGGCCAGTATGGCGATGATGCCACTGTGGTCGTTGACGATTCCCTGCACCAACGACAAGGCCAACTCGGCGCCCTCATTGCGCTGCCACAGACAGCTGAAGGGCAGACTGTGATAGTCAGCCAGCTCATCAAGCGCGGGGCCGGAGTCCTCGAGTAACAAACAGATGGTCTGTTCAGTGATATGGCTGGTTACGCTGAGCTGCCCCCCCTCAGCAGGCAGACGCAGGCGTAGCTGTTCCAGCAGCTGCCACAGAGCCAGAGTCAAACGCAGTGGCTGTCCCTCCAATCGGATCGCCGCATCCGGCAGCATCAGTTCACAGGTCTGCCCGGGCAAAAGCCGGGGACGCAACAGGGCATCCACATCCGCCAGCAAGGAGGCTAGCCGTAGCGGCTGCCGCGCCTCCAGCGCCGGATTTGGGCGGCTGTCTTGTAACCATTGCCACGCCCGCTCCCCCTCTTCACGGGCAGCCCGTACCGCAGGATTAAGCTGATTGCCCGGCTCGAGCCGTTCAGCCGCCTGCAACAGATTCAGTGGTGCTCGCAGCTTCAATGACGCCGCTTGCAAGGTCTCCTCGACCACGAGCAGTAGCCGCTGTTCATCCAGACGCAGACGAAGCTGCTCCAGCCGCGCCTGCTCCAGACGCACATACTCGGCGCTGCAATCCTGGATCAACAGCAGACTGAAGGTGCGCCGTCCATGACCAAAATAGTGACCTGCCTCTTCGCTGAGACTTTCGATCGGTAAGCGGGACAGCGTGAACCAGTGGGTCTGCTGGCGAATCCGCAGAGGCAAAAACACACCCGCTGGCGTGACATGGGGCTCCACCTGTTGCAAGCGGGCCGCCGGCTCCCCGCCAGACAGATCACTGCGCAGCGTCTTATAGGCCAGGTTATCCAGCAGGATCTGCTCGTTGTCATCCAGCACGGCTACGGCCATCGGTGCCGCATTGAGCACCGCCTCCAGCAGCGCCATCTGGTTTTGCAGGCGTTGGTCCAGCGCATGCCGCTCACTGATATCCTTGTGCATGCCGAGAAAGTGGCTGATATGGCCGGCACTATCGAGCACCGGTGTCACCGTCACCTCGGCCAGATACAAGGAGCCATCCTTGCGCTTGTTGATCAGGCGGCCACTCCACGAACGCCGCGACTCCAGCGTGGACCACATCGCCTGATAGCGGCTGCGTGGCGTCTGTTGACTGGCCAACACATTGTGATTGCGCCCCTTGAGCTCGCTGCGGCTAAAGCCGGTCAGGCGGCTGAACGCCTGATTGGAGTAAATAATGTGAGCCTCAGGATCGGTGATCGAAATGGCCACCGATGATTGTTCTACGACATGAAAAAAGAGCTCCCCCGGCAGAGCTTGCATCAGCTGCTGCACCAGAGCCGGATCACCGCCGCCGAGCAGTGCAGTTTCGGCAGGAAATAAAGCCAGATGACTCATGTATGCTCCTTAGATGGACTTCACCAGCCAACCTGTACTGTCTTTTGTCGGACAAATTGTCTGTTCTGTCGCTCAGGTCGCCGGGCAACCGTGCGCTAAGGGCATAAATGCAAGTCCTGTTCCCTTTACAACATATTTGGGACTAGTTCGGAGCTTTAAGTATAAAAGCCTACATAAACTCGGGGTTAGCCAGTGATTTGTGCCGCCTGGCGGCCCAGCGCCGGCCCCGGTTGTGCCCTGTTGCATACCATTCGCACTGAAACTGGGCATCCGCCACCGCAAGTTTGAGGCATGGCACAAAAATCGCAGACCCGCAGACAACGCCACCAGTACAAGGGATTGTCTGCAATGAACGAAATCATGCTCATCATTCTGGCCAACGGCCTGGTCAACAACGTGGTACTGGCCCGCTTTCTCGGCCTGTGCTCCTTCATGGGGGTGACCAACAAGATAGGCTCGGCCATCGGTATGTCGCTGGCCACCACCTTCGTCATCACGGTTTCCTGCTTCATCGGCTGGATCATCGATCACTGGATTCTGGTGCCGCTGGATCTGGAATACCTGCGCTTGCTGACCTTCATCATGTTGATCGCGTCACTGGTACAACTGACCGAACTGTTTGTCGCCAAGCAAAGCCCAGAGCTCTATCGCACCCTGGGCATCTACCTGCCGCTGATCACCACCAACTGCGCGGTCCTCGGGGTCGCACTGCTGGTCATTCAAGAACAGTTGAACCTGATCCAAAGCCTGTTCTTCGGTTTCAGTTCTGCGCTGGGCTACTCCCTGGTGATGGTGCTGTTCTCCGGACTGCGTGAACGCCTGGATCGTTCGCAATTGCCGGGCTTGTTTGCCGGCAAACCGATCAACTTCATCACAGCCGGGATTCTGGCGTTATCGTTCGCCGGCTTCGGCGGGCTGGCGGGTTGACGGAGGATAAAATCATGATGTTGTTACTCTCACTGATCGCGATCCCGCTGGTCGCGGCTGTCATCGGATATGCCCTGGGTTATGCCGCCATCCACTTCAAGGTGGAAGGGGATCCGCTGGCCGAGCAGATTGCCAACATGTTACCCAACGGCCAATGTGGCCAATGCGGTTACCCCGGCTGTAGTCAGGCGGCGATCGCCATGGCCAAGCACGAAGCCGCGCCAACCATCTGCCCACCGGGCGGCCAACAACTGGCACAGAAAATCGCTGCTGTGCTAGGGGTGGAGCTGAGCGAGGGTGCCGGCAGCGAAGCCATGGTGGCTGCCATCAATGCCGATGAATGTGATGGCTGCGGCCGTTGCATCAAGCAGTGCAGCTACGACGCCATCGTCGGAGCCCCACGCCAGCTGCATGGCGTCATCAGCGACGCCTGTACCGGTTGTTCCGCCTGCCTGTCCGTCTGTCCACACCAGGGCATTGCCCTGCACGCGGATCCATTACTCAGCCGCAAGGTCTGCAAACCCGGTCAGCCCGCAGTATCCCTCGGAGGAGCCCAACATGCTTAATGCCAAACTCAAGCCGCACGGCTGTATCCACCCCTTGAGCCGCAAGGAGCTGACCAGCGACCTGCCGGTGGAAACCCTCTACCTGCCCAGCCGGCTGATCCTGCGTCTGCAACAACACTCGGGTGCCCCGGCGCTGCCGGTGGTCAAAGTCGGGGAACAGGTCAAGGCCTACCAGATCATTGCGCGTGGCAATGGCCGTATGTCGGTACCGGTGCATAGCCCACTGGCAGGCGAGGTCACCGAGATCACCAGCGGTAACAAGCCCAGCATCATCATCAAGGTCAGTGCCGAACAGAGCCAGGTTTCGCCACTGCAGCTGCTTGAGGAGCTACCAGAGCGCGATGCCATGTTGTCACTGGTCGAACAGGCCGGCATCGTCGGCATGGGCGGCGCCATGTTCCCGGCCGCGGATAAACTGCGCATGAGCCTGCGCCATAACATAGAAACGCTGATCATCAACGGCAGTGAGTGCGAACCCTACCTTACCGTTGACGACCGCCTGATGCGCGAACAGGGTGAGCAGTTGCTCGGTGGCATCAAATTTATCCAGCAGATCACCAAGGCGCAGCACGTCTATATCGGCATCGAGGACAACAAGCCCGAAGCCCTGGCGCGCATGGATGCGCTGTGTGCCGATGAACCGACAGTCGATGTTGTCGCGCTGCCGGCCCTCTACCCGATGGGCTCGGCCAAGCAGATGATCGAGGCGATCACCGGCCAGCAGATCCCGCGCGGCAAGCGCTCAACCGAGATGGGCGTGCTGGTACAGAACGTCGGCACCTCCATCGCCATCTTCAACGCGGTGCGCTTCGGCCGGCCACTGACGCACCGCGTCATCACCGTCAGCGGTGGTGCAATAGAGCGCCCGTCGAACCTAATGGTGCCAATTGGTACACCCGTGTCCGAGATCATCGCATTTTGTGGCGGCTTGAAAAACAAGCCGGCGCGCATGGTGATGGGCGGCCCCATGATGGGCAAAGCCTTCACCGACCTGCATGAACCCATTACCAAGGGCTCCAGCGGCGTACTGTTGCTGAACGAAGATGAGTTACCCAGCCCACGACCAAGCGCCTGTGTACGGTGTGGACGCTGTGTCGATGCCTGTCCGATGAGCCTGGCCCCGCTGGAGATGGTCGCCGAGTTGAAGATCGACAATTTCGACACCGCCAAGAAGATGGGGGTCAACGAATGCCTGCTGTGCGGCTCCTGCTCCTATGTCTGCCCGGCGGCCATTCCACTGACCGAGTATTTTGACTGGGGTCAGCAGGAGCTGTATCGCCAGCGCCTGGCCGAGCAGAAGACCAAACGCACCTGTTTGAACAGCGCCGCCCGGCGCGAACGCCTCGAGCGCGAGGCTCAGGCCCGTGAAGCTGCCAAGGCGGCCAAAGCGGCGCAATCCGGTAACCGTCGTGCATCGCGGCGTGTCGCTGTCACCGAGGAGAAAACATCATGATGCTCAGTGCCCCTCATGCCCACGAAGGCGTGACCATTCGTCACGTCATGTTCAAGGTCAATCTGGCGTTATTGCCGGCGATCCTGCTGGCGATGCTGCAATTTGGCATGCCCGCCGTGTTCCTGCTGCTGACCTGCGTGCTGACCGCCGTTTGCTGCGAAGTGATTAGCCTCAAGCTCAATCCCCATGGCAATGGCGAAGCCAATGATGGTGCCGCCATCCTGACCGCTTTGCTGCTGGCGATGAGCCTGCCGCCCCATGCTCCGCTGTGGCTGGGTGCACTGGGCAGCATGATTGCCGTGGTATTCGGTAAACAGATCTACGGCGGACTGGGCCAAAACCTGTTCAATCCGGCCATGCTGGCCCGGGTCGTACTGCTGATTGCGTTCCCGGTTGAGATGACGCGCTGGGTGATGCCCTCCGATTTCATGAATGGTCATTTCTATATTCAGGAGATCGACGGCGCCACCGGCGCCACCACGCTGGGCTACTTCAAGGAGAGTCACCACCTGGCGTTCGACTGGATGCACCATGCCTTCGGTCTGATCCGCGGTAGCATGGGCGAAACCTCGGCACTGCTGCTGGCCCTGGGCGGTCTGTGGTTATGGCAACAAAAAGTGTTCACCTGGCATGCGCCACTGATGACACTGCTCGGTTGCCTGATCCCCGGCACCCTGCACTGGTGGCTGTCACCGACCGGCATCACACCGCCACTGGCCCAACTGACAAGCGGTGGCCTGCTGCTCGGCGCCTTCTTCATCGTCACCGATCCGGTCACCAGCCCGACCAGCAACCTTGGCAAGGTGATCTTCGGCCTGCTGACGGGATTTCTGATCTACATCATTCGCACCTTCGGCAACTTTCCCGAAGGCGTGGCCTTTGCCGTACTGCTGGCCAATACCGCCACGCCGTTGATCGACAACTACACCCGTCCGAAAGCCTATGGCTATCAACCGACCAAGGAGGCCCAATCATGACCGCCACTGTCTCACGCCATGATCAGCCCTCGATCCAGAGTGCCAAGCTTGGCGGCTTTATCCTGCTGTTGTGTCTGGTGCTGGCCGTCGCGGCCGCCTTGACCGCGGCTCCGATAGTGCAACGCCAGCTGGATGATACCCAGAACATGTTGTCCCAGGTCTTTCCATCCGACCTGTATGACAACCGCATCAGCAACGAAGAGTATCGCCTGGTGATCAACGGCCAGCCGGTGCACTTCTTTCTTGGCCGCAAACAGGGCCAACCCAGCGGCATAGTGCTGTTTGCCGACACCACAGGCTATGCGGGCCAAATCAAGATGTTGCTAGGCATCAACGCCAACGGCGAGCTGACCGGCGTGCGCATCACCGAGCACAAGGAGACACCCGGCCTGGGCGACCTGATCGATCTGGCCAAGAGCAAGTGGATCCTCGGCTTCAATGGCAAGTCGCTGGACAACACCAGTGAAAAGCAATGGCACGTCAAGAAGGATGGTGGCGAATTTGACGCCTTCACCGGCGCCACGATCACGCCGCGGGGGGTCGTCAAAGGGGTACACGAAGGGCTGGAACTGTTTGCCGCCCACAAGAATGAACTGCTGCATGTCTCACCGGAGGCCAAACTATGATGCAACCAAGAACCACCTCGCTCGCCGCCGGTGAGCCGAAGTACGGCGACATCCTGCTGGACGGTGTCTGGCGCAATAACCCGACCTTCGTGCAGGTGCTGGGACTGTGTCCGCTGATGGCGGTCACCACCTCGGCGACCAATGGCCTCGGGATCGGTGTCCTGACGATGATGGTGATGGCCGGCTCCAACCTGATCGTCTCGCTGTTGCGCAAGGTAACGCCGAATCAGATCCGCATCCCCATCTTCATCTCGATCATCGCCTTTCTGGTGACATTGCTCGATCTGACGATGAATGCCTGGATGCACGATCTGCACAAGGTGCTGGGGCTGTTCATTCCGCTGATCGTCGCCAACTGTGCTCCGCTGGGCCGCGCCGAGGCGTTCGCGATGAAGAACAAACCGCTGGCGGCCATGCTTGATGGCATCGCCACCGGCATCGGCTTCACTATTGGCGTCACCAGTGTTGGCGCCGTCCGCGAGATCCTCGGTAGCGGGACCCTGTTCTCCGGCGCGTCGCTGCTGCTCGGGCCGCACTTCAAGTTCATGGAGATGACGATACTGCCCGGCTATCACGGCTTTTTGCTGATGCTGTTACCCCCCGGCGGCTTCGTGGTGATGGGACTGTTGCTGGCGCTCGGCCGTCTGCGCCGCGCGCTGATCGCCAAGTACGTGACGGCCCGTCGTACCCCAGTGGCCACCACGGCCACCGCCTGAGGAGAGTGACGATGAAATTTAGCATTGCCCACGCCCGCGGCGCCCGTGGCATCTGGTTTGATGTCGATATGCCAGAGCCGGTGACGATTGCCGAAGCCCTGCTTTCGTCAACGCTGTTCGAGCAGTTTCCGGATCTGGATCTGGCACAGCACAAGGTCGGCATCTTCGGTAAGCCCTGCACTCCGGAAACCCTGGTCAGTGCCGGCGACCGCGTCGAGATCTATCTGCCGATCCAGCGGCCACTGCAGAGCGATGATGATGACGACGAGGAGGCCTAGGCCTCCCGTTTTTTCCCGCACGCGCCGTGACCGGCGCCATCCCGGTTTGTTAAACAAGGACAGGAACAGAGGATGCAAATAGCCATACCGAGAGAAAGTCTCGCCGGTGAAACCCGGGTGGCCGCCACCCCGGTGACCG